>JBCCZL010000795.1:0-3958 GCA_039187775.1 Myxococcota bacterium
GGACAGGGACCGCCGCGCTTTCCTCGAGACGCTCGATGCCGAGCGCGCCTCGCTTATTGCGGCCAACAGTGAGGCGCTCGCCAACCTCAAAGCCCAGGAAGCCTCGAACATGGAGGCGTACCTCGAGGCGGCGGACGGCCCACCGGACATTGGAGGTGTGCAGGGCTCGCCGGGCGGCCGAGATCGGCCCCGAGGTCCGGCAACACCCCGGACCGACCTTCGGGACGGGGTACTAGGGTGCGGCTTCGGTGCCCGCCGGCGCCGGCGGGGCGGGCGGAGGTTCGGGCCTCGCGGGCTCGTTTTCCTCCATCGCGATGCCGAGCGCTCGGACCGACGAACCGAGCGTCGTCGCCACGTCGACAGCTCGGGGCTCTGTCGCGGGCTCACGCTCCGCTTCGGGCACATCGGCGTCGAGCACATCGGCGTCGAGCACGCCGGTCAAGGAGGTCTCCGCAGTCTCGGATGGAGTGGATGGATCTTCCGGTTCCTGCGACGGCCGGCCGGCCGGCGCCACCCGCTCATAGAGACGCCAGGGCGGATGGTCGGCGGCGATTCGCCAGCGCGGGTTTCCTGGGCCCACCACCGATGACGGTTCATTCCGGACGAGAATAAAGTCATAGGGCGCGCCGTGGACGGCTTCGTTGAACTGTTCCGGCGAAAGGTCGTGGGGTTGCGGAAGCTGCTTGATGTGGCGGAATGGAAAGGGGTTTGGGTGCACCCAGCGGATCGGACTGTAACCTCCCCGCAAGAGCTGAACGAACGCCGACGTCTGGCGGTAGATGAGCTTATTGACGACCGGATCGGTGCGCGGGGGATAGACGAGCGTGACCACCTCCCCTTTTCCCCGAGTCTGCTCCACCATCGCCACGAAGGGCTCCATCCTCCGATTAAAGTCGCGGTACTTGCCGTCGACGATCAGGGGAAGCGCGATCACCGCGACCACCGCGGGGAGATAGAGCCAACGCTCTCGGCCCAACGCCTCCAGCGGTAGCGAAAGAAATAGAAAGAACACCAAGAACGGAAGCACCCGACCGGCCACGATCCAGATGTACACCGGGCGATCGATGTGTGCGGGGAGCACCAGGAACAGAATTATGAGGGCCACCGCCATGCCCAACGCTCGATGCCTCCGGAACAGCTCCCGGAGCCGAATCCGCGGCGGGTTCTCGGCCCGCCGAGCCACCAGGAACCCCTGAAAGGACCGGCCGAAGCCCCGAACCGCGAGCACGCAAAACACAAAGAACACGGCGCCCATCGCGATTGCGTCTTCGGTTCCGGTCACCGGATTGATCGACTCGGTCAGCGAGTACTGGAGCTTGTCGAAGAAGGCGAACTGCGATGGTTCCCAGATCGCACTTCCGTGGGTCCCAAGCCACGCTTCCTTCGGCCGGTACACTTGGTACAGACAAAGGGCGAAGGTCGGCGTCCCCGCGACCGCGAGGAGCCCCCAGGTCTTTAGCCGCGGGGTCTGCAGCAGCGTCAAAAGAAACGCGGCGACCACAAAGAGCCCGACCGCCACCGGATGCGAGAGAAACGTTAGCACCCCGAGGCCGCCCGCGAGGAGACCGCGCCGGAGCGTCGGGTGCTCGATGAACGCGTCGATCGCGACGAGGCCGAGGAGCCCCACCGACACCCCGATCTGAAACGCGTGGTAGCCGAAGCCCCAGGTGAACCCGTAGGCCCCGGGCAGAAGCAACACCACCAGCCACGGACTTCGTCCGGTGCGGGCGCACCAGCCGAGCCCGGCGAGCGGGACCCCGAGCATGCTCAGTGAGAGCACGATCTTGTGCCCCGTCTCGACGCCAAGAAATAGCGCCAGGCAATAGCTCAGACCGTAGTGGACCATGTACGGAACGAGGTCGATGCTGAGCTTGTAGTACTCGCTGAGGCCCGCCCAGCCGTCGTCGATATGACGCCAGATGAAGATGTGGGAGAGGTGGGCGCCCTCGTCGAGGAGCGGCAGAAACCGGTTATCCCAGAGCGGAAACAGATAGAGGATCAGAAGCCCACCGATCGCAAGACCGGTAAGGACGGACGAACGGACCGACGCCACTTCGCTCCGCCTCAACGGCTGAGGGGTCTGAGTCTCTTTCAAGGCGCGTCAGACTGCCCCAGCCGTGGGGCCGCGGCAAGTTCGCAATCGGTTCAGAGGAGCCGAGCCTGACAGCTTCCGGAGATGCAGGAGAGTGGTGGACAGCAGTCTGCGTCGTCTCCACAGGCTCCGCAGCGTCCGCCGATGCACGCCTGGTTCCGGCAGTCGAGGCACGAATCGCACGCCGCCGGGGCGTCGGGACAGTCCGCGCCCGCCTCGAGGATCGCCCGATCGTAGTGGAGCGTGAGCGGGCCTCCTGCAGCGAGCCGCCGGACAAATGCCGATCCGTAGACCGCGAAGGCGCCATCGGTGACGAGTTCGGTTCGCGGCGCGTAGACGTGAGCCCCGATCTCGGAGTCAGCGCCAAAAAACAGGGTCCCTTCACCCCCCAGGTAGAGCCGAACCCGGCTCGCCGATTCGCGCGACCCCACCCGAAGGCCCGGCCGCGTGGTCACGCTGCCGCTCACGAAAAGGTCGAGCGTCCCGGTGCCCTCGACTCGAACCTCGAGGCTTTCGTTCAGCACCAAGTCCCCTCGGATGAAGAGCGCGGCCGCCCCGGTCGCGACGATCGACACCGGCGCGGTTCCAAACACGCGGTCGAGATAGAAGCTTCCGCAGGGAAGCGTGAGGGTCCGGGGTGAATCGAAGCTGTCGAGGACCCGGGCGTCGAGACCGATCGCGGCATTGTCGTTCTCGGTCCGGCGACCCTCCACGAGCGCACTCACGTCGACAAAGGTGCTCGGGTCGCAGCTGCAGACCTCCGGAACATCCACCGAACTCGCCACCTGCGCGCCAAGGTTCGCATTCGTCACGTCGAGGGTGGCACCGATCGGCTGGGTCAGCGTGCCCGACACGTCCAGCTGCGAAAGCTGAATCCGACCCGCAACAAACGCATTGCCGGCAACGGTGACCGCGGTTCCCGTGAGATCGCCCCCCACCCGAAGATCCTGAGCGATGGTGGCCCCGGCAACGCCGAGCGCCATTCCGGCACCGTTGCGGACCCAGAGCGAGCCGCCAACGTCGACGGTATCCGTCGCGGCGACGCGACCATTGGCGCCGACGCTTCCTCCGGCGCTGAAGGCCAGGCCCTCCCGACTGTCGTAGGTATCCGACTGAACCGGAAAGTCGGTCGCAAGGCCATCGCAGGCGCAAAGCGCGAAGCGGAACGCCGTCTCCGCCAGACCGCCGCCGCAACCCACCCGCGGCGGATCCGCGGCGAGCCCCACTTGGGAGAAGGGTCGGTCGCAGACATTGACCGGTGGCGTGCAGGTGCCGCCAAGGCAGGGACTATCGCCACAGTCGCGGTCGGTATTGCAGGGCGCACGCGCGACGACGTCGGTCGCCGTGCAGCCGGTGACGAAACCCCCAAGGAGCACGAGCCCCAAGCAGACCCCGAACGGAAGGGTTCGACACGCCACTCCGAAGCGGAAGGACTCCACCAGCGAGTGCGGGGTTCGAAACGTCACTCCCGAAGGGATAGCTCTTCGAGCCGGTCTCTGGCCAGCGTGGCCGCCGAAGTGCCGGAGTGCTGCGCGACCACCCGTTCGAGAGCGGCCCGCTCTTCCCGAGCCTGCCCAAGGCGACGGTGAGCCTTGGCGATGCCAAGCTCGGCCACTGCGATGGCCCAGCGCATGCACGCCAACTCATCCGGGCTTTTGATCATTCTCGCCCATTCACTAATCAACACCCCGTCGATCACCTCTAGGCCCCGTTGTTGGCAGGCGAGGGTGACAGTCGGGTTGATGTACTCCAGCGCCACACGACGATTATCTGTGCCTAACTCCGCCAAGTACTTCACGATGTCATCCGCCAGAGATTCGGCATAGCGCTTTAGCTCATCACCACCGTCGAAATAATTGATGGGAC
>JBCCZL010000796.1:0-3958 GCA_039187775.1 Myxococcota bacterium
GATTTCGTCAAAGAGCGGGTCCGGATCGGGAGCGCCAGCGGGGACGGGACCGGGGAGGTCCGGGTGCGACGAGAAGTACAACATCGACTCGACGAACACCCCACCATAGCCGGGAGAGTTGTCTTCGAGAGTCTCCGCGTTTGCGCCGCCGATCGAATCGCCGAGGCGCACGTTGCCCACATCCTTCCCTGGGGTGTTGTCGTAGCCGAAGAGGCCGAAGCCGTTGAGGTCCGGTCCGCCGATCTCCAAAATCGCGTAGCCATCTCGCACGAAGTCTCGCGGCTCCTCGAGTCGGATCTCGACTTCCCAATCGGAGTAGATGCGCTCCATCCGCTCCTGAACGAGCCCTTCGATGATCCCCGCGCTCGCGGCGAGACCGAAGCGGGTCAGGCTGTCGTAGAACGGGGTGACGAAGCGGAGAAACACGACTTGCTTGATCGGCGCGAGGGTAAAGTCAAAGGTCCGGGCTTCGCCGGCGAGCTCCTGGACACCCTTGACGACAACCGGTGTTCCGAAACCTTCGAACCGGCCTTCGGCTGCGCGGAACACCGATGAGATCAGCCGGTTTTGCCGCTCTTCGAAGCGGATGAAGCCGGCCACCTCGGAGCCCGAGATCCACTGAAGGACAAGGTCAGTCGGGGGCACCGGAACCGGCGACCGGCCCTCCGGCGTGAACGTGCCCTCGATTCGGAAAATCGTCGCCTCGTCGGGTTCGTCGGGACCACCCAGGAATCCCGCTCCGCCTACCGTAAAGATCTGCCCAAGCGACGCGGTGGTCGGCATGACTGCGAAGAGCTCCGGCCGAACGAAGCGAAGCTGGAGCGGCAATGAGTCGCTCTCGCTCTCGGCGCCTCCAACTGGCTGCGAGCGGAGAGTGACACTTCCGTCGAACGAGCCGATCGCCAGCCCGCTGATCGCGGTCGTCATCCGCAGAACCCCTCGGTCCCGATTGCCCCGGTCGAGCTGGGTCACGGGGAGGCTGGCGTTGACGGGCCGGGCAGCTTCTCCGTCCGGGGTGAACATCCCCTCAAACTCGGCGATCACCGTGCCTTCCGTACTTGCGAGGAATCCGCCGCCTTCGATCACCACAAGGTCGTTGTGGTGCACGTCTCCGCCGGGAAACGCCGCGAGGCTCACCGGAAGGTCCCGCGCCATTTGAACGGTGATAGGAAAGTCCTCGCTGTCAATGAACCCGCGAAGCCGGAGCACTACCTGGTTTTCGCCTACATCGAGGTTGGCGATGAGTTCCCTCGAAGCCTGGTAGACCAGCTCTCCCGGGGCCGGTGACTCCACCAGTTCGAGCCTCACCCCTTCGACGTCGAGGGCAGGGTTGGGCCCGAGCGCGTCGAAGCGGAGTCCGAGAACCCGGAGCTCACTCCCCTCGAGAAGCGGCGTGGCCGTGGACACCGATTCGATCACCGGTGGCGTTTCCCGAAAGACCGGCGGGTCGCTGCTGCAGGCAAGGAACAGGCTCAAGAGGATCCACCAACCAAGGTGCGACGTGCCCTCCAATCTTGCCGTGAGGGGAAAGTTCGAGCGCACCGGCACAGCGAGGCGGGAAGGGTCGAACAACATAGCTACAGCGGGATACAGGCGAACTGAAGGAAGCCATCGAGGTCGGTCTCGACGTCGCAGTCGTAGCCCATTCGGCAAATCGACGACGATGCCCAGCAGTCGAGCGCGCACACATTGGTGGTGCCGATGGTGATGCAGAACGTCCCGCTCTCGCAGTCGCTGTTCGAAGTGCAACCCGCCCGAGCGCAGTACCCATCGGTGTAGGGCAGGCAGGCGCGCTGGCCGCCGCAGTCGGCAAACGTGGTGCAGGCGTCGCCGTTTTGGCCGCTTCCGCGCCGCGCGCAGTATCGTCCCTCGGGGAAGCGCTTGCACGCTTCGGCGGACCGACAGTCTCGATTGACTCCGCAGCTCATTCCGCACTCGCTGACCGGCGCGGTGGGTCCGGGAGCGGGGCACACCTCGCCGGTGGGACAGTCGGTGGGCTGGGTGCAGCTTCGCGACATGCAGGCTCCGGAAAAGCATGCGTCGTCGGTCGGACAATCGTTGCTTGTCATGCAGCCCCCGGCGGAGGCGGTCACGGTGGCCTCGCCAAGGTAGTCGCCCGCTGCGTCACTGAAGCCGAAGACCCGGAGCGTATAAGTGCCGGGGTCCGCGACGGTGTGGTTGATGCTCTCCGTGCCGGTCATGCCCCGACTGAACGCGATGACCGAGCCCGCCGGCGAGTAGAGCTCGAAGTCAAGGTCCCCGATCGCCGGATCGAACACGAGGTCCGCAGCGATGGTCGAAGGGCCGGCCACCATGAGTGACACGTAGTCATCGTCGCCGGGGCAAATGGTGCCGTCGAAGTCCGTCCCAACGATCGCCCGAGCCGTCGCGATGGAGTCATCGTCTTCATTGACGTCGTCGACGCAGCAGTTGCCGGCCGCCGTCGACACCGAGAGATCGTAGGCGTTTTCTGAGGTCCGGTACCCAAAGACCCGCGCGTAGATCGGGTCCGCGGTGGGAGAGCAGTAGGTTGCCGTTTCGAAGTCCTCGACCCCTCCGCTTCGGCTTAGCACCGCCCCGTCGGCGCTCCGAAGCTGCAGGTCGAGGTCGCCCGAGGCGTGCATGAACCCGTCGATGGTGACGGAGATCTCGGTGCCCGGCGTCGCGTTGATCCGGTAGTAGTCGTCGTCCCCGGAGCAGACCTGGCCGCTGATCAGCGACGTCACGGGCGTGGCCGTCGCAATCGTGTCGTTCTCTTCGTTGCTGTCATCGGTACAGGAGCCTCCGCTCCCGGTACCGCATGCCGCGTCCACATCTCCGCAGGCGGCGACAGTGCTCCCTTCGGCGGTGCTGAGTTCGCCGCAGGTCCCCTGAGCGCACGCCTCGCCTCCGGCGCAGCTGTCGACGCATCGTGCGCCGCTGGCCGATGCCGCGCAGACGCCGGAACTACACTGAGCGGATGCGGTGCATCGCTCGCACGCGGGGAGCCCGCTCCCGCTTCCGCCGATCGCAGTAAACGACAGAAGCGCGGTGTCGGTTCGCTTGTCGCAGGCAGCGCCCTCAGGGTCGTCGTTGTCGGTGGCGCTCGCCACGAGGAAGACCGTCTGCTCCTGGCCGTCTTCGAGGCCAAGCGGCGGAATCCGGATCCGATAGCGGTCGCCGTCGTCTTCTTCGAACGTGATCTGTTCGAAGAGCGTCACGTCCGGGTTCTCCGGGTCGTCGGGGGTCGCCGTGGTGTGATAGAGGAGCGGCGCGTCGCGGAGGCCCAGGTCGTCGGTGACCCGAATGACCACCGAGTAGCCGGGCTCGCTGTCGACTCGCTGGTCCATCGTTGGCGATTCGATGGTCACCGAGGGAGGGGCACCAGGACAGCCTTCCTTGTTTCCGGTGCGGAGCACGATCACGAAGTTGAGTTCGGTGGGGTTCCGATCCCCGTCGTCCGCGGTCAGCTGGATCGTCCAACGTTCGCTCTCGGCCACCTGCTCCGGGGTGGGGCACCAGTTGAAGAGCGCGCTCTTGTCTCGGTCCTGTCGAAGCTCGGCTCCCTCGGGAAGACCGCGCGCGTCGATCGTGACGCTGAGCGAGTCGTCGTCGCGGACATCCACCGAGAACTGAACGCAGGGTTCACGCTCGAGGTCGTAGGTTCCGCCTGCGCCGGGGCGAAGGAACACCGGCGCGGAGTCGGCCGACGGATTCACCGTCACCACCATCGGCGTTCGGTCGACCTCATCGCCGTCCGAGTCGACCAGGATGACCTGGAACTCATGGGTCCCGACGTGGTTCGACTGCGGGGTCCACCGAAACTCGCCGCCGGCGGGGGAACCGCTGATCGATGCGGTCTGGGCGATTCCGGGCAGCCCGCTTGGCCCTTCGTACCGAAACCCCACCCCGTTTTCGGGATTCTCGAGGAGAAGCGCCACGCGAAGGGTGTCGCGGACGTCGACCGTCTGCGGGCCGA
>JBCCZL010000797.1:0-3958 GCA_039187775.1 Myxococcota bacterium
CCGGTCGCCGGGCCGGGAGCCGCGGCGGCGGCGGGTCGTGATCCGGCCGGGTCAAGAAACGCGGTTGCGCCTGAGCCTGTAGAGCGCAACCACGACGAGGAGAAGAATCGGCGCTTCGCTCCGTCCTCCGACCGAGCAGCCTCCGTTGAGATCACCGTTTTCGCTTGCCATTTCGAGCGGAGTACCGAGATCGCAAGGCAGATCCTCGCCGGTGCAGTCTTGGTCGAGGCCGTCGCCGCAGATTTCCGTCGCGCCGGGAAAGAACGCGGGGTTCGAATCGTCGCAGTCGGCTGCGCTGCTCGAGCCGTCACCATCGTTGTCGGGGAGGGCGCCGGCGGGGAGCACCCGAACCCGGAGCGTGACGTCCTCCGGACCGAACCAGCCGATACCTTCTTGAAAGAAACCAAACGTGTCGACGAGCTCGACTTCTTCGTCGGTTTCCGGCGCCCGGATCATGAACGTGAATCGTGCGATATCCGACGGGAGCGTTTCGTAATCCACCTCCGTCGGACGATTCGGCGCCGGCCAGTTGGCGAGGTCGTAGAATACTCCGTCGCGGTCCCGGGGACCGGTGGTCGCGAGAAAGGTCCGATCGTCGAACGGGGCGGTGCCTTGGTTCTGAACTTCGACATACGCCACCGCACGTTCTCCAGCGATCATCACCGCGGGAGCCACCACCTGGACGAGCTCCGCCACATAGCGATCGGAGAGGTCTTCGCCACCTTCGATCTGCCCGCCCGGCCAGTAGTGCTCGGCGATCCATATGTGGTCTCGACCGTTTCGGGCCCAGCGCTGTGAACCCCACTGGCACATGCCGCGCCCGTGACCAAACAGCTCGCGGCCTTCGCAGAGCGGGTCATCGATGCCATCGGCGGTGGGCGTGCCGTTCTCCGCGCTGTATTCGCCACTCACCAGCTCGCCGTTCCGGGTGATCGCCTGCCCTCGGGTCAGGTCGACGGCGGCGGTGGCGCGGTCGGTTCGGTCGTCGCGGTACACCTGGGACCGCGCGGTGTCATCGAGGTCAGCGCAGTCGTACTTTCCGCCGCGTCGCACCCAGTTCCAAATGTAGGTCCGGATCGCGAGGGACCCAGCCCGAAGAGAGTTGTCGTGCCAGCTGGGAATCCACTCATGGGGCAAGACGCCTTTGATGTACTCCTCGAACTCGAGCACATCCACCCGGCCCGAGCAGCTTCGCGTCGAGCCGTCCAAGCCCCGACGCCAGATCCGCACCGTAGCGGGCGGAGACTCCAAGGAGGCGCGGGTTCCGCCGATGCCGTCACTCCTGATCACGGCCCCCCGAAGCTCCGCGTCACTGATCTGGCCTAGGAGAAATGCGCGCGCTTCGGGCCGAAGCGCCGGATCCCAGGGGTCGTCGCGGAGAAGTTGGGCTTCGAGCCGTCGTTCGATCAGCTCGCCTTCCTCGTTCGCGGTGAGTTCGGTGGGGGTGAGTTCGACCCGATCGTCGCGAAGCACGCCCGGCGCGAGCGTCACCGGCCGTTCGATCGCCTCGTGGTCCGCCGAGGCAAAAACGAATCGGTGGGTCCCGGCGGGGAGCACGAACTCAAAGACGCCCTGAGCGTCGGTGGTCGAGAAGAACTCGCCATCGATCGACTGGACGATCGCCCCTGCGATGGCGGACCGGTCGGTGACTTGGGTCACCGTGCCGCGATACGTGGTGGGCTCAGCGTCGACGGGCTCAAGCGCGCAGCCGAAGAGCAGCGCCGCCAGTACTGCAGACCGAAGGATGTTCACGGCCGCTTTTTCTCAGTCCATCGCAAAAGGAGCAAGACCCCAAACAGTCCCAGGGGCCAGCCAGGAAATTCATCGCCCCCCGCGCCGCACTGCCCACTGAGGCTCCCAGTGTGGGGGCGAGGGGAGTCCATCGGCTCGGGATCGCTCCCCCATTCGAACACGCCAGGGTCCGGCGTACCGGGCGGATCGACGTCGGGCGGGGCGGTCGGGTCGCTCGGATCGCAGACGAGATCGGAGCCGGTGCAGTCTTGGTCGATTCCGTCGCCACACCGATCCCAGTTGCCGGGGAAGCGATCGGGGTCACGATCATCACAGTCGCGGTCCGCACCGCTTCCGTCGCCATCGAAGTCCTCGACGCCTGCGGCGCGCGGGAGAACCTGGACCAGCAGCTCGACGTCTGGTCCAAACCACGCCACCGGTTCCTGGCGGAGCCGGTACGTCTCCGTGATGGTCATCGTCTCGTCTACGTCGGGCGCGGTGACCATGAACCCGAAACGAGCGAGATTGCCGGCGGAGGTTTCCACTGCCGCACCCGCCGGTCGGCTCTCCGCAAGCCAGCTCGGGTCGTAGAGAAGGCTCGCCCGCTCGTTGGGACGCGTGGTCACGAGCATGGTGTTGCCGGGGGTGAATGGCGTCGTTCCCGTGTTCCGAAAGTCGAACACCACCGCGGCGCGCTCTCCGCTGACCATGACCGCCGGGCCATGCTGTCGCTCGAGCTCCGCGTCGAGCGTGTCCTCGGTGCCGGGCGGCGGAGGTATCGGGGGCGTGGTCGTGCCGGTAACCAGGGCCATGAATCGATTCCAATCCCACCCGGTCCCCGGGTCGGTGTGGGTTGCGCCGGGAACTTCGACATGGCCGATGATTCGGCTTCGGGTTTTGGGGATCCCGTACTTGTCGCAAATGTGCCGCGTGAGTTCGGCGCTCGAGCGGTACATCGCATCCGTGTACCAGCGGCCGGGATCCGCCACGAATCCCTCGTGTTCGATCCCAATGCTCTGCCGGTTGTAGGTCGAGTTGCCGGCGTGCCACCCGTTGGCGGCCTCGTCGAGCATCTGGGTCACCTCGCCGTCGGACGAGCGAATGACGAAGTGGGCCGAGACATTTGCAGAGGGATTTTGAAACCACGAGATCGCACCCGAATAACTGCCCTGCGTCGTGTGAAGGACGACGTAGCGAATCGGCTCGCCCCTTCGATTCGACTGGTTCGAGGCGTGTGCCGCCACCCATCGCGCACCGGGGTAGCTGGCGCCGGCGTAGGATTGCGTGGCGCCAACGCTCTCGGGGAGCGCCACATCCCGTGGGGCAACCACGATGGGGAAGCCGTCGGCACCGGTGTCTTCGATCCCCCGCTGAAGCCAGCCGAACACGTCGTGGACGTAGCTTCGGCGAAGTCGGGCATCGATGTGTCCGCTGTAGTCCGCGATGACTTCGGCCCACTCGCCCAGATCGTGGGGCGGTCCGCCGTAGCGTCGGTCCGCGAGCTCGCGAAGCACGTACGCCCCAGCCACGAGCCCGGCCGCTGGGTTCTCGTGCAGCTCCTCCTCGCTGGACCCGAGCTCTTGCGCGGCGAGGGATGCGAGGTTCGACTGCCACGGCTTCAAGCCGGCGACGCCAACGGCGGCCGGGACATGGCCATCGGCGTGGTGCCCGTGTTCATCTTCCGGGATTTGCCACCGGGTCTCGGTGTACGCGACCGCCAGGCTCAGGTCGGCGGGCACCCCGAACGCTTGCTCGGCGACGCCCGCGGCTTCCGCCATCGTCGAAAGCGCGCCGACGTCTGGAGCCGGAGCCATCGAGCAGGCGGCAACCGGCAAGAGAATGGCAACCGCGAGAGCGATCCGGGCGTGGGTGAACACTGCTCGACGGTTTGCAAGCTGTGTGCCCGCTCACGGCCGTGCTCAAGCAGCACGAGCGATGCGCATGTTGTCTCGCCGAGAAGCTCGCACGTGGTTTTTTATTGTTTAATTTCAATAGGCTACGCTGCGTGATCGTGCGAGCCTCACATCGAGGAACTTCGCGGCTAGGCTACTCCAGCCCGTATTTTCGCAGTCTTTCCGAAAGGGTGGTCCGGCTAATCCCCAGTTCGCGGGCAAGCTGGGTTCGATTGCCCCCACTTCGCTCGAGGCCGCGGGCGATGATCGCTCGCTCCAGTGCTTCCACCGCCTCGGCGAGAGTGCCTTCGCCGGCGGCCGCGCGAACCGCCGCG
>JBCCZL010000798.1:0-3931 GCA_039187775.1 Myxococcota bacterium
AAGTTGTAAGCCGAAACGTACCGCGCATAGGAGGCGAGGAATCGGTCCGGTCCGCCAACGAGCACCGTCAGCGCGTCGAGGCCCGTTTCGGACAGTGCCACGAGGCGGCTGAAGGTGCAGGCGTTGAAACCTTCCTGGGCCTTCAGTGATTTGAAGTAGGCGTTCGATCGGTACCAGTGCTCCGGATTGCCGTCATAGAGCAGGCCGTAGCGCGTTGTTTCCTCGGGCCACAGAGTGGGCACGAAAAACACCGGATCCTCGAGAAAGGCGTTTTCATCGAAGGTTTCGTCCTCCATGTATTGCGCCGTCGCTTCGACCCACCAACGTTGGGCGATCGGCACCATGGCTGGACCGACGGCAAGGTACTGGGAGGAATGAAAGAGCTCGTGGGCTGCGATGGCGCGTCGGTGTAGTTCGACACTTCGATCGAAGAGCCGCTTGTTAAACTCGATGCCCAAAGTATCGGGATCGAATGAGCCGAACAGCAGTAGGTTCCGAACCGTCACATGCTGCTCGGTCGGGAAACGACACCCGAGCGCTTGCTGTCGGGTCCGGGCGGCCAGGAGATGACCCAGGAGTTCGTCCACTCGACGCGAGGCCTCGCGCCGGTCTTCGCCTTCCCCAAGCAGATACACGACTTCGAAGCCCCCCTGAATCTCGGTGACATTGTCGCCGAGAGTCAGCTGGTACTGGCGCTCGGCGCGGCGTTCGCCCATCGCGTTTTCGATCCACTCAATGACGCCTTCCCGTGGGCGATCGGTGGGCACCGGACGCCACTCGTCGCCGAGGCGGCGGCCGTCGTGAATTCCCCGCTCCGGACCGTACGCGGTTGCGAACACTTCATCCGCCCGCGCGTCCGTCGGCATCTCCGGCACATCCGCGATCGCCAGCCGCACGGTGATCGGCGTCCCTTCGGGAAGGTCGGAGACGATGTAGAACGGCTTACCGACGGCGCTGAGCTCGACCGGCGTCGGTGCGCCGTCCCCCTCCACCGCGAAGAGTTCAATGCGACTCGCCTCGTCGGCCGGGGGCACGTCGAACTCCACGCGTCGAGGGCCCGACGATGGCTCGAGCACAACCGTGGTTTCCCCCGCCCCTACCGTCACGCTGCCAAGAGATGTTCGGCCGAGGACGGTGAGATCGAAGGACTGCTCCATCACCGTGTTCCCCGCCGCCGCCCGGAGCCGGACCGGATGCACGCCCTCTTGTCCCTCCACCGGGGTGAACTCTGCGGTGGCGCCGACGACCGTGAGGCCCTCTGGGCCTTCGACCACGCTGAAGGTCGGCGGGGTGGCCTCCTCGAGCCGGGCTCGAAACGCGGCCTCCCATCGGAGTCCAACCGTCGCGAACCTCGGAGCTTCGCTATCGAAGCCTTCTAGGGACGGAGGGATCGGAGTCGTAGACTGACATGCAGTAAGGAGGATCGCGGCCCAACAAAAACGCATGCCCGGATAGTAGCAACCCGAGGGCCAGCGAGTCGGCCGCCACGGTAAGGGTTTCCGCAGCCGTCTTCGGGCGGAGCGGGCCGATCAGGCAAGAGTTGCGCGGGCGGTGCGGAGCTGGCCCGGGCTTCGTCCGACCGCGGTGCGAAAGTCGCGAGTGAAGTGCGCCTGGTCGGTGTAGCCGAGTTCGGCCGCGAGGCGAGCGAGGTTTTCGGCCTCGCCGCGGTCGATGCGCGCGGCGGCTTCCTGGAGCCGGACTCGTCGAAGGAGAGCCTTCGGCGGTGCGCCCACATGCTTTCGAAAGAGCCGCTGGAGGGCGCGAACCGTGCATCCGGAATCCTCGGCCAGCCGTTCTACCGAGTGGATGCTCGGATCCCGGAGCCGTTCGGCTGCGCCGATGGCCAGTTCGATCTCAGGAGTCATGGGCTGGCGGGCGCTTCTGAGCACCTGTCCAAAGCGCTCGAACGCATCTGTGTCGCTTGGGGTTCGAGCGATCGATTCGATCCACGACTCGCATGATGGAAACGGGGCCTCGGACAGCGGGGTGATCCGGTCGGTAAAGTCGGCGGCATGGCCGCGAAGGAATAGGCCGGCCGCGCCGGGGCGGAGTTTTGCGCCGCGAACGAACCCTGTGCCTTCGAGGGTGCGGATCCATCGTCGCGTCCAGACGCCGACCACCCGGCTCCGATCGCCCTCGAACACGATATGGATCGACGGGTCTCCGAGGAGTTCGGTGGTGTGCGGTGCGTCCGCGGGGAGATCCCAGCGGCCAAGCCAGAAACACTCCACACCGTCAGACAAGTCGGACGGAGGAGCGAATCGTTCGGCGTCGATCCGGCTCCCGCTCTTGGCGCAGGACACAAGCCCGCGGGCGCGTTCGACGCGTCCCCGAGGAAGAGGTTTTAGACCCTGCACCACAAGATTCTAGCGCGCTCTCGTCGCGTTTCTACAAGCCCACCGAAGTCGTGCGCGGGAGAATCGGGCTTCAAGGAGGGTCCCATGACCGAAGAACCGATCCGAATCTTGCCCATCGACCGAATCGAGCCCTACGCCGGGCCCCACGAGATTCCCGGCATTCGTTTTCGGCCCGCCGCGCGAAGCCTCGGGGTCACCGCCTGGGGAATGAACGTGATCGAGATCGATGCGGGCTGTGCCGACTATCCCGAACATGACCATCAGGAAGATGGCCAGGAAGAAGTGTATTTCGTGCTCCGGGGAGACGGCTCGCTGATCGTCGGAGAGGAACGTCAGGCCGTCGAGACCGGGAGCCTGGTTCGGGTTGCGCCCGATGTGCGTCGAAAGTTTGTTCCGGGAAGCGATGGCATCTCGCTTCTCGCGATCGGCGCCACGCCCGGCAAGGCATACACGTCCCCCTGGCCAGACGAGACTGCGTAGGCGCCTGCGCTTCGAGCCAGTACAGCGCTGCGAGTCAGCACGGCGCTTCGCGTCAGTACGGCGCTTCGCGTCAGTACGGCGCTTCGAGTCAATACGGCGCTTCCAGTCAATACGGCGCTTCGCGTCAGTACGGCGCTTCGCGTCAGTACGGCGGAGCGAGGTAGTCTTGGACGCCGCCGAAGCCATCGAGGCGATCCGCGTTGTTGCAGCCGTAGTCGTCACCGCCTGCGCAGGCCCTTCGAAACAGCTCCCTCGCGAGGTCCGGGTTCGTTCGGCCTCCGACGCCCTGTTCGATCATCACCCCGAGATTGTTGCAGCCGGTCGGGTCTCCACCTTCGCAGCCCTCGTCGTAGAGCCGTCGCGCGCGCTGCGGGTTCGCGCGCCCGCCAAGGCCGTTCTCGTAAAGCCATCCTTCGTTTGTGCAGGCGCCTGGGGCTCCGCCTTCGCAGGAGGCGTTGAAGAGGCGCCGCGCATCTTCGTACCGCTCTTCGTCGAAGGCCCGCTGGCCCTCCGCGAAACCATCGTTGAGTTCACTGATCCGAACTTCCTCCGCAATCACCACGCCAACGAACGGGCCGACCACCACGGTAGCGACCGCCGACGCGATCCCGAAGGCTCCCCAAGCGGTGGCAACTTCCCCGCCGAGGTCGCGGTATCGTTCAAAGAGTGCTCGGTGCGGGCCCTTGGCAAGCCAGATCGCGAAGGCGATGCCCAATCCGCCACTCGCCGGAGTGAGGGCGCGGTCGAGGGCGGAGTCTTCAGGAACCACAAACACCGAGCCCATGAGCAGTCCCTGAACCACGACTGCGCCGGCGACGAGCCACCACTGTGGCTTCTCTCGACCCAATCGCTTTTGGTTCAGAACGTGGAGGAGCGCGCCCGAAACGACCGTCGTAAAGAACGACAGGACGCCGATCGCCACTGGGCTCCACGGCTTCGCGGTCGCGGCTCCGATGACGCAGTCCCGTCACCACGTCCCGGGGTTGGCTTCCCCGCCCAAGCATTCGATGCAAACGAAGTTGCCGCATCGCTCACACGGGCGATCCGCTTCAAACTCTCGATGCCGTTCGCAGGCGGGGTACCCTCGCTCGGGC
>JBCCZL010000799.1:0-3907 GCA_039187775.1 Myxococcota bacterium
AAGAGCAAGCCGCAGCAGGAGGAGGTCGTTGATGTCGGTTGATTTTCGTCAGGGCAAGTCCAACGTGCTTGCCGCGCTTCGAGAAGTTGCCGATCTAGCCGACGATAGCGGCAGCGTTTCGCTTGCGGATTCGCTCCGCGACGACCGGATCCCCCGGCTCGAAGAGGAGCGCTTTCATCTCGTGGTGCTCGGCGAGTTCAACCACGGGAAGACCACGTTCGTGAACGCTTTGCTCGGCGAGTCCGTGCTTCCGATGGGCGTGACTCCCACCACCGCGGTGATTCATCACATCGAGCACGGCGAAAAGCCCCAGGCGCTTTCAGTGAGCGAAGAAGGCAAGGTTCGCGAGATCGAGATGGGGGACCTCAAGTCCTACGTCGTCGAAGGCGGCGCCAACAAGGACGACGTGCGCTACGTCGAGGTGACCTATCCGGCGGCGCTTCTCGAAGAGGGAGTGGTTCTCGTGGATACCCCCGGGGTGAACGATCTCAACGAGCAACGGGCGGAGATCACCTACGGGTACATTCCCCGAGCCGACGCGGTGATTTTCCTTCTGGACGCCGGGCAGATCCTCAAAGAGAGCGAGCGGGAGTTTATCTCCGAGAAGCTGCTCTCGGCGTCTCGGGACAAGCTGATGTTCGTGATCAACAAGGTCGACCTCCTCGACGACGACGAAAAGGAGCAGGCGGTCGCTTACGCGAAGACGCACCTCGCGACGCTGGTGGACAATCCCCGGGTCTATCCGCTGAGCGCCGAACTTGCGCTCCTGGGGCACGGCCAGTCCTCGGGCCTCGAGTCGTTCGTCGTCGACCTTCGCACGTTCCTTCAAGAGGAACGGGGTCGGGTCCTTCTCGACAATGCGCTCGACCAGGGTCTTCGGGTGGCTGCGGTCCTTCGCACCAGCGTTGAAGTGCAGAAGCGAGCGCTCCAGATGGATCAGACCGAGCTCGAAAAGCGCCTAGCGGCCCTCGAGGCGGATCTCTCAGGACACTCAGAGACGCTCGAGGAGCGCAAAGGTCAGGTGCGAGAGTCGCTGGCGGCGGCCAAGGCGATGGTTCGAAACGACGTCGAGAGTTTCGGTAAAGCGTTCGCGGCCACGCTTCCCGAAGAGATCGACGGGAGCAAAGCCGACGATCTGAAACGATTCCTTCCCGGTTTCATCGAAGACAAGTTTCGCGAGTTTGCCGACGAGCAGGCCCAAGAGGTAGCCAAGCGTCTCGAGGGCGTCGCCGAGGAGGCGATCGCGTTTCTCACCGAGGACGCGGCGGCCCAGGCCGAACGCCTTCGCGAGGCGCTCGGACCCTCCGCCGACAATCTCGATCTCAAGGTCAACACCTTCGCCTACGACGTGGGAGTGTTCGCGCTGGGCGCGTTCGGCATTACGGTCATGGCGATCTCCAATGTGTTCGTCGGCGGTGCGCTGGCCCTCGCCGCCCCGCTCCTCGCGTACGTGTTTCGCGGCCGGGCGGACAAGCGCGTCAAGGAACGAGCTCGCGAGGAGGCCCCCGAGGTCGTGCGCCAGGCGGCGGTCAAGCTTGCCGACTCCTTCGAAGATCAGATCGATGCGTTCGGTGAAAAGCTGCTCGCGTTTATGGACAAGGCTTCCGAGGAGCTCAGCCGCAGCATCGCCGATGTGGTCCGGACTGCCCGGACCGCGAAACGAAGCGGCGAGGAGGCCATCTCCGATCTCGACAGCAAGACCGGCTCGACGCTGGCGCGGCTTTCGTCAGTCGAAGATCAGATGAAGGCTCAGCGGAACGCCCTATGGTCCAACGGGAAGGGCGTCACCGAGTAGGCGACGCACGGCCGACGCACCCGACTCCCTCGGGAACGATGACCGTGGCCCCGCGGTTCCGAGACAGGAGCCGCGATGTCGACGGAGGCACCGCGAGGTTGACAGAGGCACCGCGGTGTTCCCGAAGGTCGGACGATGATTACAGCTCTTCCCGCCAGAGATCCTCGAGGGTTTGACGACGCCGGATGAGGGTGTGCGTGTCGCCGTCGACGCAAACCTCGGCGGGTCGCGGGCGCGCGTTGTAACGGCTGCTCATCACCGAACCGTAGGCGCCGGCGCCACCGATCGCGAGCAGGCTCCCTCGCGGAAGGGGTGGAAGGTCGCGGTCCTTGGCGAGAAAGTCTCCGGACTCGCACACCGGACCGACCACGTCGGCGGGAGAAAACGTGGCGGCAGGATCCGGTTCGTCGACCGCCCGCATACCGTGGTACGCGTCGTAGAGCGCCGGCCGGATGAGCTCGGTCATCGCTGCGTCGCAGATCACGAACCGCTTCCCGTCCTGGTCCTTTTCGAAGATGACTTCCGTCAGCAGCACGCCAGCCTCGGCGACGAGGGCCCGGCCCGGCTCGACGATGAGCTCGAAGTCCTCGGCGTCAGCTTCGCGGAGCGCCTGGTAGATCGCGTCGGCGAAGGCACCGGCCGGCGGAAAGGGAAGATTCTCGTTGCCGTAGTGAACCGGAAAGCCCCCGCCGGCATCGATCGTCCGCATCGGAGCGCCCGCCTTTCGACACTCCACCGCGAACGCGGCGGTGGTCTGAACGCCTTCGACGAGCGGGGCGAGGTTGCGGAGCTGGGACCCGATGTGACAGGTGATGCCTTCGAGGCGAAGGGAACGGTGGCCGATGAGCTTCGGCAGGAGGGCGCGCGCCGCGTCCATCTCCAACCCGAACTTGGTGTGGTGGAGTCCGGTGGCGATATAGGGGTGAGTCTCCGCGTCGACATCGGGATTGATCCGGAGCGAGATCGGTGCCTCCACGCCGAGCTCTTCGGCGAGGCCTCCGAGCACCTCGACCTCCGGCACGCTCTCGACGTGGATGGAGCGGATCTTCGATTCGAGGGCGAGTCGGAGTTCGTCATCGCGCTTTCCCACCCCCGAGAAGACGATCTTTTCGGGAGGGATGCCTGCCTTGAGGCACCGCGCCAGCTCGCCGCCACTCACGATGTCGGCACCGCAGCCCTGCTGCGCAAGGCGTCGAAGAATGCTCAGATTATCGTTGGCTTTGACGGCATAGGCGATCAGCGCGGGTCGCGAAGCGAACGCGTTGGATACCGCCTGAAACGCCGCGTCGATGCGGTCGCCGCTGTAGACGTAGAGCGGCGTACCGTAGGTTTTGGCGAGCGTCCCGAACGGAACTCCTTCGATATGAAGATGCCGGTCGATGTACTGAAGGGTCGGTTTCTCTGCCATGGGCCAGTCTCTGCCTGGTTCTGTAGCGGCGTTTTTCTCGTGGGGGAATAGGGGGGGCGGGCGATTCGTCTCAATCCGAGCGTCGAGCTCAGCGGAGCGCGGCCAGGGTGCGATCGATCTGCACGTCCCGGTCCTCGAGCTCCCGCCGAAGCACGTTGAGGGCCGCCACGACCCGGCCCCGAGCCGGCCCCCCGAATACGTCGCGTCGGTCCACCGCGGTCTCCGGGTCGAGCGCCTCGAAGATCGATGCGTCGAAGGTCGGATCTAACTCTTGAAACGCGGTGAGCGGAAGCTCGGACAGCGTGACGTTGCGTTCGATGCAAAGGGCCACCAGTTTGCCCGCCACGTGGTGGGCGTTTCGAAAGGGGACCCCTCGGGCGGTCAGCCAGTCTGCGATCTCGGTTGCCTCGACGAAGCCTTCCCGAAGCGCGCGGCGCATCGCGTCGGCCTGAAACTCGGCCGACGCGAGGCAGAGCGCAAGAATGTTCAAGCTATCGTTGACGGTATCGAACGCATCGAACACCGGGGGCTTGTCTTCTTGAAGGTCGCGTGAGGAGCGGCGGCGAGATGACCTTCGGCGTGCGTCCAGAGGACGTATTCCTGTTCGATCACGCATCCGGCCTTCGCCTCTGAGACGGCGGGACGCGGCAACATGCTGACAACAAGGGCCCACCATCGGCCCCGCGGGCCGCAACGCCCGCGCC
>JBCCZL010000800.1:0-3906 GCA_039187775.1 Myxococcota bacterium
ATTGCCTGTGGGCTACGAGCCATGGCAGAGCTTCCTTCGCGCGCGCGCGCTAGCGTCGCTTCTTGGAGGATGCGTCCAGAATCAGGGCCTCGCCGCATCTCGCGAACCTTGCGAAGATTACACTGTCCTCGAGATCGCGGTGGATGCGAGTGCGCGCCTTCGCGGACTCGTTGGACGGGAGGATGGCTTTGCCCTGTTCTACGTGGACCGACGCGAGCTTCGAGTGCTCGAACTCGACCGCACCGCCACCCCCGTTTCCGAAGCGCGGGTTCTCGGGTCGGGAAATCGCTACGACCCCCTGGACATGGCTCGGACCGCCGACGGGTATCGGCTGGTCACCGAACGTCTGGTCGACGGTCGGCCCGAGATCCTGACGGCTCAGCTCAACGATGGCGGTGATGCCACCCTCCGCGACGTTCCGGTCACGATGGACGGGCGTGGCAACAAAGATCCCTTCGTACTCGCTCGGTCCGACCAAAACACTTGGCTCACGTATCGGTCCCGCGCCAATCTCGTGCTCGGAACGATTCAGGACGACCGGTTCGCCCCGGCGGCGGAACTCGCGCCCGGCGACGGAGTGACCTCGGTCCAGGTCCTCGGGATCGCCGAGGATGGACAAGGCGTTGTCGCCTTGACGAGCGAAGACCGAAGCCTTGTCATCCATCGGTTCCTCGCCGACGGAACCTCCTCGGGAGATCGCGACGTACTGATGCGCGCGGTGGACCCCTCTGCTCCGGCCACGCTTGCCGAGGGGCCTGCCGCGGTGGTTTTCGCCGAGGAGCAGATCGAAGTGCGACCGGTCAACGGTGCACGATGGGGAGAGCCGGTCGGAAGCCTTCCGCTCGCGTCGGCTCCTACCCGGATTTCCGCCACGCGGGCGAAGGATGGCCATGTGCGCGTGGCGGTGGTGGGAGCCGACGGGAGGATCGAGCTTCTCACGCCCGCGCTCGGCGCTCGCCAAACCATTCGCGACGGCAACGGCGAGCGGGCCCTCGTCCGACCGATCGGATCGGGTCTCCTCGTCGCCGTGCAGCTCAACTCGCCTGCCCGCGTCGAGCTTCATCGTCGGTGCCCCCACGTGGAGTAGGGAAGCTCAGCTTCCTTGCTTGGTGGGCCAGACTACGGTTTTGCCGACCAAGCCGTCGATCGTGAGGAGCCGATAGCTACCGTTCGGAAGGCCAAAGCGCAATGTGAAGAGCGGAACGAACACCGGAGTGATCGCCGCGATCTCGACTTGAAATCGGTCGCGGACCACCTCCGCCGATCGCTCCCGCGACTGGCGCGAGGTCCATCGGTCTTCGTCGAGCGTGAGATGTTCTACGGGGAGGGAAACGAGCTCGGCCTGACCATCGAAGTCAGCGATGTCGGTGGCATGGTCTTCGGGCTTGTCTGCGAAACCGATCCCCTGTGGACCGAAGGTCACGATCGAGAGAGAGCCGGGCTCGACGTAGATGCTCCCGTGACGTTCGTCGTGCTCGGTCCCGCGAAGCCGGTCGAGGAGCGGCGCAGGGACCTTCTCTCCGATGTCGACTTTGTAGACTCCTCGGTCGAGCTGGTCGGCCCCTTCGACCGCCTCGCGCTTTCCCAAAAGGCCCCCTCGGCACTCGGACCGGGCGACGGCGAGTGCCCCACTCATGTTCAATGTTCGCCGAAACGCCCACACCTTCGGAGTAAGGCCAAGGTCCGGCCGCCCTTCGACAAAGTAGCGGTACGCGCGGCCCTCTTTGAATCGCTTCACTGCCCCAGCCTTGAGGAGCTTGCCGAGCCGACTTCGGGCGCCGCTTTCGCTGAGGCCCGCAAGTTCGGCGAACTCTTTCGTGGTCATCGAGGAGCGAGTCTTGAGCAGAAGTACCAGGGCATCGAGATCGACGGTTCGATCGACCTCCCGAGCTTCGGGAAGGACCACAAACTCCGTTGCGGCGTCGTTGCTTCCGTCGACCGACGCGAGATGCACCGAGCGTGTGGGCTCGGCCGGTGGGGGACGGAGCGTGTCGGGCGCCGAAGCACTGCCCCCACCGAGGTTTGCTTCCTCGGCGCGGGCCAACTCGTCGAGTCGAACTGCGCGAGTTGGTTCTTGGCTCGCGGGCCCGCCCGACGATAGATCGACAAACTCGGCGGGGTCGACGGCCAAACCTCCAGCTGACGAGAGCTCCGATCGCACGACCACGCGAGTGGCTACGTCGTGGGGCGCAGGATCATTCGAGCTCGCCGCGGGGGCATCCGACGGTGCGCCTGTCGCAAGGGACGGGGTTGCCCCCGGCGGCTTGGCTGGCTGTTGCGACGGTGTCATGGTGGGGTCGAGCGGGGCCTTGCGTCTGCTCGTCGAGCTGTCGCTTACCGGAGGGTTCTTCGGAACCCGAAGCGAACGAGTTCGGTCTTCCGGCGTACGCATCTCCGGCTCCTCGTCGATAGGCACCGGCTCGGGAGCCGCAGTGTCCGGGGGAGCCTCGGCGGGGATCGCCGGAGCCGAGGGGAGGAGTTGAGAACGGTGGGACAGCGGGACGACCTCGGCGATGGTCTCGAGGTCGAGGGTCGCATGCCGAGAATACAGCCAGCGGCTTTGCAGGGGCGTTGGCTCTTCGAAGTGGTCCGGCGAGAGCAGGGTGAACGAACCGGGGCCATGCTTTGGAAGAAGGTCGAGGACCGCATCGCTTCTTGGAGTCAGCGCCCGGACGGTGGGCTCGATCTTTCGCAGGTCCTGGCGAGTGGTGAGCCGCCCCAGCGCCCAGGTTCCAAACTGCGCCATCGCCTTGTAGTCGACGTCGCCTGGATTCTGGGTCGCCATGAGGCAGCCGACACCGTACTTCCGGGCCTGCTTGAACAGCCGGGAGAGCGAGTCCTTCGAGGCGGGCTTTTTGACCGGCGGGATGAACGGCGCCACCTCGTCGATATAGAACAGCGCCTGCGGGGTCGGTGACGGATGCTGGAGCATCCAGCGGTAAAGCCGCTCCGCAAGCTGCGCGACAAAGAACTGCTTGTCGTCTTCCGAGGACAACGTGTTGAGGTAAACGACCGACACCCGAGTTGTTCCCGCACGAAGGGGGCGGAGGAGGAGCTCGATGTCGAGCGGCATTCCACCTTCAAAGAGGCTTCGCCGCGGACCGACTTCGAGGCGCGCGAGTCGTCGAATCAGAGCCTCGATTTTCTTGCTCGCCAGGTAGCGACTCCATGCGTCGAAGGGGCGAGCCGCTTCCAGCGTCGCCACGAGTTCACGAAGCACGCGCGGCCGTGGGCTTTCAAAATGGGCCCGAAGCGCTTGGTCGAGGACGGCTACGGCACCTCCGCCATCGTCACTCTTCAGGTCGTAACCCGCGAGGGAGGCGACCAGCGCGGCTCCGTCCGAAAAGGAAGGGGTCTCATCGCGGTCGAGCAAAAGCACCGGGTCGACGGTCACCGGAATGCCCCGGTCCGAGCCGGGGGTGAGGAGCACTGTCTCGATCGTTCGCGCGTAGCGCCGGGCCCGTGCGACATCTTCGCCCCGGCGCTCGAGCTCGCGGGGATCGGACGCGAGCCCGAGACTGCAGAGGTCGCCCTGCGGGTCGATGGCGATCACCGGAATTCCTTGAAGGACTGCTTCCTCGACCACCGTCTTGCAGAATACGGTCTTACCAGAGCCGCTCGATCCGAGAGCCATCACATGACGAAGGAGCGCCTCCGCGGGAAGGCGAAGAGGCGCCCTGTTCGAGCGCCCCAGGAGCAGACCATCGGCTTGTTCCTCGGTCGTCGGGCCCGCCATGGGCTGCCGACTCTAGCAGTCCCGAAGAGCAGCGACCATCGCCGCCGACCAACGCCGCGTCGGTTGCTCGAGCGTGCAACGAGTGGTTCGGGCTAGTACCCCCGTCCCGAAGTTCGTTCCGGGTTCTGTCGAGGAATCGGGTTCGAGGTTGGTGGGCCTGGCGGCGGACG
>JBCCZL010000801.1:0-3906 GCA_039187775.1 Myxococcota bacterium
AGCTTCGCGACGGTGCCGGTCGCGCCCGCGAGCCGACGAGGAATAACCGAGTTATTTTGAGGAGGCAGGCCGAAGGCCGGTCGCGGGTGCGAGCGGTGCCCGCGCTGGAGGCGCGTGCGGAGTTTTGCAACAGCCTGCTAGTCTTCCCCGCATGGCCAAACACCGCTCTCTGGCGCAGATGATCTCCCAGCGTCAGACCGCCTCCTCCAGCGTCGCGTTTCGAGTTCGTCGGGGGGATCAATACGATTCCGTTCACTGGAGCGACATTGGGCCCCGCATCGATGCGATCGGTGCCGGACTCCTGACCGCCACATCGCTCGACGACGGAGCGAGGATCACGCTGGTGGGCAACGCGACCCTCGACTGGATCGTCTGCGACTTCGCGGCGCTGTCGATCGGGCTGCAAACCGTCCCCATCTACGCAAGCCTCCTCAGCGCTGAAGTGGCGTTCATGCACGCAGACACCGAAGCGGTCATCGCGATCGTCGAAGACAAGGCGCAGCTCGAGAAACTCAGGACCGCACAGAAAGGTGCAACATTTCAGGAACGCGAAGTCGCCGCCGAAGAGATCAAGATCAAGCACATCGTCGTCATTGATCCCGACGGAGTCGAACCCGCCGACGACTGGGAGTCGCTGTCCGACCTCGAGGCCCGGGGCCGCTCCGCCCTCGCAGACACCGAGGCGGACCGGGCACGTCGCGCCGAGAAACTCGCGCGGGCCGACGTCGCGACGTTTACCTATACCTCGGGGACCACCGGCCTTCCGAAGGCAGTGATTCAAACCCACGAGAACATGCTTTCGATGCTGGAGGCGGCGGAGGAAGTGGCGATCTTCGGAGATGGCATTCTCAACCACGGCCTGTTCCTGTTTCTTCCGCCGGCCCACTCCTTTGGTCGGCTGGTCGAGCTGGCCGGTCCGTTCTTCGGCGCTCCGCTGGTGATGTCGTCGGTCCCCACGCTTGCCGAGGACCTGAGGCTTGCCGAGCCGGGGTTTTTTCCGAGCGCCCCCCGGGTCTACGAAAAGATGCGGGTCAAGATCCTTACCGCCGTCGAAGGCGCGTCCGGGTTCCGTAAGGCGATGTTCCGCTGGGCGATGTCGGTGGGCGAACGAACGATCGAGCCACGGGCCACCGGAGCGGAGCTCGGCCCGATCCTCGGACTGCAGGCGCGGCTCGCCGAGCGCCTCGTCTGGTCGAAACTCCGAGCCCGTCTCGGGCTTCATCAAGCCGAAGTCTTGCTCTCCGGGTCGGCCCCGCTCTCCCCCGAGGTGCACCGCTTCTTTCTCGCGCTCGGATTGAACCTCCTGGAGGCCTACGGTTTGACGGAAACCTGCCCCGGCCTCACGAGCAATCGGCCCGACAAGTTCCGCGTAGGCACCGTGGGGCTGGCGTTTCCCGGGATCGAGCTCCGACTCGCCGACGACGGGGAGATCCAGGCGAAGGGGCCGAACATCACCTCCGGCTACCTCAACCGACCCGAGGCAACCGCCGCAGCTTTTGACGACGGCTGGTTCTGCACCGGCGACCTCGGAAGCATCGACGACGATGGGTTCGTGAAGATCACCGGTCGAAAGAAAGAACTGCTGAAGACGTCCGGAGGCAAATACGTCGTGCCCGCGAAGATCGAAGAGCTGCTCAAGCGGCACCCGCTCGTTCAGGAAGCGGTGGTCATCGGCGACGCGCGAAACTACTGCGTGTGCTTACTCGCGCTCGACGAGGAAGAGCTCGAGAGCTGGGCGGCGACACGAGACATCGAGAGCAACGCGCGAAAGGCTGCCGAAGAGGACATCGCCGCGCACGTCAAAGCGGTCAACACCGAGCTTGCGAGCTTCGAAACCATGAAAGCGTTCCGCTTCATGAAAGAACCGCTCTCCGTCGACAATCAGCTTCTCACCGCAAGCCTGAAGGTTCGGAGAAACAAAGTGGTCGAACGCTACTCGACATTGATCGAAGAAATGTACGCGGCCTAAAGCACCGCATCCGGAAGGGGCCACGAAATCAAACGCGCGGAACGTGGCCGGCACCCGGGGCACGCCGCCGATTCTCATGGCCCCTGCCCGAACGGATTCGCGAGAGGCGGAGTCTCCGGAGTCGCTGGCGCCCTCGGGAGCGTGGCCGTTCGACGGTCGTGAATCCACCTAACCCGCATCAAAACCTCTCGGATGCAATCTTAGACCGGCGGGGAGCCACACGTTTTTCGGTCAGCCGGCGCCCCTCACGCCCCGAGAGACAACGCGCAGGACGGCTGCTCGATGGCGATTCGGTGGCGACAGAAGGGGTCCCTTGACCGGAAGGGCGGATAGCCACTTCGAGTCCTTCCCTCGCGAGATTCGGCCGATCCCATAGGTTTGGCGGGTTGGCACCAAAAGTGCTCCTCCAGAAACCCGGAGGCCGAAGGCGATGATTAGGACCAAGAGAATCTTCCAAGCATGGTTGCTGGCTATTGCGATGGTCGGCGGTGGCTGCGCGATGTCGGTGAACGACATAGGAACCGAGGGTTCCAACATCTGCGCGGCCCGCGGGTGCGACACCGCCACCGAGCGATTTCAAGTCGACATGGTGCGTGCGAACGCGGAGTGGCCCGACGAAGTCGCGGCCGAGACTCCTGCGGAGCTGATGCGGGTCCGCGTTCAGCTCGGCGATCAGACGGTGTGGGCCGACACGCATATGTTCGGCGACGAGCTCTACGTGATTCCTTATCACAACGACGACAACGTCCAGGATGCCGAGGGCAACTCGATCGCTCGCGGTGACGCAGCGATCGCAGAGCACTTCCAGCCCGGCGACATCGGGATCGCGGTCAAGCACCATCGAAACGAGTTCCGCACGCTCGTTCTCGAAGGCGGAGACCCCGACACGATGAAGGAGCACTTCAAGCTTCAGGACACCCATATCGGGATCGTGGTTGGCGTGGAACGTGACGGCGCCGCCGGCGCGATCACGCTCAACAACCCACAGACCTACGAAGATGGTCGGTTCGGCGATGCGAACTACCCGATGATCTTTCTTCGTCCAAGCTACCCCGAGTACTTGGACGCCACGCAGACCGCGGCCTTCCAGGACAACATCCGGACCATGGCCGCCGCGTTCAACGCGGTCTCTAACTTCCCTGGCGACTACAACGGCGGTGACCCGCTCGGCGCACGCAATCCCGACGAGGTGCGTGAGCTCGTCGCTCAGATGGTCCGCGCGGTCGCGGGTGACACCGAGGCGCGGGAGTGGTTCCGAGCCACCGAGAACCTCATCTATTGCGCAGAGCTCGCGTTCTTGGCGATGACCGCTGGCATGCACTTTCCCCTGAACGAAGCGACGATCGCGCCACTCGTCGGCGACGAGACCTGGCAAGCGTTCGTTGCACAGCTCGAGGCCCACAACGCCGGTGAAACCAACAACATCAGCGAGTTAAACAACAACGACCTCGCCGACCTCGTGGACCTGACGGTGGCGCCTGACGACCTGCGCGCGGCGTGGGTCTACGCCCCCGCGGAGAGCGGCGCCGAGCACCTGCTTGCGTTCCAACCCTTCACCATGGCCGACATCGTGCGTCACTTCATGAGCACCCACTTGCCTCGCTCGATCCTTCGCGAGGACAACGTGCACCTTCAGGGCGCAGCCCTGACCGCGATGAAGCCCGGCCTTCTCGAGGCGATGAGCCTCGACCAGGTGCCGCTCATGACGCCCGAGGAGATTGCGCAAGCGGACGAGGCGATGCGTGCACCACTCGCAGCCCGCGCGGCGGTCGAAGACCTCTTCGATCGGCTGGTTGCCGTCATCTCGGTGTGGCACCCCACCTACGACGATTTCCGTGCGGCCCTGGATCCGCTGATGGAGGAAGCGCGCCGCATGACCGGTCCACGTGATGCGACCGGCACCGGCCTCTTCGTTCCCCCGAGCATCTTCCATGTCG
>JBCCZL010000802.1:0-3905 GCA_039187775.1 Myxococcota bacterium
CCCCGAAAACCGGCCCGTAGCGCGGCTTCGACATGCCCTCGGGTGGCCTCTTCCTTCCACGCGGTGCCGTAGAAGAAGAGAAAGCGTTCCTGGATCGATGCGCTCATCGCATCGAGATGTCTCAGCTTCGGTACACCTCGGTCAAGGGCCCGGCGGCAATCCGGGAGTCGCCTTCCGCGCCAAACTCATCGATCGGCCCATTCCCGAGATAGCTGAGCGTATTGAACAGGTTCGAGATCTGCCGATGGTTGTCGTGGCCGTGCTTCGGATAGACCACGGTCCGACCATCGGTCCGAAGGCCCAGCGCCGAGCCACCAAGGAGCAACGCCGGCCACTCTTCGGCCTTCGAGTGATGCTTTTCGCCGTTGTCGGACATGTAGAGAATTGCCGTGTGGTCGAGCATCGTCCCCTCCCCCTCGGGCACACTGCGAAGCGCTCGCGCCATCCTGGCGGCGAAGCTCGCGTGGCGTTCGGTCACCGCGGTGAGGAGAGCGTTATCGTGGCTGTGGCAGACGGTGTGCCGCCCGGGGGTTCCCGCGCCAAAACTCGAGTAGGTCACGTCGAAGTGGCCGGTGCCGGAAGCGATCACCACCACATTGGTGAGGCACCCGATGAGCGCGGCGGTCGCGAGTTCGAACATCGCGTCGAGGTTTTCGAGCGGATGCGGCGACTCGTAGAGCGGCGACACCGTCGGGTCTTCGGGCACGACCTGTCGAAGCGTGGGCTCCATCGCAACGATCTGATCGTGCCGACCGCTCAGGACTTCGAGCGATTCAAGATAACGCTCGAGCTTGAGTCGCTCTCGGCTGTTGCCGGAAAACTGCGCGAGTGCGGCGTTCGCGTCGGCGCGCGCAAAGTCCAAAAGATCCCGTCGATCTCGAAACCCCCGCTGCCCTTCCGCCGAAGCCACCGATCCAAAGAGGCCGTTAAATGCCGCGGTCGGGTCGCACACGATCGGCGCCGGCGTCCGCGGTCCGGTGGCGCAGGTGCGGTAATTGGTTTTCCCGCGGTCTTCGTGAATGCCCAGGCGCACCACGTCGAACGGGGTACTGCCTCGGACGTCCGGCATTTGCCCGAGGACATGATCGATGGTCGCCGCCGACGGGGTGGATGGATTCGACGGTGCACACGAGAGCGCACCAAAGTTCGTGGTGTGGCCGCCCCCGGCGATCTTGCTCGACAGACCCAGGACCACCATCGCTTGGTCCTCGAGCGATGGCTCCCCCGCATTTCCGGCAAGCGCCGTGAGGGCGGGCGCGGAGGCGAGTTCTCCACTGGCCTCGACCGGCGCATCGTGCTCGTAGCGACGGGTGAACACGCGCTCGTCGGCGCCAATGTTTGCGCCGGTGGCGGCAAGGGCAGCCCGAGCCGGGCTCGAAAGAAAATTGTAGGGATGAAGACCGTTGCCTTCGACCACGATCACAAACCGGCGGGCCCCCGCCCCCGCGCCTTCCGCCTGAATGCGGTGAAGCAAGGGAAGAAAGAGCGAGGCCCCAGCTCCCAAACCGGCCGAAGCGAGGAATGAACGTCGACCGAACCTCATGGCGCCTCCGGCGCATCGTGACGATGCAAGAACGTAGGACTCGTCATCAGCGCCCCGAGCGCCGCCTGAAGGGATCCGTTCTCCGCCTCGTAGGCACGCTGCATCGCCGACAAGGTGCACGCGTCAGCGACGGTCTCGGGGCGGCTGGCAAAGTAGCGAAACACCTGCCGAATAAAGCACTGAAGGACGAGCTCGCTGTCCGCGAAGCGCTCACTCAAGTCGACCGCGTCCCGGACCGTGACATCGAGCGTGGGGTCCCCGGTATGGAGCACGGTGCTCTCGCCGTTCGGAGCGCTCCCGTGGTCGTCGGCCCGCAGAAAGCCCGCGTGATTGTAGATTTCAAAGGGAAGCCCGAGCGGATCCATCTGTTGGTGGCAGCCCTGGCAGTAAGCATCCGCGCCCGTCGTCATCGCGAGCCGGTCCCGCGCGGGAAGATGATTGGTTTCGACGGGAAACGAGGCGTCGACGGTGATCGGAACGTCGGGGATGCTGCCGCAGAGGAGGTTCTCCCGAATCCACTTTCCGCGCTCGACAACGCTCGGGTCATTATCGAAGTTCCCTCCGTGGGCGGCAAGCCACGCCGGATGCGTAAGCACGCCCGCCCGCTCCGCCATCGGGAGCTCGACCCATCGCGCGGCTCGGTCGTCGTTAATGTCCTGGGTGTAGCCGTAGATGAAGTGGAAGTTCTCGGTGGACTTGAAGCCATCGGAGAGATTCGACGGCAAATAGAACGTGCGGCTGGTCAGCAAGGTTCGAAGCACGTCGGTATCCGCAACCACGATTCGCGCGATCATGTCGTCAAGCTGCGCGTCGATCGTGGCTTCGTAGCCGTAGTATCCGCGGAGAAGCTGCGAATACCCGCGGTCGATATTCTCGGCCCCCTCGTGAGCCGAGGTCGCCGCCGGGCTGTCTTTGAAGATCGTGTTGACCGAGCGGTAGTCGAGCCACTCTTGAAAGAAGCGGAGGACTTTCTGGTTGAGCCAGAACTCGCCCCGCCGCGACCGCCAGCGATCGTCCTGCTCGAGATCGGGCCGAGCGCCGTCGGTCCCTCCGAGGTGCTCGGCAATGAGCGCTTCGATCGTCGCCGGCTGAAAGATGCTTCCGTCGTCGATCGCGTCCCGAACGCTGACGAGCATCTCCGGCCCGAGCTGTGCGCGACTTCGGTACGCATGGCCGCCCGGCGCCCAGTCGGTGAGCGCATACGAAAACGCGAGGCCGAGCTCATGGGCGCTCAACGCGCGGTCGCCGCCGACAAGCGCTTCACCCTGGCCGGTCTCGGGCCGGTAGAGCGCGCCGGTGGTGAGCCAGGCGGCGGAACTGATCTTGGTCATCGCCTCCGCGCGACTTCGACCCGTGGCGTCGGCGTCCGCCAGTACTTCGAGCGCAAAGGTGACGAGCCGGGCTTCTTCGTCGGGCGTGGATGGCCGGTGCAACACATGCCGCGGAAGGTAGTAGGCGACGAACGATTCGACACAGGACCGGTCGGGGACCGTGCCTTCGTCCCACATGCAGCGAAGCTCGTTTGGCTTGTCGGCGTTCCCCGTCCAGTCCGTACCGCTCTCGGCTACAATGCCGAGGAAGCGGTCGAGCATCACCGGGTCGAAGCTCTCATCGTGGGACCAGGTGCTGTACCGATGGATACTGTTGGGCACCAGTGGATTGAGCGCGGCAGTGTCCCGCTCGCGCGCCCCCACCGCTCGGGTCCACTCGAGCCGCTCGATCCGGCGAATCCGGCTCGGCGAACTTGTCGCCTCGCCCCTGCACTCGAAGAGTTCGGCGTTCGAAAGCGCGTTGGGGTTCGGTTCCGGCGGCACCTCCATCGCTGGCGTCATGCCCGGACCGGGAGGTGGAGTACCGGGAGGATCACCCCCCGGGCCGCCCGCCGCCCCCGGACCCACCTCGCCCTGGCATGCCGCGATCGCCATCGCCAAGCTCAGCCCACCCTTGCTTACCCGCCGGCTCCAGCACATAAGCTCAGAGTCGCACGATTCCGGCCGGTCCTGACGTCGAGCGCAGCAAGTGTAAGCGCGATGAACTACCTCCCCCTACCCTTCGCCGTCGTGGTCCTCTGCCTCGGCGGATGCGACACCACCGATGAGGAGCCCTCGAGCAGCAGATCCGAGGCAGTCGTCCCCGAAGCAGTCGTCCCCCAAGCGGCCGTCCCGGAGGTGCAAACCGAGCCGCGCCTCGACGACGTGACTGCGGAGTCGGTCGGAGCGCTCCTCCGGGAACAGCCGGGCAAAGTCCTCATGGTCAACATGTGGTCAACCTGGTGTGAGCCGTGCGTCGAAGAGTTCCCCGAGCTCGTCGCAGTCAGCCAGGAATACCGGGAGCAAGGCGTGGGAATGCTGTTCATTTCCGC
>JBCCZL010000803.1:0-3896 GCA_039187775.1 Myxococcota bacterium
GCCCGAGCCCCAGCGCGAGGTCGAGGTCGATACGGTACCGGACGGGGAGCTATCGATTGCGTTGGAACCGGGAACTGAGATCCGGGGCCGCTTCGTGGATGACTTTCAGGACGTCCCGGTGGCGGGGGTCCGGGTGGCGATGCAGAACGACGACCTCGACCGCGGGGCCCGAAGCGACCCCGAAGGGGGCTTCGTGTTCGAGGATGTTCCGGCTGGCCGATATCGATTGCGCGCCACCGCGCCGCAGCACCTTCCGTTGGAGATCGAAATCGATCTGCAGCGCCGAAGCCGCGGCCTCTACCCGATCGATCTCGACGTCCTTCGCCTGCTGCCCGCTGGAAGTGTTCGGGGGACGGTGGTGGATCCGTATGGCACCGCGATCGCGGGAGCGGAGGTAGCGATCGATGAGAGCTTCACCGATGCGGTTCGGACGGACCCCCCCAGGGGCGCTTTCGCATCGAGGGCGTCGCCCCGGGCGAGCACCCGCTCTTCGCGCGGCATCCGGCAGCGGGGGTCGCCGAGGAACTCCGCGTCACGGTGCGGCGTCTCGAGGAGAGCTCCGACGTGGTCCTTCGAATGACCCAGGAGGCGACGGGTGCTCCGGCGCTCGGGGAAGGCGAGCTCAGCGGGGTGGCGGTCGACGTCGCTTCGGTCGACGGCGCGGTGCAGATTCGTCGAGTCGTGCCGGGAAGTGCGGCGGCGCGCGCCGGTCTCCGGGTCGGCGACGAAGTGGTGACGGTCGACGGGGAGTCGGCGATCGTCGCGTCGCAGGCCCGGGCGATGCTGCGAGGTGCACCGGGCGTTGAAGCGATCATCGAAGTCCGACGGCGAGGCCGAAACCGCCGCATCGTGGTTCGCCGAGAGCGCTACCGGTAGCGCGCGACTCGATCAGGCGCAAAAGAAGATGCCGAGGCCGGTGCCAACGAAGTCGCACTGACCGCGTCGGTCGCAGCTTGCACGCAACGGCTGGCTCGCGCCCTGCGCGCGAGCGATGTCTTGGCACTCGGTGTCCATCGTGCACGACTCCGAGCACACCCGACCTCCGCAGAGCGGATCGATGTCCCGAAAGTCCCAACAGATCCCGCTGATGCAGTCCCCACTCGCCATGCAGGTCTCCCCGGTCGGAAGCGAGCGCGAACCGTCGCTTCCCGAGTCCCCTCCGTCTGTCGTGGTGTCCGACGTGGCGTCGGCTATCGCATCGCTCGCCCCATCCATCGTGGCGTCTCCCGCATCCATCGTGGCATCGGACCCTGCATCGGACCCGGCGTCGACGAGGACATCCCCATCGACCACGGCGTCTCTCTCGACGACCGCGTCGGGAACTCTTCGATCCGGGATTGCGTCTCTGGCGCCCGCGTCGATGACAGGCCGCTTGTTGTGAACGAGAATGCCCTCGACGAAGTAGTTGTGAAAGTCGGCGACCTCGAAGTTGTAGACCACGTCGACACGACGCGACCGACCGAACCCGCGGAGGGCGGGGTTCGTCACGCCGGCATCGAACGACAGCAGGATCCCCTGAGCCTGGAGCTCTTCTGCCGGCACGTAGGTGCCGCGCAACGGCTGGTAGAACGGGTGCTCGTCGGTGACGCCAAGGGCTCGTCCATCCTCCAATCGCATCATGCGCACATCCGCTCCGTGATGGGCAAAGGTCTGCACCACCGGCCGCACCACGCGTTCACCTCGGCGCTCATCGTAGGCATAGACCTCGGTTCCCACCTCGATGGCTTCGATCGAGATCGGACCGCCCGGCGTATCGATCTGCGTTCCAGCGACGAAACACGAGTCCTCTTCGACGCAGCCCCCAAGCAACATCGCCGAGAGGAAAAGGAGAGCAAGTCTGCGCATGCGTCGAATCCTATCAAATCGTGGGCCAACCTCGGTCCATTGAGATCGCAAGCTCACGCAAGCGAACGCCTGTCGCCGGATCCGCTCGGCCGCTCACCTGACACAGCTCGACACATCCGTGCGGGCAACGCCCCACGAAACTTCTCGGATCCAAACCGACGCGGATCGGAGCTACACCCGCCAGCGCCGAAGGAACGCGCCCACCAGCCCAAAGAACGCGCGCACTCGCTCGAGCGGAGACCCGCCCCCCCGGAGGGTCGCCATGTGCCGTCCCACATCCACGAGTCCGTCGGTGTACGGAAACCACCAAACCTCCCGCTTGGCGAAACGTCGCCCATCCACCACGAGGGCTCGGGGCCGGGTCAGAAGATCGAGGGTGGCCGGCGAGTTTGTGATCCCCGAGCCCGAGGCTTTCACCCCGGACCAGGGAAGCGACGGCACCGCGCCAGAAAACGCATGGTCGTTGATCGTCACCACTCCCGCCGCAAGCTGCCGCCCCACCGCTTTCCCGCGGCGCACGCTTCGCGTCCATACGCTTGCCGTGAGCCCGTAGCGCGATTCGTTGGCCCGCGCGATCGCCTCGGCCTCATCGGCCACTTCGACGATCGTGAGAACCGGTCCAAACGTCTCTTCCCGAAGGAGGGCGATGTCGTTGGGTTCGCTCACCACCACCGTCGGCGCATGCCAGAAGCCGTCGCGCTCGGGTTCGGTTCCGCCGGCCAGCACCTCGGCGCCATCGGCTTCCTCGAGTTGCGCGCGCACGGTGTCTCGCTGAGCTTCCGTCGCCAGCGGCCCGACATCCGGACCCAGGCGGAGCTCCTTGCTCAGCTCGGAAACCCGGCGCCGAAACTCTTTGGCAACGGACTCGACGACATAGACCCGCTCGACCGCCGCGCAGTTCTGACCGGCGTTCGCAAAGCCCGCCCACACGATGCCGCGCGCCGCGCGCTCGAGCGGTGCGTCGTCGAGGACGAGCGCGGCGTCCTTGCCACCAAGTTCGAGGCCCACCGGGATGAGCGCTTCAGCCGCCTGGGCGGCGACCCGTTTGCCGGTGGGTACGCTTCCCGTAAACACCACCGCGTCGGGTTCGGCGGCGATCAACGCTTCGCCGATCGCCCCATCCCCGACCGCGACCTGGAGGAGATCATCGGGCAGCACCCCCTTCGCTGCAGCCCCGATCGCCGTTCCGACTCCCGGAGTCACTTCCGACGGCTTGAGGATCACTGCGTTGCCCGCGACCAACGCGGGAAAGATCGTGCGAAGGGGGAGCGCAAGGGGGAAGTTCCAAGGTGCGATGAGACCGACCACTCCGCGGGGAACCCGTTCGATGAGCGCGCGCTTTCCCGGATAGGAGAGCGACGACAGGTACGGCTCGGTTGCCGAGAGGTGCTCGAGGCCATCGCCGCACCAGTAGTCACGGAGGTCGGCGATAGGCACGATCTCATGCAGCCACGCTTCCGCTTCGGGCTTTCCCGTTTCTTCGCAGATCCGATCCCGAAGCGTGTCACCCCGCTGGAGGAGCGCTCGCGCGAACGCGCGAACGATCGCGGCGCGGCGCTCGAGACTCTCTTTGGCGAACTTCGCCTGGGCAGCTCGCGCCCGGGCCACCATGGCCGGAAGTTCGTCCGCCGGGGTCGGCTCCACCGCGTCGAGAACGCTCCCATCCCGCGGGTTTCGGCGGCTCATCGGACGGGCTCCTCTTCTGGGTCGCGGCCTTCGGCCTCGACGGCTGAGGGCTCCTTTTTTGGGTCGTGGCCTTCGGCCTCGACGGCTGAGGGCTCCCTGTTTGGGTCGCGGCCTTCGGCCACGACCGCTGAGGGCTCCCTGTTTGGGTCGCGGCCTTCGGCCCCGACGGCTGAGGGCTCCTTTTTTGGGTCGCGGCCTTCGGCCTCGACGGCTGAGGGCTCCCTGTTTGGGTCGAGGCCTTCGGCCACGACCGCTGAGGGCTCCCTGTTTGGGTCGTGGCCTTCGGCCTCGACGGCTGAGGGCTCCTTTTTTGGGTCGCGGCCTTCGGCCTCGACGGCTGAGGGCTCCCACCGCGGGCCGTCGGC
>JBCCZL010000804.1:0-3886 GCA_039187775.1 Myxococcota bacterium
AGCACTTTCGAACCCGATCCATCACCTCTGGTGACCGATGCGGGCTAGCGCTCACTACCGAAGCTGCCGCCGTGCGGTAAACGCATCGCTCACCACCACCCCGAGGATCAACTCTCGGAGGCTTCCGTTCGAGCTCGTGAACGCCTGGTTCAGAGCATAGAGAGAGCACGCATCGGCCCCTGTCACCTCTTGACCAAACCCGTACTCGTGCAGGTGTTTGACCATGCACTGGGCGGCTTGTGGCTCCGCAGCCAACCGCGCGGCAAGCTCCGCCTGGCCGACGAACGACTCACCCTCGTTGTCCACATCGACCATCTGTCCCGAAGCGTCGATGGGCTGCCCTACATCCTCGGTTCGGTAGCGACCTACCGCGTCGAAGTGCTCAAAGGCGAAACCGAGGGGATCCATGAGCCGATGACACCCCACGCAGGTCGAGTCGTTGGAGTGGCGGTCCTCGAGGAACGCGCGCTGGGTCTCGCCTTCTTGTCGCATCGGGAACTCATCGGTGACTTCCGGTGGGGGCGGGGGAATCGTGCCGCACAGAATCTCCTCGCGGACAAAGCGCCCCCGCTCGATGATGTGCGAGTCGGTAAACGTCGCGTGGGACGCGAGAAAGCTCCCTTGACCGAGGATGCCGGCTCGGCGCGAGGAATCCACGGGCACCCGCGCGGTATCGCCCCCTGGGTGGTCCGCCAAGCCGTAGAACTCTGCGAGCCGCTCACTCGCCAGCGTGTAGGGAGCCGTCAAGAGCGTCTCGAAGCGAGCGTCGTCCTCGAACAGCACGTACTGGACAAACGCGCGAGTCTCTTCGGCCATGGCCATCGCGATGGATTCATCGAAGTCCGGAAATCGGTCCTCGTCCTTGTTCTGCCCGACGATCGCGTCAGGGTGAAAGAGCTCATCGAAGTACTGGTGCACCCCGTGGACCGCTCGAGGCTCCTCCATGAGCCGCTCGGCGTGGGCACGAAGCTGCTCTCGGGTAGAAAGCTCTCCCGCCTCCGCTGCCGCGCGGAGCGCTTCGTCGGGCGGGCCGTCGAGGAGATAATACGAAAGGGCGGCCGCACGCTCGAACGAATCGAGGGCCACCGTCGTCGCGTCCACCGCTTCACCAACCTCGAATCGATGAAGAAAGTGCGGAGACATCCACAAGACTCGCACGAGCTGCTCGAGCGCGAGATCGATCCCGTCGATGGCGGCCTCGGCCATCACGTAGTCTGCGTATCGAGAGCGTTCCTCGTCACGAAGCGGGCGACGAAACGCTCGGGCTCCGATGACGTCGACCACCGACTCGACGCAGTCGCGCTCGTCGGACGCGTCCAGGCATGCATGGAAGCGCCGCGCTTCCACCGCCTCCGCCGTGGCCGTCGCCAGTCCAAACAATGATTCCACACGAGGCACGGTCATGGACATCGCGCCGGCATGGTTGCTGAAACGCGACGTTCCCGACGTTGCGAGATCGTCCGCAGCCATGCTCACGCCAAACACCCCCGCGACGGTTCGCGTGAGCTGCGTCGGGGTCAACGGCCAGAGGCGCTGGGCCGGCAGCGCGCAACTCTCCGGGTCGGGTGATTGTCGGAGATCACCCGGCGGTGGGACCGACGGCTCGGCCGACGGACCGGGGGGCGCTCCTGGCCCAGCTATCGAGCCCTGGCACCCGACAAGCAAGAACACCACCCCGACCGAGGCGAGTCGCCTCATGGCTCGATGACCCGGGTGGCGAAAGCATCGCTGCGAACCAGGGCCTCGACGAGATGACGGTAACCTGGCGCTCCAAACGCCGGCTCGGACATCGTCTCGATCTCCCCGATCTCGCGCGAAACCTCCGACCGCGCCAACGCCTGTCGAAACCACTGGCGCAGGTAGCACGCAGAAGCGAGCCGACTCCCCGCGAGTTCGGACTGCAGCTCTCCGAGTCCATCGAAGGGGGCGAGGTCGGACATGACCGCTTCGCCGGTGGCGTCCACTGGCACATCCGCATCTTCGGCGCGGTAGCGGCCGACGGTGTCGAAATGTTCAAACGCAAAGCCGATGGGGTTCATCAGCTGATGGCACCCTTCGCAGCTCGTCCCCGCGGTGGCGGCGGCAAAACGATTTCGAGTGGTCTGCGGCTGGTCGTCGTCGGCCGGCGAAGGGGGCGTCGCTTCGGCGGTCGTCGGGGGCTGCGGCACTTCGTCGCAAAGCAGACGCTCTCGAACCTGCTTGCCCCGGAGCACCGGACGAGACTGCTCTACCCCGTGAAGCGCCAAGAATCCGGCCCGGGCAAGCACGCCCGCGCGGAGTTCCGGGAGTTCGATCGGCGCGTCACCGGGGGCGTCGATCCCATAGATCACGTCCGCCAACTCCGGTGCGGGTCGCGAGGCCCTCGTCGAAAGGAGAGCGGCGAGGCCACCGTCATTGGTGCACAGCTCCGCAAAGAGCCAGCCCAACTCGTCCGCTGCCGCTTGCGCCACCGAGTCGGTCCATTCCGGATACGAACTTGGCAGCTTCGCGACGGCCGCAAGCTCGTCCACCTCAAAGAGCTCGCGATGGAACGCGACGCACACGGAGACAAATCGTGGATCGCGCATCATCCGCTCGGCCTGGGCCCACCGAGCATTCGGGTCCCCGAGGTCATCCGCCACCGCGGCGGCCCAAAGCTCTTCGTCCGGAACCGTATCCCACAAGAAGAACGACAGGCGCTCGGCGATCGCATACGAATCGAGTTTCCCGTCGTCGTCCGGCACGTCTTCGCGAAAGAGAAACGGCACCGACACCAGCGCAGCGATCGCGACCATCTCGATGGCTCGCTCGTCGCTGGTTATCAACCCCCGGTCAAACACCGCACGGAGATAACCGACCTCGGCCTCGGCAACCGGCCGACGCCATGCCCGCGCCACGAAATCGTGGACGAACTCCTGAAAGCAAGCCGCCTTGTCATCACCGCAGGAGACATTCGCCGTCGCGATGCTTGCTGCGGCTTTGGCGACTTCGAGGGCCCGCTCGAAGAACAGCGGGCTGACATCCAAGGTCGAGCTGTCGTTCGTGAAGTGTCCAGTTTGATCGGCGGGAAACGGGACTTCTTCGATCGGCGTGCCCACGAGGTCGCCCACCGCAAGATGGATTTCTCGCGGCGTAAGACGCGACACGCCCTGCAACACCGTGCCTGGAACGCCAGGCCAGCCCAGCCGGGTCTCCACGACTTCCTCATCGACGATCGGGTCACGGTCGGGGTTCACGCCGCCACTCCCAGACGGCGAACTCACCGTTCCGGTGCATGCGAAAAGGCTCCCCGCCAAAAGTGCAAAGAAACGAGTTCCAGCCATCCTCTTACCCCATGATTTCGCTGATCGGTCCGCGGTTGTATTCAGCTTCACCAAACCGTTCCGTCTCGACCCCCACGAGGTTGAGAATCGTCCGATGAAGGTCATTGACCATGCGCTTCGGCAGATCCCGGTCCGCATTGTTGAAGCGCACGTGCCGATTGGTTCGAAGGGTCCCTCCAAGACCACCGACGATCACCGCGGGAGCACACCGGTTGTCGTGCTTGGCTCCGTTGCCCATGTTGTGCATCCAGATGATGGCGGTGTCGTCCAAGACGCCGAGGGCATCGAGTCGGTCCGCGAGCTTCGCCACCACGCTGGAAACCCAACGATCGAGCTTCCAGTACGCTTCGATATGCACAAAGTCGGTATCGTTGTGGCCAACGATGTGATCGAGACCGTCGTGCCACGTGTGACGGCCGATGTCTCCGCCCATCACGTCTTGGCCGAGGAAACCGAAGGTCGCCACGCTTCCCTCGACCGCAAGCTGGAGATTCATGAAGCGCGTCACATCACACGCCAGCATCAACGCCATCAGGTCGACCATCTCATCGGCGTGTCGATCCATGTTGCTGTGCTTTTCTGAC
>JBCCZL010000805.1:0-3882 GCA_039187775.1 Myxococcota bacterium
GCTGCTGCTTCGCCGCTAGGCTAGGAGCCGCTCGATGCCGAGGTCCGCGTCGACAGGCAGGATGCCCAAGGCCAGCAAGAGGCCGGCTGCGGCCAACGACGACTCAGACTCGTCCGACTCCGGCCCCGACGACAGGAACCGGCGATAGACGACCTGCGACACGACTTCGAGGAAGTGCCGAAGCGAGTCCAACCGCTCGTCGAAGCCCGGCCCGATCAGATCGAGTACCGCCGCCGAAACGCGGTACTCGCGGTCCTCCAGTTCGACGATGCCCTCCGCGACGAGTGCCTCGAGCTCCTCCGGCAATGTCTCTGCGTCGTCTTTCGACACGCGCTGCAGAAGCTCCTCGAGTCCCGCCGGCCCTTCCGCGAGAACGCGAACGAGCTTTCGCCGAAGCTGAACCCGCTGACTCCCCTGAAGCACCGGCTCTGCGGAGCGCGCTCGTTTCGCGAGATTGGCGATCGCCCGCCGGCTCCTTTGCATGCGTCGCACCATGCCTTGCCAGCTCACGCCGCGCGCTTTGAGCATCCGAAAGTATCCGGTGGCCACGAGCTCGTTCATGTCGGTGAGCGACACGTTCAAGAGTCGGGCAAAGGTCAGCGGCGGCTCCAACAGGCTCATCAGCACGCGAAGCCGCGCGTCGATCGGCGATGGGGTTTCGGTTTCGTCGGTCAACGCGCTCAGAGCTTCCAGTGCGTCCGGTGGCACGAAAGGAGCTCTCGCAGGTGCGCGTCGCTCCCTCGGGCATAGTCGTGCCGCGTCTCGGGACCCGTGTCCCCGTGTTGAATCGCCAAACACGCGAGCGCGCTCTCGCGTACCGCGGCCGGGTCGTAGCCGCCTTCGAGAAGAAGGAAGAGACGTCCCTCCGCGAAACGATCGGCAATGTCCCGTGCGGTCTTCGCGAGCTGCGCAAAGCCTTCGCCCGAAACTCGCATGCCGCCGAGCGGATCCTCGCGATGGCCGTCGAAGCCTGCCGACACGATGACCATCGAAGGCGCAAAGCTCTCGGCCACCGGCACGAGGAGCTCGCGGAACAGTCGCGCGTAGTCCGCGTCACCCATGCCCGGCGGAAACGGCGCATTCACGGTGTAGCCGACGCCTGGTCCGCGGCCCTGTTCCTCCATCGCTCCGGTCCCCGGATAAAACGGGAACTGGTGCACATTGAATACGAGCACGTCTCGCCGATCGTAGAACGCATGCTGCGTTCCGTTCCCGTGATGGACGTCCCAGTCGATCACGAGCACTCGCTCGAATCCGGCCGCCACCGCATGCGCCGCGGCCACCGCGCAGTTATTGAAGATGCAGAAGCCCATTGCACGGTCGGCCTCGGCGTGATGGCCCGGCGGTCGCATGACCGAAAAGGCTCGGCGAACTTCGCCTTTTGCGAGCGCATCGATGCCGGCAGTGGCCGCGGCAACGCCCCCGCGAATCGCACTGAGGCTGTTTGGAGAGAGCTGAGTGTCGGGGTCGAGGGCGACCGAACGGCCCTCGAGCGAACGAACCCTCTCGATGTACGCCGGGTGATGGACGCGGGCCACCGCTTCCCAAGATGGCGCCGACGGAGTCAACACCTCCACGTATCCCAGTTGCTGATCGTGGAGGGTCGAAACCAACGAGCGAATCCGGCTCGCCGACTCCACGTGGTGCGACCCGGGATCATGATCGAACGCCGCCTCATCGAAGTACACCCGGACCGCGTCACTCATGCCTTCGTCCTACCCCATCGCCGGAGCGGGGTCTATGTCCGGGCCGGGCTATATTCCCGTGAACGGCTATGTTCCCGCGACGGCCATGTTCCCGCGACGGCCATGTTCCCGCGACGGCCATGTTCCCGCGACGGCTATGTTCCCGCGACGGCTATGTTCCCGCGACGGCCATGTTCCCGCGACGGCCATGTTCCCGCGAACGGCTCAACCGTCGTCGGGTGGCGGAGGGCCGCAAAACCCATAGCCCATTCCCGGATTCAAAAACCACTGACAGGACTCGCCGGGAACCGTGCGGTCGGTCTCCTCATCGCAGATCGACGACATACATTGACGAAGTCGCAGTAACCCATCGCAAACCCGTTCTCGACCGCGCAGTAACTCTGAAGAAACGTGTCGGCGCAGGGTTGGCCTAGAAGGGCCGGGTCGATCCTCGGACCCGACACGCGAACGGATCTACGTCGGCCTTTACGACCGTGTGGTGGCGCTGGAGACCGATGGAACCGTGGTGTTCGACGTGCCCACCGGCCTCGACGCGGTTCTTGCGCCCCAGTTTGCGACACTTGGAATCAGCTATCTTCCATCCCTCGACGCGATCGTTGGTTAGACGCAGAACGGCCATGTCTACGCGGTCGCGCGCGAGGATGGTGCACCGGTAGACCGATCGACTCGAGTGGTTGGCTGAGCAAGCGTCCCGTGCACTTCCCGACGGACATCCTGCCGCGCCGGCGGTGGCTGCTGCGGCCGCCGCTGCCGAGGCCGACGACGTGTCGGCAGCGCGGGCCGCGTTTGTTGAAGCTCGCGACGCGCTTCAACCGTGAACCGTTCGCGCCGAGGTCGCGCGACGATGCGCTCGAGTTCTGCCCCCGACCGGGGTGCGATGCGATCGATCGCACTCGTGTGAGAACTGCGATCGAATCGATCGCGCCTGAAAAAATAAGCACATTATTGGCCGAGGGTACTTTTCGCACGTTTGTTGCCGAGATACGGTGAAGACGGGATGACTGGTCCAACGAGCCTACGCTGGGCGGCGCCGACAACCGCCGCGATTGTTGCTTGCACGTTTCCGAGCTGTTCCGAGTTCAGTACGGAGCAGGTTTCGAGCGCGCGAGGCACCCTCGGTGAAGAGATCAGTGAGATCCTGTGCGAGCGCATTGCGCGCGACGCCGACCCGACCGATGTGAGCGGTGCGCGGTGGAAGCCGGTTTGCGCGGGGGAGCGTGAACTCCCCGCCGACGCGCCGCCTCGGCTTATGGCACTCGTGGAGAACCGCGAGCGCCTCGTTGCTGCGCTCGACCGGATCTTTCCGGCGGAGCTTGAGGATGAGCTCGGGTTGTTCGTGTCCGACCTGCTTCCATTCTTCGACGAACCCGAGGAGCGGCTGGTAACCCAGACTCGAAAACTAGCGGATTTCCTCGAGGCGCTGTCGCAAGATGACGAGGCGATCGCGGCTCTCGAGCGTCTTGGCGCGCGGCAAGGTTACCGCCCGCTCCGGAACGCGCTTGGGGTGGTCCGCCCGGTCCTTGCGTATCCGGAGTTCAACGAGTTTGCGGAGGTTGCGCTTGTGACCCTCCTCGAAGGCTCGACCGAGGATGAGTTTCGAGATCTGCTTCGGGCCGTCGCCCTGGAAATGGCGACCGCGGAAGAGAGCACCGATCCGTCGCCGACCACTTTGGAGCTGACCCGGGAGCTCTTGTTTATCGAAGGCGCCGCCTTTCAGTCGGGCGAGCCGTCCTGGATTTCCCTTCGGGACAATCGGGGCCTCGTCATTCCGGCGTCGGAGGCGGGCGGCGGATTTGCCGCGCCGTTCGCCGACCAAGACGGGGATGCGCTTGCCGATGTGGATTCGCTCGGACGCTTCATCGACGTGGCGGGGAGTCCGCTCGATATTCCTGCACCGTTCCCGACGCTCGAGCAGCCCGAGCGGCTCGGGCGCGACGAATTCGGTCGGGCGCTTCGGTCCGACGATTCGCTCTACTATCGATACTTCGATGCCAGCCAAACGATGCTCGCCGGAGTGAGCGGCGAGGTCGCGCCGTGGCTTCGGCCCGAGACGCCGACGCTGTTTCAGCTGGGAGAGGGGCTCCCGGTGCTCATGGGAAGCGAACTTGCGAGCGAGGAGCGCTTCGGCGCTTTTTCGCTCGGCTATCGAGGATTCAACACCGACGAAGGACCGGCC
>JBCCZL010000806.1:0-3848 GCA_039187775.1 Myxococcota bacterium
CCAAGACTTAGTCAAACACGATTGTCTTTCTTTTCCGAAGAACTCTGGGTGCCGTCTATGGAGAAACCGTTCCAAGATGGTCAGTATATTGATCTAAAGAGTGATCCGCCCACCCGCGAACCCTTTTTGCTGCCCACAACTGAGCAAGACTGCACCTATGTCGGGACTAAAGGTTCGGTGGAGTTCCCAGTGCGGCGACGCTCGCCGACGGGAGCTATCCCTACACGAAAGACCTCGGCCTCGTCCTTCCCCCCGACGCCGAGGCCACCACGCGCGCCTTCGTGTCGTTCGTCACCGGTCCCGAAGGACGGGCGGTCGTCGAGGCAAGCCACTACGTACCGCTGGAGAGGCCGGACGGTTGAGCGCCGATTCCCACACCTCCACCGCCGCCCTGGGGCTTCGCCGCGAACTCGGTCAGCGGATGAGCCCGGTGCTCGTCACGGTGATCGGAATCGTCGCGCTGAGCGCGCCCACCGCGTATCACCTGGTTCGCGTCGGCGAACTTCGCGACCAGGGGCGCTACATCGCCGAGGACCTTGCGCGGGAACTCGGGCGCGAGGCGAACGCCCGCCCCGAGCTCTGGCCCTACGACTCTTCCAAGCTCGTCAAAGAGCTCCAGGCCTTTCATCTGCAGGAAGACCTGGCGGAGCTTCGCGTCTATGACCAACAGCGCCTTCGCGCGCGCCTTCCATCGAGCGATGAAAGAGGCTCGGTCGTCTGGGTAGACGTTCCGATTCGGGCCCAGGGCACGGTCGTCGGCAAGGTGTGGGTCGCGATGTCCCTTGCCCATGCGCGCCGGGCGGCGGCCTGGCTCGCGATCCCGTTCCTGCTTCTCGGCTTCGGACTCGCCGCGCTTCTCTTCGTCATCCCACGCCGCGCGATGGGCAGCGCGGAACAGCGAATCGGGATCCTCTTCCAAGAACTCGACCGCTCGCAGGGCGAGCTCCAGGCTCTCAACCGCGACCTCGAGGCGCAGGTAGCAAACCGCACCGCCGAACTGCGTGCCGCATACGAGAAGATGCAACAAAAAGACCGTCGCCTTCGGACCCTAAGCAGCCAGGCGGTGAGCCTCCAGGAGTCCGATCGACGCGCGATCGGCCGCGATCTCCACGATGCGGCCGGACAGGTGCTGACGGCCATCCGCCTCAATCTTCAGCTGCTCGAACGGCGAACCGATGCACCGGAGCAGGTGGCGAAGCTTTCGGCCGCCACCCTGGAGCAAGTGGACCAGGTCATGGAGGAGGTTCGCCGGGCGGTGGCCGCCCTCGGACCGGCGGTCGTCGACGAGCTCGGGCTATATCCCGCGATCGAGCGCCACTGCGCGGATGTGGCGTCGCTCACTGGAACGGCCGTCGCCGTCGAACTCAGCGGATCGCCCGATCTCGCCCCCGCCCTCGAGACGACCTGTTATCGGCTCGTACAGGAGGCGCTCACCAATATCAGCCGCCACGCCAACGCGCAGAATGCTTCGGTCGAGGTACACTGCACCGAGACCGAGCTCATGGTGACGATTCAAGACGACGGAAACGGCTTCGACCCCGAGGCCCCGGGACGCGGCCACGGCCTTCGCTCGATGCAGGAGCGTGTGGAGCTCCTCGGTGGAGGGCTCTTGATCGACAGTCGGCCAGGCCATGGCACCACAATTCGAACCGTATTGCCCCGAAGCGCTCCGCCCTCGGAGACGGAAAGCCCGTGACCGACCTTGGGGCGATCCGCGTATTCCTCGTGGATGATCACACCATCGTGCGGGAAGGCTTGCGTGCGCTCCTCGACGACTGCGGGGACGTTCGGGTGGTGGGTGAAGCCGAGGATGGCCGCGAAGCGGTCACCAAAGTCCTCGAAGACCCGCCTGACGTCGTGGTCATGGATCTCGCCATGCCCCGCCTCAACGGCGTCGACGCCACGGCCCAGATCCGAAAGGAAGCTCCCAACGTGCAGGTCATCGTCCTTACGATGCACGCGGGGCCGGAGTATGTGCGGCCGGCGATTCGCGCCGGGGCCAAGGGCTACCTCATCAAGGGCTCGGGGCTTTCCGACCTGGTGTCGGCGATCCGAGCGGTGGCTCGCGGCCAGGCGTTCGTGAGCCCTGAAGCAGCCGCGGTCCTGGTGGAAGACGCGTCCGGCGTGGTGCCGACTGGAGAGCTCACTTCGCGGGAGCGGGAAGTGCTCCAGCTGGTGGCGGAAGGCCATTCCTCGCCGGAGATCGCCAAGATGCTCCACCTCAGCGTGAAGACCGTCGAGGGACATCGGCAACGGATCATGGCCAAAGTGGGCGCGTCCAATGCGGTGGGGCTCGTCCGCCATGCGCTGCGGCTCGGCCTGATCAGCTGACCCACCGTGCCCGGGGAATCCCCGTGGGGAAAAGGGTAGATCCCCGGATTGAGGACGTCGCCAGCGCCTGATTCCCTAAGGGAGGTGGGTGTTTACGTGCTTCTGACGCTGCTCGGGATGGCCGGTTCGGCACCGGCCTATGCTCAGCCGTCGGAGTCTGAGGCCTCGGCGGAGGACACGTCGGTGGAGGATGCCGACGAGGGGTTTGGGGCCACCGCGGTCGTGCCGGACCGCCCGGATGGCCCCGAAGACTCGCTTGGACGCTCGATTGTGAACCGGCGCCAAATGGATGAGCGGCTTCCCCAGTCGGCGCCCGATGCGCTTCGCTACGAGCCGGGGGTGTCCATTCAACAGACCGCCCACGGCCAAGCCAGTCCCTATGTTCGGGGCCTCACCGGCCAGCAGGTGGTCCACCTGTTCGATGGGGTTCGACTGAACAACGGCATCTACCGGCAGGGCCCGAACCAGTACTTCTTCACCGTCGACTCTCAGACGCTTCAGCGCCTCGAGGTCATCCGCGGAAGTGCGTCCACCCGCTTTGGCTCCGATGCGCTTGGTGGAGCGATCCTTGCGGTTCCGCGAGAGCCCGCCCTTTCCGAGGACGGCGCGCTCTCGCTTCGGCCCCGCGCGTTCGGCTCATTTGCTTCCGCCGACACCACCGTCGGCGGGCGGGCAGAACTCAGCGCCGCGTTCGGAGAAAACACCGCCGTCCTGGCGGGCGGGGGATATCGGCGGGTCGGACGCCTCGAGGGCGGGGGCGTGCTTCGCGGAACCGATGGTCTTCCCGCCCTTGTCGCGCGCCTCGACGACGACCGGCGAACCCAGCTCGGCACCGGTTTCAAAGAAGCGACCTTCGATTTCCGCCTGCGGCAGCGAATCGCCGAAGAGCTCACGATAAACGTCGCTACCTACACCTATCTCGAACTCGATTCGCCGCGCACCGATCAGTGCCCGCCGCCCGAGGCTCCCGAGAGCGAGTGCCTGGTCATCGATCGCCAGCTCCGAAGCCTCGCCTACGCGGCCCTTCGCGGCAACGCCGGCAAAGAGCTTCGAGACGTCGAGCTGATCGTGTCCTATCAGCGCCACGAGGAAGCGCGGACCCGCGATCGGAGCCGCTCCTTCGTGCGACTCGACTTTGAGAACGAGGTCGACACCCTCGGCATCACCTTTCGCGCGGCCACGCCTCGCGTGTCTCTTGGAGAAGGCGCGCACCTCACGGTTCGCTACGGCGCCGAAGCCTATCGGGACAGCGTCTCCTCGGAGGGATCGACCACGTTCACCGATCTCGATCGGACCTTTGAAAACAGCCGGGGCGAATACCTCGACGATTCGACCTATCTGTCCGTTGGAGCGTTCGCGGAGGCCGAGTTTCAGCCGTTCGAAGCGCTTATCGTCCGCGGCGGAGGTCGGCTTGCGGCGGTCGGGGCGCGGGCCCCTTCTGACCCCGAGTCCGGATCGAGTGCCGTCCACAAAGAGTGGGGCGCGGCGATCGGTCGGCTCGGGGTCGAGGTTCGGCC
>JBCCZL010000807.1:0-3837 GCA_039187775.1 Myxococcota bacterium
AGGCCGATGACGCTGACGCCGGTGACGGGTTCATTGGCTTGCTGCTCACCGGCGATGGTCGGGTGTTTGCTATGGGCCTCGGCCGGTTGGGGCAGCTGGGCCAAGGCAACCTGATGGACGGTTCGCGGGACCTCGAAGATCGGGAGGTCGCTTCGGAGGTCGCCGTCGACGCAGCAGATCGCGCGGTTTTTGACATACTCGAAGTCGAGGTCGGCGCGGGGGGGCCTGCGCTCGCGGCCTCGCGCTCTGGCGACCTGTTTGGGTGGGGCTGGAGCTTTCGCGGATCCTTGGGCCTGGGCGGTGCGATCGACGCTTGGGCGTACAGCACGCCGGTCTTGGTTTTTGCCCGCGAGTAGCCGGCATTGTGGGCCCTGCCGCGTTCCCTGATGCTTGCCGTGTCGGTGGGGCTCTCCTCCTGTCTCGGAGCCTGTGGTTCCGATTCGGGTGGCTCCGACGCGACACCGGATGTGTGGGATGCGGCCCCGGACGGGCCGGAGGACGCTTCGCTGGCCGTGACTCTCGATGAACGCGAGCGGCAGCCGGGGGGTGACACCACCACCGACGAGCTCGGAGAGGGCGCGTTCGTCCAGGAGGCGGCGAACCTGAGCATTCTCCGGCGCGGCGACTTTCAGGCGGGGCAGCAGTTCTTTCGCCTAGAGTGGGTAGAGGCTCCTGGGCGCAGCGAGATCGACGGACTCGGTCCCACCTTCAATGCCATCTCCTGCATCGCCTGCCATGCGCGAAACGGACGGGCTTCGCCGCCGGCCGACGAGGCCGGCCCTGGCGTGTTACTTCGGCTCGGTTCGTCGATGGGAGCCTCCGATCCGGTCTATGGCCAACAGCTCCAGCCCTTCGGGATCGCTGGCGTGCCCGGGGAGGGAACGGTGCAGATCGCATCGGAGGTTGCGGATGCCGTCTCGCTCCCCGAGGCCGTGGTCGAGCTTCGCCGGCTCCGCTTCTCGCTCGGCCCCCTGAGTTTTGGCCCCCTTGCCGCCGGCACCCGCACTTCTCCCCGCCTCGCCCAACAGCTCGTCGGACTCGGACTTCTCGAGGCGATCGAGGTGGACGATGTGGTGGCCTTCGAAGACCCGAACGATGCGGATGGCGATGGGGTTTCCGGACGGGCCGCGTGGCTTCAAGACGGTTCCCTCGGACGCTTTGGTTGGAAAGCCGCGCAGGCGACGGTGGCGTCGCAAAGTGCGGCTGCGCTGTTCGGGGACCTCGGACTGACCACGTCGTTTCACCCGCTGGACAACTGCCCGCCGGCTCAGCTCGCCTGCCGCGAGGCGCCAAGCGGTGGGGAGCCCGAAGTCAACGACGTCCGGCTCGCAGTCATCGCAGCCTACGTGCGTTTGCTCGGGGTACCCGCGCGTCGGAACGCCGAGAACGTCCTTTCCGGCAAAGCCCTCTTTGCGCGCATCGGCTGCGGCGACTGCCATCGGGCGAACTTCCTCACGGGACCTGCGCAGGATCCGGAGCTCGCCGACCAGAATATCTGGCCCTACACCGACCTGCTTCTACACGACATGGGACCAGGGTTGGCGGATGGCGTGCCGGAGGGCGCCGCCAATGGTTCTGAGTGGCGCACGCCTCCGCTTTGGGGCCTTGGGCTCATCGAGCAGGTGAACGGGGAGCGCTACCTCCTTCACGATGGCCGGGCGCGAACTTTGGCCGAGGCGATTCTCTGGCATGGAGGCGAGGCTCAAGCTTCTCGAGAGCTCTACGTTGGGCTTACGCCGGAAGAGCGTGCCGCCATTCACGAGTTTGTCGATTCGCTCTGAGCGTTCGGGCTCCCATGCGCGCCTACTCGTCTTTGGGCGGTGAGTCCCAATCCGCGAAGTTCTCGCCCTTTTCTTGGGACAGAATGTCGATCGCCGCCGCGCCCCCATCGCCTGCGCTAATGATCGCCTGACTTCGCCCGGGACGCGCCAAACGGCCCACCACGTAACATCCCTCAAGGGAGCTCCGGCTGTTGTGGTCCACCTGGACGCCTGCCCCGTCTTCGACCTTGAGGCCGAGCATCGTCGCGAGGCGGGGACTCTTGCCCTCCGAGAGGATGAGATACTCGGCGGTGGCCTCGGCACCGTCCTCGAGCTTGACCCGAAACCCTCCGTCGACCTTGTCGATGGCTTCGACGCGAGCGTCCACCAGGGTGGCCCCAAACCCCTCCACCTGCTTGCGCGCCACTTTTTGAAACTCGGCGCCCGTCATCTCCGGGATCCCGAGATAGTTGTAGAGCATCGCCCAGTGCATCGCCGTCTTGTCCTGACCGTACACCGTCACGGACACACCGTTCTTTGCCAGGAAGAGGGCGGCGCTGAGGCCACCCGGGCCATCGCCAACGACAAGTACCTTCGCCATGGACCGAGAGTGGCGGAGGCAAGCCACAAGAGCAATGCGCCAGTCTGGTTTTGGGGCGGGTGCTCACTCTGTCGGGATGCATCGATCTGTCGGGATGCACCGCCCGAGAACTCCAGCTCAACCGACCGCGGGCGCTCGACGGCGATTCACGACCGAGGTTCCCAACCTCGGACGGCCGGGAAACACCCTCATCTCACCAGACGAGGTAGGCGGCGAGAGGCCATCCTCGAGCATCCGTCGGCGGTAATCGTTGCGGCGGTCCGTCAGTGTGAGCTTGAGCGCCGGGTCGAGAGCGACTCCGGCGATGAGTGCGCCATTGCCGTTGAGCTCCCGGATCACCATGTCGACCAGAGCGTCGGTGAAGCGCGCGCCACGCTCGACGGCGGCTTCCACGTCGGTCATGCAGTCGAGGAACACGTGCTCCATGAGCGCGCCGATCATCCGCTCCTTCGTGTCAAAGTGGTAAAAGAAGGACCCTTTGCTGACACCGGCTTCCCTTACTACACGTTCGACTCCAAGGGCGGTCACTCCCTCGGCCTTGGCGAGCGATGTCGCCGCGTCGAGAGCCCAGGGCGTTCACCTTCCGTCGAAGACTCCGCTTCGGGGCACATCCGCGACGTCGATGCTCGTCTCTCATGGATGCGGGCGATTTCGGACCTCGCCCTCGTTCGTCGCTTCACCCGCGGCAATCGTCGGCTACGACAAGGGCGTCCGGAGCATCGTCGCCGGTCGGGCGCCGACCCGGACACCGCGAATACTCCAAAGAGAAGGTGCTGGTGTTCACATCACCAAAAAACAATTTTGTTTGAATCGCTCGCTTGACTCGTCCGTATAAGCATGCACTACTGACCCTGTGGAGGACATCGAGTCCTCCAACCGAGCCCAGCCATGAACAGGCATCACAAGCCCATCGAAGCACGAGGCAAACAGTTGCCGGGCGGTGACAGCAGCCCCGCTTGACGCGCACTAAGCTGCGCTAGCTTCAAATCATGCAAAACTCAGACTTGACACCGCTCGGACGCCTTTGGGTGCTCGCTGTTGGAACGCTGCGACCTCCACCGGGGCGGCATCGGGTGATCGTGGCCTTCGCCTACGGCATCTTGTGCCACTTGGTGTTTGGCCTGGCTGTCGCTGCGATGATCATTGACGTGCCGCTAACAATTTCGGCACCCGATAGAATACGAGCCAAGCTTAGCGTGACTGCAAGTCCTACAAGCCCACCGATCAAAAATATCAAGGCCCAGTCAAAAACCTTGCTTGTGAGAGTGTTAGGTCGGAAGACCTGTTCTGCCGAAAATGAACTGCGTCTTATCGCCAGTGCGAACCGTATCCCTATGACACAGCCAACCGCGGTAACAAACACGACAAGGATCATGGTTCCGATAGCCCAAGCGATATTCTGATCTGACCAATGCCGACGGCTTCCGGCAATTGCTGCTGAACGCGCTCACCGTGGACGGCACGCTGACCGCGAAC
>JBCCZL010000808.1:0-3836 GCA_039187775.1 Myxococcota bacterium
CAGATCCTCGAAAACCCTCCCGGGCATCTGCATGTGGTGACGCGTCTTGCGCAACAGCTTCTTCCACCCGCAATCGCGCTCGTCTATAGCCTGACACTCATCTGGCCGCAGGGGCGACGGCCTTCCCAGTGGGTTCGCTTTCGCGGCAACTTGACGCGCTTCGACTACTTTCTGCTCGCAACGGCCCTCGGGGTGACCGCACTGGCCGCGTACAACTTCTTCTTCGTCGAGCTGTACTTTCAAGGCCACTGGTACTTTCCCGCATCCACGCTCTTTATGTCGCTGGTGTTCGTCCGGCTATGGATGCGGCTCACCCCATCGCGATGGACGGAGGGGACGACGAGCGCGCGGCTCGCGGTTGTCGCGACAGTTGCCGCCGCGGCGTTGAGCATCGGTTTGTTTGTTCACTTTCGCTCGCCGGACAACAACACTCGCTACCGCGAATTCTTCTACGAGGTGGCCCCTCTCGTGCGGGACCACTACGGAGACGAGGCGCCGCGCCTCCTCTCTTTTGAAGACGGCATCGTCGCATTTGCGACCGGCTTTCCGACGATGTCCGGCATAGGACTCACGCTGGACCCGGAGGCCACCGAATACAAGATGGCGCACGACCTCTTCACCATCGCGATGGCCCGTGGCCACGATCGGGTGACGGGCGTGACCTACCTTGATGGCAGCCGCCTTCGACTTGGAGCGCGCGGATTCGCCCCGCGACGATTCGCCGGCCAGCACCTCCATCATGAAGATCTGTCCGGCTACGACTTCGTCGTCGAATACAAATCCGCGGACGGGCGGTTCGCCATCGTCCGGGCCGAACCCTCGCAACGACCCCAGAGGGAGCGGTGATCAGCCGTCCACCGGAGGCGCCGACGAGTCCACCGGAGGCGCGGTCTCGTCCGCCGGACCCATCGAAGGGCGGCGGCGCCTTCGCTTGTCCCGGAGCTCCACCGCGAGGGCTCGGAGGTCCGCCACGGTGTCGAGTTCGTCGAGGATTTCTCGCCCGAGGAGCGTCTCGATCACGTCCTCGAGGGTGATGAGGCCCTCCATTCCCCCAAACTCGTCGACCACGATCGCGAGGTGCTCATGCCACTCGAGGAGCTGCCGGAGGAGGGATGAGACGCTCATCGTGGACGGGACGAACTTGATCGGGCGGAGGAACGACGCGAGCTTTGCCGAGGGCCCTTCCTCCTGGAGCGCAGCGATGAGCGCGTCCCGGGCGAGAACGTACCCTTTGATATTGTCGCGCTGCTCTTCGAACAGCGGAATCCGGCTGAACTGTTGGTGCTCGACGGACTCGAGAAGATCGTCGACCGTCGCATCGACCGGAAGCATCGCCGTCACCGTGCGAGGCGTCATGATATCCGTGACCTTGACGTCGTCAAAGCGTAGGACGTTGGACAACGTCGAAGTGACGTCCTGCTCGAGTTGCCCCTGGCGAGCCGCCACGGCGACGAGCGCCGCGAGCTCTCGCCGCGACACCTGCTGCTCGTGATGCCCTTTGTTCGTGAAGAGGCGCGTCAGCAGGCGCGTGAAGATCAGGATCGGCGTGAGCGCTTTCATCAGGATCACGAGCGACGAGCCAACAAACCCGATGAGTCGTGAGGCGTAGACCGTCCCGAGCGTCTTCGGAATGATCTCGGTCACCACCAGCACAAGAAATGTGAGCACTCCACTAAACACACCCACCCACTCGTCGCCGAACACGATGGCGGCCTGAGCACCGGCCATCGTCGCGCCAACGGTGTGTGCGATCGTATTGAGCGTCAGAATCGAGCTGATCGCGTCGTCCACCCGTTCGCGCTTGATGGTCAACAGGCGCTGGGCGGCCTTCTCGCCGTCTTCCGCCCGACGCGAGAGCTCCATCTCCCGGGTCGACAGCAGTGCCGCCTCCCAGATCGAACAGAGAAAGCTAATACCGAGCGCCGCGAGGACGTAGACGATGAGAAGCGTAGTCGCCACGGTCGTCTCCTATCACCAAGCCGCCATTCAATCCAGCGTGAGGATCACCGAGGCCTCGGTCGGAGAGAACCGCAGTAGCGCCACTGGTTCGGGGCCGGTCGGCGCCGTGCTAGGCTTCGGCGCGATGTCCGTGCCGGCCACGCGCTCATCCTCGGCGGGTCCGTCGTCGGCGACGGATGGGGGTGACGTCTACTTCTCGGTCGATATCGAAACCGACGGGCCGATTCCTGGACCCTACTCCCTCCTGAGCTTCGCGATGGTGCCGGCGGGGGCATTTCGGCACGGACGTTATGTCCGGCCAGAAGCCGAACCCGACTCGCTGTACCTGGAGCTCCGACCGATCTCGGAGCAGTTCGACGCCGAGGCCCTCGCCGTCAACCGCCTCGATCGTGAGCGCCTCCGCAAAGAAGGGCTCGACCCCTCCGATGCGATGGCTCAGGCAGCCGAATGGATCGCTGATCAGACCGGACCCGGCACTCCGGTGCTCGTCGCCTACCCGCTGAGCTTCGATTGGTCGTGGCTCTATTGGTACTTCATGAAATTCGCGGGCGCTTCGCCTTTCAAACACTCTCGTTGCTTCGACATCAAGACCGCGATCGCAGTCAAGGGCCGACGCGGGGTGGCTCGCTCGGGGCACCGGCACCTGCCGGAGGCATTGAGGAGCGCACACTCCCACACTCATCACGCGTTGGAAGACGCGATCGCTCAGGCCGACACCTTCGCCAAGCTCATGGAGTGGGACGGATCATGAAGGACGGCGGGGGGCAACTGCCGGCACCGCTCGCCCGGAGTGAAACGGAGACGAAACGGGTCCTCGAGGGACTCCGGGCGAAGCTCCAGGCGCACCTTGGGCCGTGGCACGATCGGATCTTTGGTGACCACACCACGTTCGTGCTCACCGGGTCGGGAGGGCGCGGTGAAATGACCGACGGCTCGGACATCGACGGCTACGTCGTTCGCGTGCGCGGCGACGTCGACGACGAGCACGATCGGAAGCTCGAAGACGCACTAAAGGCCGCGGTCCTCGAGCTGGGGCTTCCGCCCCTCGATCGGGACGGCGAGTTCGTCAAAATGAAGACCGCCGACGCCCTGATCGACAACATGGGCAGCAAGAAGGACGACGCTACCGATGCGTTTACCGCGCGCATGCTCTTTCTTGTGGAGAGTCGCCCGCTGACCGGTGAGGCCGCTTACGAAGAGCTCTTTCACAGGGTGAGCAACGCCTATCGACAGCCGGCAAGGGCGCACGGCGCCGACTTTCTGCCGTTCTATCTCGTCAACGACATCGTTCGCTATTGGCGAACCGTCCTCCTCAACCACGAAGACCGGCTCCGTGAGAAGCGATTGGAGCTCTCAGGAAGGGGACTTTCGGAAGCCGACCTCGAAGCCATGCTCCTGGCGAACCGCCGATACCGCGGCCAGAAGCTCCGGTTCCCGCGCTGCCTGAGCTGCTTTTCGACCCTCGCGTATCTGCTTGCCCTCGCCCCCTCGGACCACGACTCGATTTCGATCGCCCAGGAGCGAGAGATGTTTCGGCTTCGCCCCATCGACCGACTGCACCACGTGGCCATCCTGCAGCCGCGGAGCCGGCCGCGGATCGAACGCCTGCTCGAGGTGTATGCGGAGTACCTGGAACGAACCAACGACAGCAAAGTCCGCATCCTTGAGCGACTTCGGACCAACGAGCCGTTTCAGCGGGAGGCCTCACGCGCGAGCGTCCAGTTCACCGAAGAGATGTTTCACCTGATCCAGGACCTCGGAAACGGCAACCGGCTTCACCGGCACATGCTCATTTAGACTAGAGCGGCAATCGGTTTGAATCCGTAGGGGAAACCAAGCATTTCGCCGTATGCGCGAGCGCCCCCACAGCCTCGGAG
>JBCCZL010000809.1:0-3816 GCA_039187775.1 Myxococcota bacterium
GCACCGACCGCTTCGCTGCCTCCTCGAAATACCTCGGGTATTCCTCGTCGGCTCGGCACGACGGCCGGCGGCGCCTCCACCCCGATCATCGACCAAGCTCACGCGGGTGAAGGACTAGGAGCATCCGGCAAGAATCCGCCGGCGCTCGCGCCTCGGAGGGGGCCGCGGGACGCTGCCGTTCGCGCCCGCGACCACGCTTCGCACTGGCTCCTCAGATAACTCGGCTATTCCTCGTCGCCTCACGGGGGTTGTTCCGGATGTCTCAGTGAAGCGCTCTCTCCCGCCGAACGCGCCGGTCGGGATTCTCCGCTTCGATGAAAAGTTCGGGCAGAGGAAGCTCCGCATCGATTGGTGCATCAACCCGACGGTCGGGAAGCGAGTCAAGGCGCCGGTCAGCAATCGGTGCATCGCTCAGCGACGTCTCCAAACCCGGCCGGTCGGCGAGCGACGCATCAAGCGCAGCGGCGTCGGTCACCATAGCCCCCTCCCAAGCGTCGAATCTAGAGCTCATCTCAGCACTCCTCGGGGCCGCTCCGCGGCTGGAGCACGCCATCGGCTGTCCACCATCGCAGCGGCGGGGTGTCGGCACTTCACTGGTCCACCGTATCGGCGCTGGAGCCACTGTTGGTTTGCTCGATTCCCTCAGTGTCGGGGATGTTAAACTCGACCCGCCGATTGCGGGCGTGCTCCTCGCGGGTCCGGGCGTTTTCGACCACCGGACGATCGGGCCCGAAACCTTGAGCTTCGAGGCGACTCTGCTCCACCTGGCCGTTTTCGACCAGGTATTCGACCACCGACTCGGCCCGGCGCTGGGACAGACCCACGTTGTATTCCCTTCGGCCGCGACTGTCGGTGTGTCCTTCAACCCGGATCCGCGCGATCTCCGGATGGTTGTTGATCACCTGGGCAACATTATCGAGTAGCGGATAGCTCCGGTTCCGGATCACGTGGCTTCCCGTCCGGAAGTACACCGCGTCGAGAATCTCGAGGCGTCCCTCCGCGATCACCACTTGCTGTTCTTCTTCGCAGCCTTGATTTTCGGGTGGACCCGGCTCGTCGGGACAGTTGTCGAGCCGATCGACGACGGTGTCGTTGTCGCGGTCGGCATCCGGGCAACCGCGGTTCTCCAGGGGCCCCGCCACGTCCGGGCAGTTATCAGCGCCGTCGAGGACCCCATCGCCATCGTTGTCGGGATCCGGACACCCGTCGGTATCTTCGAATCCGTCGACGTCCTCGGGCTGATCCTCGCAGGCGTCCACATCGTCGGTGATGCCGTCCCCGTCACTGTCGCCAACCGCATCCGGGCAGCCATCGGTGTCTTCTACATCGTTGACGGTCTCCGGCTCGAGCGGACACGCGTCGGCCGAGTCGAGAATCCCGTCGTTGTCATTGTCGGGGTCGGGGCAACCGTTTTCGTCTTCGAAGCTATCGATGTCCTCGGGCTCCTGGACGCATTGGTCAACGTCGTCCAGAAGACCGTCTCCGTCGGTGTCGGGGACGATGCCGAGATCCTCTGGCATCCCAAAGCCGAGCACGCCCAAGATCCGCACGTCTGGACTTCCGAACCCTCGAAGGAATCCGGGGCCGGCGGCGGCTCCGACGATCAATCCGGTCGCGTGATGAAACTTGACGCCACCGGTCGCTTCGAGCGCCGTCTCTTCTCTGCCAAAGAACTCGTCGAGGGCGGTCGCGCCGTAGGCCTGCGCGTGAAGGTCGAGGTGGGTGCGCCGGTCCTCGCCGTCGGTCCATACGGGAATGGCGAGTCCGAGGCCGAAGGTCAGCTCGTCGCTGAAGGTGAGGTTCGAGCCGTCGCTCTCCACCGACTCGCGGACATTGACCCCAGCGTTAAGGACGATTCGGGCCCCGATACCGGGGCGAAGCGACGCCACGAGCTCGGGGTGTACCGACAGGAACTCGTCACCGCGGTACGCCTGGTCGTTACCCGCCGTCGGAAAGGTCGCGGTGAGCTGAAGTGCCACGCTGCCAATGTCCTGGTTGCCCCCGACCAGGCGCACGCGCGCACCGAGATACGCATCCCCGAGGCCAAAGTCATCGGCGCCGGCCACGCCCACAGGAACCGTGTCGGCACCGTCCATGACGAACACCACGGGAAGGCCGCCGAAGATGACCAGCCGGTCCACGATGCCCAAGGCGAGGCCAAGGGTGCCGGTCAGCTGGTCGCTGACGATCGCCAAGGACTCCGAGTCGGCCGAGCCGAGCTGAGTTTCAAACACCAGGGGGTCGTTCGCGTAGTCCACGTGCAGCTGAAAGCCAAACCGAAGATGACCGAAATCGATCGGGCGGCTGATCTGGAAGTCATCTTGGGTGGTCTCGGATGGCTGAAAGCGACTAAGCGTGCCCGACTCTTGGGCTTGGGCAGAGATCGGCCACGCGCCAACCAGCGCAAGGAGCAACGCAATGGGTGAGGCCCGGAAACCGGACGGCGAGCGCTTTCCTACGTGCATTCGTTTCCTCGTTGAACGAGGGTGCAGGCACAACCATCCCTCGCCCCGCGAGAACCGTAGGAAGACGGACTCTGAACATCAAGATCTGTCACACTGCCGACGCAAACTAAAAAGTTGCACCTCTCTTCCTCCCCCCGGTTGAGACCACCCCTTATGCACACCACGGTTCCGATGAAAGTTCGTATCGCTACCCGCAAGAGTCAGCTCGCGCTTACCCAGACGCGTTGGGTCGCCGCCCAACTGAAGAAACTGCGTCCCGCGCTCAACGTGGAAGAAGTGCACGTCGTGACTCAGGGCGACAAGATCCTCGACCGCCCGCTCTCCACGATTGGCGGAAAGGGCCTCTTTGTCAGTGAAGTCGAGGCGTGCCTTCTCGATGACCGGGCGGACATTGCCGTTCACTCGATCAAGGATGTCCCGAGCCGCCTCGCCGACGGACTCTGCATGGGAGCGATTCCCGTCCGCGAAGATCCCCGCGACGTTCTGTGCAGCAAAGACGGCACCGAACTCGACGGCCTGGAAGCGGGCGCCAAGATCGGGACGAGCTCGCTCCGGCGAAGCGCCCAGCTCCGCGCGGCCCGCCCCGACCTGGCGTTTCAGTCGCTGCGCGGCAATGTTCCCACGCGGCTCCGGAAACTCGATGAAGGGCAGTACGACGCGATCGTCCTCGCCGCGGCCGGCCTTCGCCGACTGGAGCTCCTTGAGCGACCGCACTGGGTCATCTCCCCCGAGCTGTGCATCCCCGCCGTGGGTCAGGGAGCGCTCGGCATCGAAGCGCGCATGGACGATGACGCGACGCTCGAGCTGCTTGCCGGCCTCGACGACCCGCAGACGCGCCTCGAAGTCGATGCGGAGCGAGCCCTCCTCAAAGATCTCGAAGGCAGCTGCAAAGTCCCGATCGCAGGCCACGCGCGCCTCGGCGACGGGAACCGGCTCACCCTGCACGCGATGGTCGGCTCACTCGACGGAACCACAATCCTGAGCGGAGCTTCCGACGCCTACCTCGAAGGCCGGGGCAAAGCTCGCGGCGAGGCGGCGAGAGCGCTCGGAACCGAAGTCGCCGCCGGCCTCATCAAACGAGGCGCCAAGGACCTGATCCGAGAGGCCATCGCCGCAGTCGAACGCCAACAAAAGCAGGGGAACGGGAGCGGGAGCGGCAACTACGGGAAGTGGAGCTAGAGGCAGAGGCAGAGGCAGAGACAGCGGCAGAGACAGCGGCAGAGACAGAGGCAGAGGCAGAGGCAGAACCAGAGGCAGAACCAGAGGCAGAGGCAGAGACAGCGGCAGCGGCAGCGGCAGCGGCAGAGACAGAGCCGGAGCCGGAGACAGAGCCAGCGACAGCGACAGAGGC
>JBCCZL010000810.1:0-3808 GCA_039187775.1 Myxococcota bacterium
CATCCAGGTGTCCCGGATCACCGGCGCCGGGATCGGGTGCGTCGTCTGCACGTCATCGATGACGTACTGGAGAAAGAACTCTTCGCCGCCCCAGCGAAGGTTCACGAGATCCGAGCTTCCGCCGAGCGAGTGGTCGAGGCCAAGCGCGAGTACCGACTGGTTTGTTGCCTGCATCTCGAGACGCTCGACCGAGTCCGACGGGAAGAACGCAAAGACCCGCGAAAAGAGCTGCGTCTGTGGCCCGGCGACGGGAAGGGCGAGGTGCGCTTGGTTGCCCGGGGCCGCGCGGGTGTCTGCGCGAAACACTGCTTCGCCACCACAGGGAGGTGGCTGCCGCGGTCCAAGGGAACCAAAGCCGTCGACGATCCGAATGTCGCCACCGTCCTGGTGGAGGCACTCCTCCGAATCTGGAGCGTCGAAGGTCGGGCAGGCCGGCCACGTTCGACGGGCTTCCCCGTTCTGGGCCCCCAGCGCAGTGCCGTAGTCGCAGCCGTCGGGGGGCGGTCGCGGAAGCGGAGCACCGCACGCGACGGGGAGAGGCTCATCGGTCTCGTTGTTCGCGCCGCGTACGCAGGCGCTTTCGCAGAGACCGGCGATGCACCGCTGTCGCTCGGGACAACTCACATCCTGACACCCTGATTCGAACATCACTCGCACGTACTTGGTTTGGCCGTCTTCGAATGAGCTTTCGATCCGCTGGAACCCGATGCGAACGCCAGCGGCATCGAACGCTTCGGCCACCAGCTGAAAGCGTCGAGTGGCGTCTCCATTCCGTGGAATGACGGGAAGCTCGAAGGGGTACCGAGCGTTCGGCTCGATGGGCGGGCTCGCTTCCACCATCTCCGAACTGCCGTCCTGGCGAATCGCGGTCACCCGAAACCGCACGGTTTCTTCTTGGATCGACGGGTCGGCGTCAATGATGAGGCGCACCGCGGTGGGGTCGCTGCAGCCGAATCCAAAAAGAAGCATCCAGGCACTGAGCCGCATCCGCGGATCACTATATCAAACTATGGTTTTTCTGTCGTCGACGTGGGACCATGAGAGGTGTCGTTGGATGCTGGCTTCGAAGCCCTTTGGCGCGGCGATGGGAGGCTTGCAACCGAGCTTCTTGGCGCGTCGGGGGAGGATGCGGTGCACGCGCTCGAACGCTTTTGGCGTTCGCACCAGGCCTTCGATGACGAGCTCCGAGCGGACGCGTCCGTTCCGTCGAAGGTGGTGAGGCTTCATCTGGCGCTCGGCGCGTTGCGGCCGCATTCGGTCACTTGGCCCTCGGAGCCCAACGTCGAATGGGTCCGCGTCGCGCAAGCGGTGGCCGCGTTCATCGAAAACGGTGCATTCGATGCCCCCGATGCCCTCGGCGGCGGGGCCGCCCTTCGGGTGGAGCAGATGGTGCTTCGGTCGATGGCCGCGTACCACCGCGGAGATGCGGAGGGTGCGGTTCGCACCGCTCGAAAAGCCGTTCGAGCCGCCTACGCAGAGGCCCTTCGTTTTCAGGAGCTCCTTGCCTACTGGTGGTTGGCGCGAATGCGCCGCCATACCGGGAACGCGACCGCTGCCGCTCGGATCGCGAGTGCCCTTGCGAGGGTGGCGCCGGTCGGGTTTCGGCCCCTAGTTGACTGGGAACTCACCCTCGCGGGGGGCGATGAGTCGGCGGTGGAACGCGAACTGAGCCACGTGGCGCAGGCCTGGCAAACGGTGCGACGTGCCGCGGCGAGTCATCCACCCGAGCTCGCCGAAGCACTGGTGGAGTTTTCCGACCTGACGCTGCCCGCGCCGTTCGCGGAGGAACAGTCGCTCCTCCTGGCGGGCTTTCAGGACCTTCCGGACTCCGACGCCGTGAAGCACGTCGCGCCGGCGGTCTACGCCGATGCGGAGCGCCTCTCCACCACACCGGTGGTCTGGCGTGGACGATCGGATGGGCCGAGTGTCCGCCAGTGGTGTCTGGCCTCGGCCCGGCCCGACGAGCTTCGCGTGGGTTTCCAAGAAGGTGCGCGGGTCCAGGCGTGTTTGGCGGCGCTCATCAAGCGGGCGGGGGAGGCAATCGACGAAGCGTTGCTCTTTTCCGAGGTCTACGGCTTTCGCTATGACCCCGCCCAGCACTACAGCGTGTTTCGGGTGCTTCTGCATCGTGTGCGGGGGTGCACCGGCGGCGTAGGTCGGCTCGAGCATCAGGGCTCGGGGGTTTGTTTCCGGCTCGAACGGCGGGTGGTGGTGCCGGACCCGGCGAGCGTACCGTCGATCGAAGAACGGCTCTTGCGACTGATCGCCCTTTCGCCCGGCTGTAGCGCGCGGGACCTTGCGACGCGATCGGGACTCGGATTGCGGACGGTGCAGCGAACTCTCCGCTTGATGGGCGAGACCGGAGTGTGCCTCGCCGAGCAGAACGGACGGCAGCTCACCTACCGCGTAGAGGACACCACGTTTCACGAACCGACCTACTTCGATCACGAGAAGCCGGGAGCGCCGAGGTGAGCGAGCTTGTGGTCCTTGGCCCGGTGGGCAGCGGGGGCACCGGAACCGTAGAGCTCGCGTTTCGATACGAAGGGATGTTTCGACGTGCGGTGGCGGTCAAGCGGCTTCACGACGTGCTGAGCAACGATGAGCTCGCGCGTGCGGCGTTCGTGAAAGAAGCGCGCCTCGCCGGGCGGCTCCGGCATCCGAATGTGGTCGGAGTGCTCGATGTCGGGAGCGACGAGCGCGGTGCGTTTCTCGTCATGGACTATGTTGCCGGGGTCACGCTCAAGCGATTCCTCGAACTTGTCGCCGCGCCCCTGCCGGTCCAGGTCGCGCTGGAGATCGGGGTCGGGGTCGCCCGCGGACTGTGGGCTGCCCACCGCTTGCGGGTCGATGGACGAAACGTCGAGGTGATCCACCGGGATGTCACGCCGTCGAATGTGCTGGTGAGCTTCGACGGTGCGGTCCGCCTGTCAGACTTTGGTTTGGCCAAGGCTGCCGAAGACCCGAGGACTCGCGAGCTCCTGCGGGGCACGAGCGGGTACATGGCTCCTGAACAGCTCCGCTTCGAGGAGTTGGACTGCCGCGCCGACCTGTTCTCGCTAGGGGTGGTCCTATTCGAGATGCTCAGCGGCGAGCGGCTCTATGGCGGTGACGACGCCAACGCCGCGGCCCGTCGGATTCTGAATGAGCCCCCACCGAGACTGAGTCCAGAGCTTGGAGTTCCTCCGGGAGCAGTGCAGGTCGTCTCCCAGCTTCTTGCAAAGTCGCCCGAGCAGCGACCGGAGTCGGCGCTCGTGGTGGTGCGTGCGCTGGAGGCCGCTCGACGTACGCTCGTCACTGGCGAGGGCCCCAGGCCTCTTTATGAGTATTCCAGGACGGTGCTCGCGGATGACGCGGCTCAGCATCGGGTGCGGTTGTCCCGCTGGGAATCCGAGCGGTCCGGAACTCAAACCGTGCAGATCACGGAGCAAGTCCCTCGCCGACGGTTCTGGTTGTTCGGTGGGGCGGTGGTTGCCGCACTCGTGGCTGCGGTGGCGATTTCGTTTGGTGTCGTACGAGATCGGCCCGCCGGCGGAGGTCTTGCGCAAGCGGCGGATGTCGGGCAGGACGCTGGGTCGACCCTGCCCGACGCATCTCCGGACGCGATGGCCTCCGCCGACTCGAGCCTCGAACGCGAGGACGCGGTCGGGAGTTCCGAAGACCCCGAAGGCCTCACGGAGCGCCGTCCAGATCGTCCCCGTCGAAATGCCGGTCGAATGGGCAAGGTCTCGAACGGCATGATGCGACCGCTCTGGGACTGGTAGCCGGAGCAGGCCCCCTATGGATCGCTCAGTGCATGAACGTGGAATAG
>JBCCZL010000811.1:0-3777 GCA_039187775.1 Myxococcota bacterium
GCGTCGTCGCGAACGAATCGCGTCACGTTCTGACGAACGATCTGAGATTCCTTCTCGGTGCGATCCTCTGCCGACCCCGCCGAGCCGAGCGTTTCGAGGAAATTCGCCAAACGTCCCATGTAGCGCGCCTGCTCGACCATCTGGTTCTGGGCGAGTCGCGCGGTCTCGTCCTCAATCATGGCCCTTCGCAGGTTCGACTGAACGATCCTCAGCGTATCGGTCGTCTTGTCGATCTCCACGCGCTGGCGTTCGATGTGCTCGACCAGATGCGGACTGTCCCGCCCGACAGCCTCCAGCTGTTCGTCGACACGCGCGAGCGAGCGGCGCATCTCGCTGATCTTCGGCAGCGGTGCAGGAAGCGTGCTGTCGCAGACGGGGCAGGTCTGACCTCCGCCGTCATCGTCATTGTAAAGGCCAAGGCTCGACAAACGCGCCCGTTGCTCGGCCGCCTCCCCCGAGAAGGCCGATTGATCCGCGAGAAACGCCTGCGTCGCGTGTACGTCTCGGTTCAGCTCTTCGAGCTTCCGTTGAAGGGTTGTCTGCTCGCCCTGCAGCGCGCGGATCGTCTCACCGAAGTCGGGCACGACATCCGGCGCACCCGCATCCCTCTCGAGGATCTCTTCGAAGAGGGCGAAGACGCCATCGTCCACGGGCTGGTAATCCTGCACGATCAAACCGAGCCGCTTGCCATCGCTGACCATGCGGGCGACCCGACTTCGAGACTGATCGACCGCCCGAAGCCGCGCGCCCTGCTCTGTTTCCAGCGCGCGCAGACGCTCCCGCAGGCGGTCACGTTCCGACAGAAGACGGAAATGATCCTCTCCGACCACGCCCAGATAGTACGGCAAGGTGTCCCGCAGCGCTTGAGGGAGGAACTCCTCATTCATCCGGTGAAACAAGTAGTCCTGATTGGCGATCGTGCCCTGCTTCTGAAAACAGAGCAGAAGTGCGTGGGAGATGTTCGCGCGAAGCGGATCCCGTGTTCCCGAACTGGGTCGGTGCTCGTTCTCCTCGATCCCGGCGAACTTGGTCATGAACTCCCTCAAGGAGGTGCCGGTCGTGTTCTTCTCGAGATCATCGCGCTCCGGATAACCATCGAGCGCGCCGCGCCGAAGGTAGACCTTCGATCCGCTGTTGGCGGCAGGCCCCGGATTATCGCGCGCGACGAATGCCTCATCGCCGTCGCGGACGAGGTGCAATGCGAACCAGGACACGCGCTCGCGGATGAACCCCTCCGCTACGTTATAGGAGCCGCGGCCTAGGCAGTAATCGACGATGTCAATGATCGCGGACTTTCCGGTCTTGGACCGCCCCGTGATGATGTTGAGACCATGCTCGCGAAACCGCAGGACGCGCTGTCGCCCGTCGTGCCCGTAGAGAACCAGCGCGCGAATGACGAAGCTCATGGGCGAACCCGCCACGTCGCGAGCACCGTCGCTTCCGATCCCGATCTCGCAAACCAGCGCGCAGCGAACCTCATCCGGTCGACAATGTCCTTCGCCTCGGCCGTTGCCTCTCTGAGATACCTCGCGCCGAACCCCACCTTGCGCTCGCCGAGCGCCAAGCCGTGGCCCTCGCCCATCTTCAGGGCGGAGGCACGGAGGGCGAGACGGAGCCCCTCCAGCACGTAGGGTCGAATGCCACGCTGGCGGTTGGCGAAGCCGACAAGGAGATCTTCATTCGCCAGGGACCAGGACGGAAGCGAGGTGATCGTGGTCCCGGGCAGCCGCCCGCGCGTCGGCCTGTGTAGGACGGCGGTCGAGGCCACGAGGAGGTAAGTCAGCGGCGCATCCGTTTCCTTCGCCTTCACATGCGCCTTCACGTACTCATAGGCCAGCGAGCCCATGAAAGCCGGATTGAAGAGGTTCGCCACCTCGGGCGGTCGCTCGGCCCAGGGGTTAGTCATCGTCATCTTTCGCGTTTGATGGGGGGAATAAGGTCTCGTGGTCGGGATGCCAGCCGAGGACGCGTCGATCTGCGAGGCCGTGAAACGAGCCCGCGGTAATCCACGTCTCCACGACGCCCCTGAACTCCACGGTGTCTCGCGAAGCCCAGTGGCATACCTCTCGCCCGAACGAAATCTTCTCGCCTTCAGAAAGCGGCTCGCCGTCATCGAGCTTCGCATCGACGTGGCGCTCGAACCTATCGGTCAGCTTACGATCGTAGCCCTCGGTCTCTCCATCCAGCAGGAGCGCCTCGCGGGCCCATTCCGACCGCTGTGCCGATGCTCTGTAGAAATCGCGGACGCCGCGCCTGACCGCACGATCCGCGACTTCCACCGCCCTCATCTGACGGACGAACAACAAGGACTCGTCCGCCGCGGTGTAGTCCGGCGCCCCCAGCGTCTCCGGCGCGCTCGTCTGGAGGCCCTCGCTTCTGTACTTGTTCCCGATGTCGTGGGCCTTGCGCACGATACTCTGGACCGGGATCGTCGCGCTGCGATCCTCGATCAGACGGGCCGCGACCGCCCCGAACCACCACCCTTCCAGATCGTCGACCAGCTGCTCGACTTGGTCCGGCGCCAGAACCTGGAGACGGCCCTCGATCTCCTCTCTGACATTCGTGAGGTTCGGATGCTTGTCTAGGACGTCGATCCGGCTCAGCAGGAGTCTCGCTTCGGCCTCTGAAAGCGACAGATAGGCCTGCCGACCGGGCTCCGTTGTTTGGTCCGAGTATCCTTGAGCTGCCACCGTCAGAAGTTCTCGGGCGCGTTCCACATCCTCATCTTCGCGGCCTGGGCGGAGATGGGCCATTGCCGTACCGTCGGATGCCGTCGCAGTGGTGATCAGAACGAAGCGAAGGTCGGAACTGGCGAAAGACGTCCGGCGCATCTCCCCGATCCAAATTCGGAGGGTCTTCCAAATATCCGGACTAGCATTGCCCATGGATTTCGGCGCGACGTGGTGCTTGGCCTGAATGAGGCAGTGCGCATGGTCGTCCGTATCGAAGGCCACGTCGTCGAACTTCTCGATGGAAATCTGTTCGTTCTGGCGGCTCTCGGCCCGGCGAAGGCCGAGCAAGAGCGCAAGCCTGCACTGATACAGATATCCCGCCATCGAAGCGGAGGCGTTGTGAGGGCCGCTCAAGGAATTTGATCTGCAACACGCATCACTGACACTGTTGTCGCAACAATCGGTTCCGGCAAGGGAAGCATCGCCCGAAAGACAGCTCTTCGGCCCCCCTTATTCTCGCAGATCGCTCGGCTGCATCAGTGCGCACCCACAGCACTTGCAGGGCTCCGTCCTCAAGGACATCGCTTCACTCTGGAGGCTAGACGCTCCGAGCTGTCTACCGTTCCCCGCTAACTGTGCCCCGCGCGCGGTCACTGTCGCCCGAACAATGGACCCGCGTTGCATGGGTCGCCTAGCTCTTCCGACAGGGGCCTCGCTTCGCTCCCGCGGCGAACGACCGCTTCCCGCTCGAACCAACGTCGGTTGCGTCGATCGCAGGGTGCAGGGAGAGCGGTGTCTCCCTGTGAGTTGGGTTTCCAGGGCCGGCGATACGGCTCTGGATCTGGTTCAGCGGCGCGGCGCTGACGGCATCCAAACCGCGCAGGGTTGGTCAGGTTCCCAAAGGGCTCGAAGGCCCTTGGTCATGGGGGTATCGGGGGAGCAGGAACGCGCCCTTGATTGGGGATCGAACGGCCAGCTGTTCGTCCATGGTTCGGTGCAGGTGGAGAGGGACGTCTTCAAGCCCTGCTCGTGGTCAACCGACGAAACGGATGGTGGCCTGAGGAGGCTCGATGCTGCCCGAGGGCCATGGCCGGGGGGATCCAAC
>JBCCZL010000812.1:0-3742 GCA_039187775.1 Myxococcota bacterium
ATTCGGGAACCGATCACGGAAGGCGCCGACGCCTGCGATGGAATCGTCTTCGAGGCGTGTCCCACCAAGAACGACCTGCTCAACCCGCTTCGTTTCTTCGGTGGCGCCTTCATGATGCTACCCAACATGATTCGCGTCGCCAACGACATCAAAGGCTTCCTCGACATGAAGAAGGTCGAAACGTTCTACTGCACGGAGTATCTGCTGAGGAGCTGAGCAATGGCGGTTGACTACGAAACCCGTGGGCGCGCGGCGGTTGTCACCATCGACCGCCCCGAGGTTCGAAACGCCGTCGACCCAGAGACCGCTGAGGCTCTCGCGAAAGCGTTCCGACGTTTCGACGCCGACGACTCGGCAGACGTCGCCATCCTGACGGGTGCGGGCGGCACGTTTTGCGCCGGCGCGGACCTGAAGGCCGTTGCGTCGGGCGCAGTGCGAGACCTCGGACCCGCCGCCGATGGCCCCATGGGACCGACTCGCATGCGGCTCGACAAGCCGGTCATTGCGGCCATCGAGGGCTACGCCGTGGCAGGAGGGCTCGAGATCGCGCTCTGGTGCGACCTCCGCGTCATGGCGGAAGACGCGGTCTTCGGGGTGTTTTGCCGTCGTTTTGGGGTGCCCCTCATCGACCTCGGCACCGTCCGGTTACCTCGTCTCATCGGTCACAGCCGCGCCATGGACCTCATCCTCACGGGTCGGCCCGTCGCGGCCCACGAGGCCGGCGAGATCGGGCTTGCGAACCGCGTCGTCCCCTCGGGTGAAGCGCTCGAGGCGGCCCTTCAGCTTGCAGAGCAAATCTCCCGCCATCCGCAACGATGCATGCGAAACGATCGGCGTTCTGCCCTCGAACAGTGGGGCATGGACGAGGGCGACGCGATGCGCAACGAGCTGTCACTCGGGATGGAAACCATTCAAAGCGGCGAGACGGTGACGGGCGCCACCCGTTTCAGCCAGGGCGCGGGCCGTCACGGGAGCTTCGGTGACGACACTTGAGCTGTTCGTGCTGAAAAGAGCCCCTGCCCGCCGCTGCTCTCGGCGCATGGGACCGCTCCGTTTCTTCGGCCACTGCGTGTTGGCGCTCGCAGTGCTTTCTTCCGTCACGGCGTCGGCTCAAGAGGAGCCCGCGCGTGCCGTGGTTCCCGCGGTGACCGATCCGCCTGGTGAAGCCGCTCCGCTGACCTACGACGAGTATAGGCTTCAAGAGATGCGTCGACGCGCCAGGGTTTCGCGAAACGCGCTCATCGGAACCTCCACCGCGCTGGCGGTCGGGGTGATCCTGTTCATCCCCGGCGTAGGACAGTGCGATCGAATCGAGCGAGTCGATCGCATGACCGAGGTCAACTGCTCCACGGCAGGGGCCCTGCTTCTCGGGTTTGGGGTTCCGCTCCTGTTCGGAGGTGGCGTCGGTGCCATCGCCACCGGGATCATGCTCGGGGTGCGAAAGCGCCGCGTGCGCGACCTCAAAACGCGAGTGAACGACCCGAGCGCCCGCCGCGTGCGGTGGGATCCGGCAACGGCCCGGTTCGTGTTCTAGCGTAGGTCGCTGCCACCCCGATCGTCGAGTCGTGTGCGAGCGGTCTAGCGTGTGTTCGCCAGCTGACCCATCGTCGGTAGGAGCGACGTGTACAGGTTCTGGCTCTGTGGGTCTTTGTTGTGCATCGCGCGGAGAATTCCCTGCCGGTCGATCAGGTGAAACCCTGGAATCAGGCGTCGAGTTTGCGGATTGATGAATCGCTGGTCGCCGAGGAGCACGACCTCGTTGCGGTAGCGGTCCATCCCGAAGTGGTTCGACCACGCCTTGATGTCGTCGAGTGAGGGCGGGCTCTGACCGTCCATTCCATAAAGGACGAGCTGCACGAAAACCACGTCGGGGTGATCGAGGGAGAGCTTGCCGAAGCGCTGAGCGTAGCTGTCGATGGACCCGAGGCCTTGCTGAGGTGTGATGTTGCGAAAGAGGCCACGTGAAGGCTCGTTGCCTCCGGCAAACGCGTGGCAGGCTTTGCAGGTCATGCCGACGAGTTCGACCAGCACCACCTTCCCTCGAAACTCGCTCAACGAAGTGACGCGACCACTTTGGTCGATGAGGGCGATTTCGGGGTAGGGGCGACCGACGGCAGGCGGCCAACCGCGAAGCGGCGCTTTTGCGTTGTACTGCGCAACTGCGGGCCCGGGACGAGACTCGGGTCGAATCTGCGTTGCAGAGGGCTGAGACGGCCGACCCGTCCGGCTCGGAGAGAGAGCCCCCGGGTCGAGTTTGTCGAGTGCGGCGATCGGGTCTTTCTCGATCTCGCGAATCCACGCGTTCGGATCGGGTGGCGGGATCTCCGCGAGGCGCTCCTCGATGGGCTGCGCGAGCTCGGGCGGGACCGGAGCTTCAGCGGCAGGCTCTTCGGCGACCTCTTCTGCAGGTTCGGTCGGAGCGGGCGCTTCGCTCGAGGTCTGACACCCGAGAAGCACGACGAACAGGACTAGCGACCGCCCCGACATGGGCACAGCTTACCAAAAAAAGGCAACTGGCCCTTTTTCTGCGGGTTGGGCACGGATCGAAGGGGCGGCGCCGCCGGTCGGCCTCGAGCTCCGCTTTGGGGGAGGGTGACGCGGCCGGCTACGCTGATGGGATGCGGGGACACCCATTGGGGCGGAACGTTGCGGTCATCGCGGCGGGACTCTTAGCAATAGCCTGTGGCGCGAGCACGACGGGCGATGCGCCGGCCGTGCGGAGCACGCAGGCCGCGCTGATCTCCTACGACGAAGCGATGCAGAAGCCCGTCGAGGTGGGTGATGCAACCGATGACTGCCCCGAGCGACAGCTGAGCGACGCGGAGGTCGTGACGGAGATGGATCGTCACCTCGACGCCATGTACCGAGAGTGTGTCGTGTCGGAGTATCAGCGTGGCGGGAAGCTCGACACGGTCACGATCGATATCGCGATTCTCGGAGACGGATCCGTCCAGGGGGCAACCGTGTCGCCCGGAAGCCCGCGGTTTCGGACGTGCATCATCAGCGTCGTCGAGGACGTGCGCTTTCCAGAGTTCCCGGCCCCCCGCATGGGAGCCCGATATCAGTTCCACACTTCGTAGTCGGCGACGCTTACTTCGGGTGGGCCTCGAAGAAGCGCCACATTCGATCGGTCGCGTCGAGGTCCATCGTGGTGGCGCCCGCCCCAAACATGTCGAAGATGTCGGCGAACGGGCTTCCCGGCCAGGTGTGACCGCCTCCGTCGATGGTGCAGAACTCGGTGTCGCCGGCTTCCAAGCAACCTTGGAAGGCATCACAGACGCTGTCGCCGTTCTCGAACACCTGTACGGTCTCGCCCCCACAGCCGTTTCGCATCGCCCACGCCTCGGCGCTCGTGGATCCGCGGTCGAAAGATACGAACTCGTCGTCGGTGCCATGGAAGACAATCGCGGGAACGCGTTCGATGAGCGGGCACTCGGCGGGGAGTCCGGTGGCGACCGGGCCGATAGCCGCGAACACCTCGCCGCGAACGCATGCGAGGGCGTACGACATGGAGCCGCCGTTGGAGATTCCGGCCGAATAGACGCGGTCATCGTCCAAACCGAACTCATCGTCGAGCTCGGCGATCATCGCGTCGACGAAGTCGATGTCGGGACTCAGGGGCGTGGTATCCCAGCCCTGGTTTCCGTTCCGCACCAGCCCCTGCGGGTAGACGATGATGTATCCGTTGTCCTGCGCATGCGCGTTTCCGCCGCTTACGCCCCGCTGCAGGGTGGAGGCGCCC
>JBCCZL010000813.1:0-3735 GCA_039187775.1 Myxococcota bacterium
CCTGGTAAGCTGCGGGCTTGGCGACCGACTTCGATATCCGTTCCGATGAGCTTCGGAAGGCCCCGCTTCGGAAGGCCCCGCTTCGGAAGGCCCTGCTCCGGAAGGCCCCGCTCCCACAAGCTGCGCTCCCACAAGCCAAACCCCAAGACGCTGAGTCCCAGGACGCTGAGCCCCGGCTAGAAAAACGGCTGCGGGTGGTCCTCATCAACCCGCCCACCCTCACGGCGCCGCGAAGCCTAAGCTACTACGGAGCGGTTCCGCCTCTCGGGCTTGCCTACGTCGCTGCGGCGATCCGCGATCGGCACGACGTCCAGGTGGTCGACGCAACCGGCGAGGCGCTCGAGCGCTCCGTCCCCTACCCGACCACCGTGGGAGAGCTCCGAATCCACGGGCTCCCAGACGAGGCGATCCTCGCTCGGGTGGGCGCGGCTCCCGATGTGATCGGGCTGAGTCACATGTTTCTCCACCAGTGGCCCTGGCTTCGCTCCTTTCTCGCAAAGCTCCGCGATCGCTTCCCCGACGCGCTCCTCGTGCTCGGTGGCGAAAACGCGACCGCATTTGCGGACTCGATTCTCGCCGGCGGTTCCGCCGACGCCTGCGTGCTCGGCGAAGGCGAAGCGACCTTTCGAGCCCTCCTCGACGCGGTCGCGCTAAGCCGACCGCTGGCGTCGATTCCTGGCCTCGCGCTCGCCGACCAACGCACCCGGGGCGAACGCATCTCGGCAATTGACGCGCTCCCGCGGCCCGCGTGGGATCTCTTTCCGGTGCGCGCATACTTTCGGGCGCGCGCCCAGGGCGGCGTCGACCGGGGACCGGGCCTTCCGCTCCTCACCAGCCGGGGGTGCCCCTATCGCTGCTCGTTCTGCTCGTCCCCGGAGATGTGGACCACGCGCTATGTGCGCCGCGACCCCGAGGATGTGGCCGACGAGATCGCCGAGTGGGTCGAGCGCTACCGGATCGAAAATGTCGACCTTCACGATCTGACGGCGATGCTCAAAAAGGAGTGGATCCTCGGGTTCTGCGACGCGCTCGACCGCCGAAACCTCCGCGTCTCGTTTCAGCTTCCGTCGGGGACCCGCTCCGAGGCGATCGACGAAGAGGTGGCGCGGCGGCTCTATCGGAGCGGCTGCCGAAACTTCTGTTTTGCTCCGGAGAGCGGCTCGGAACGGACTCTTCGGCGGATCCGAAAGAAGGTGAAGATTCCCCGGCTCCGAGCATCGCTCCGCGGCGCCGTCGATGCCGGGCTGCAAACCCACGCCAACTTGATCATCGGCTTTCCCCACGAGTCGCGCGCGGACATCCTGAAGACCTGCCGGCTCGCCCTCACCCTTGCCGACGACGGGCTTCACACCCTCGGGCTGATGATCTTTGCTCCCTACCCGGGCAGCGAAGAGTACCGGGCGCTACGCGACGAGGGGCGACTCGAGCTCGACGACAAGTTTTTCTACAGCGCGCTTCTCCGGGCCGCGGGATCGGTGGGTGGCTATCACCCCGAACTTTCGCACCGCGCGCTGACTTCGATCCAGCTTGCAACGCTTCTCGCCTTCTTCGCTCGACAATATGCTCGTCGGCCGAGCCGCGCGCTGGCGCCGATTCGGCATCTCGCCGCGGGCCGGAATGAGAGCGTGCTCGACCAGTTCCTGCAGAAGAAGCTCCCCGCTTTGGGTACACTCCCCCAATGGTTCCGCCGCAAAAGGGCCCCCGCGTGACCGGACGCCCGGCGGTGGGGGCGGTGGTCGGAACCCGCCCGGAAGTGATCAAGATGAGTCCGGTGCTCCGGGCGCTCCGGACCCGACGAATCGAACCGCGGCTCGCGGTGGTGGAGCAGCAGGAAGCGATCCTCGAGGCCGCCCTCGAAGAAGCGCGGCTTACCGCAGACGTCCGGGTCCCGGTGCGAAGCCGAAGTCGCGTTTCCGCGGTGGTGGCGGGGGCGGTCGGCCCGCTCGAGGAATGGCTCGCGGAGCTTCGCCCTGAGCTCCTGCTGGTCCACGGCGATACCAGTAGCGCGCTCGCCGGGGCGCTCGCTGCGTTTTACCAGAAGATCCCGATCGGCCATGTGGAAGCCGGGCTTCGAACCGGCGACGACCGGAGTCCATTTCCCGAGGAGATGCACCGGGCGCTGATCGACCGGATGGCGTCCGTCCTCTACGCGCCGACCGAAGACGCCGCGCAGGCGCTGATCGCCGAAGGCATTCCGCCGGGTCGGGTCGTAGTCACCGGCAACCCGATCGTCGACGCGGTCGCTGCGGAGCGCGGGCCCCGTCCCGAACCGCTTCGTCGAACGATCGTCGCGACCGCGCATCGCCGGGAGAGCTTTGGCGCCCCGCTTCGCGCGATCTGTCACGCGCTCGCCGATGTCCTGGCCGCGCGGAGCGACATCGACCTCGTCTACGTCCTGCATCCACAGCCGGAAGCGCAGCGTCCGGCCCGCGAGATCCTCGGAGGGCTTCCTCGCGTATCGCTCGTTCCGCCCATGGACCACGCGGCATTTCTTCGGCTCATCGGCTCGGCGGCCCTCGTGGTCACCGACTCCGGAGGCATTCAGGAGGAAGCACCGCAGCTTGGCGTCCCGGCGATCGTCCTCCGGGAGCACACCGAGCGAAGAGAAGCGGTGCGGGAGGGGCTGGCTTTCTTGGTCGGGCGCGACCGAGCAACCGTCGTGGCCGCGATCCTCGACACGCTTGGGCGCTGCCTTCCCCGGGACGAACGGCAGCTCTTTGGTGCACCAGGCGCGGCCGCGCGAATCGCCGACGACGTGCTCGACCGCCTGGAACGGCCCATCTCGATTCCGCGGTCGTTGTCGCATCCATGAGCGACGGCCGCGCTCGACGACTTGCGGCGCGACTGCACGACGGGGCCCGGAGCTGGCTCGCCACCCAGCCGCTCGCGGTCGTCGACGAGGAATGGCGAGTTATTTCCTGGCGGAACCCACGAAACCCGGGCTACGCGTACCCGGAAGCGGGGGGAATGTGGCTTTCCTTCGCACTCGAAAGCGATTTTCCGACCGACACGATGCGCCAGGTGGCGCGGTGGCTCGCGAATGTCGGCTCAGCGGCGGGGCTCATCGGCCGAAACGGCATCGACTATACGTTTGACACCGCGATCGTCGCGCGAGGGCTCCTTCGTTTTGCAGAGCGCACCGGCGATGCCGAACTTGAAGCGCGCGCGATCGCCTATCGGGACAAGGCAAGGCGCGAGTTTCGAAACCGGCGAGCCGCGGTCGGCGAAGGGACGCTCGAGGATCGGTGGAGCGTACGGTTTGGTGCCCATCTCAAGAAGACCGACGCCATCCTTCAACAGCTCGGCTCGGGGGGTCGGTCCGCGGTGTTTCCCGACCCGTTCCTCGAGTCGACGCCCTACACTCACGCCGCCGCTTACTATCTCGAGGGTTGCGCTCTTGCGGGGGAGTGGGACCCCGTCACGCGCGGCGCGATCAAGCTCGCTCGGCTCCAGGCGGCCAATGGAGGGCTTTGCGCCGAGCCGGGAAGTACCACGACTCGTTCCGATGCGACGGCTCAGGCGGTGCGTCTCTGGACCCTGTCCGACCGGCGCCAATACGCCGGAGAGCTGGAGGGAGCCCTCAGCTTTCTCGAACAGTGCCAAACCGTGTCCGGCGGCATTCGCTACGAGTCGGAGTCCGACGACGTCAACACCTGGGCCACGATCTTTACGGCCCAAGCCGCCCGCTGGATCACCCGAGGTCCCGTCGTCGAACACCTCATCTAACCCGCATCG
>JBCCZL010000814.1:0-3733 GCA_039187775.1 Myxococcota bacterium
GTCCGTCGCGCGGCGGTCGAAGGATGGTGACTCCGCGTTCTTGGAGATGGGTGCAGAGCGTGTAGATGTCGTCCACCGCGAACGCCACATGGCCAAACGCCCGTCCCACCGAGTACGCGTCCCCTTGGTCCCAGTTGTAGGTCAGTTCGATCTGGGCGGGCTCGTCGCCCGTGGTCTCCAAGAACACCAGCGTGAATCGGCCCTTTTCGCTGTCTCGTCGCCGGACTTCGCGTAGGCCGAGGCCCTCCACCCAGAACCGGAGCGAGGCATCGAGGTCCCGAACCCGGAACATGGTGTGAAGAAATTGCATCGGGCCGAAGATAGCCGGCTTGTGCGAACGCGCTCAATGGCGAACCAGTAGCCTTTTTAAGGCCTTGCAATTATTGAACAAATAATGTCGAACCGCGGCGGGTTGACGCAGTGCAGCACAGGGCCTACTACTCTGAATGAAGCTTCATTTATTTTTCCCTGGACCGTTCGATCGTCTCAAAGGAGTCCCCTGTGTCTGCATCGCTCAACTACTTCAAGGCCGACCTCCGAGAAATCCGCTTTGTGCTCTTTGAGCAGCTCGGGCTAGGGGACCTGTTGTCGAAGGAGCCCTTCGCCGAGTGGGGGCCCGACGAAGTGAACATGGTGCTCGATGAGACCCTTCGCTTCGCCACGGAGATCACCGGCCCACTGAACCGTTCGGGCGACGAGGAAGGCTGCCGGGTCGAAGAAGGCCGGGTGATCACGCCGAAGGGGTTCAAAGAGGCATGGAAGCGGCTTTACGAAGCTGGCTGGCGAAGCCTCGCGGTGTCCGAGGAGCACGGGGGCCAGGGCTCGCCGTACTCGGTGGCCGCGGCGGTCGAAGAGATGATGAGCGGCGCGAACACTTCGTTTAATATGTATCCGGGCCTCACCGCGGGAGCGGCCGAGGTGATCGCCGAGTTTGGGACCGAGCGGCAGCAGAAGCTGTACGCCCACCGCATGGTCGCCGGCCAGTGGGGCGGAACGATGTGCCTCACCGAGCCGCACGCCGGATCCGACGTGGGCTCTTCGACCACCAAGGCGGTAAAGCTCGACGACGGCACCTACAAGATCAGCGGTACGAAGATCTACATCAGCGCGGGAGACCACGATCTCGCGGAGAACATTTGCCACCTCGTCCTTGCGCGGATCGAGGGAGCCGGTCCTGGAACGAAGGGCCTTTCGTTGTTCATCGTTCCCCGCGTCCGCGCCAACGAGGACGGGTCGCTCGGGGAGGACAACGACGTGATCCTTGCGGGGATCGAGCACAAGATGGGCATCAACGGTTCGGCCACGTGCTCGCTCAACTTCGGCGAAAACGGCAACTGCATCGGTGAGCTCGTCGGAACCGTCGAGCACAAGGGCATGCGCCAGATGTTCAAGATGATGAACTTCGCGCGTATTGGCGTCGGGATTCAGGGGCTGTCGCTCGCCTCTACCGCGTATCTCAATACCCTCGCCTACGCGAAGGACCGCAAGCAGGGTTCGAGCGTCAAGGCATGGAAGGACCCCTCCGCGCCCCGCGTGCCGATCATCGAGCATCCAAACGTGCGGCAGATGCTGCTCGAGATGAAGTCGAAGGTCGAAGGCATCCGTGCCCTCATCTTGAAGCTTGCGATGCACCAGGATCGGGTGAAGGCGCTCTCGGGCAAGAACGATGAGGAGGCGGCGTACCACGCCGGTCAGGTCGACCTCCTCACCCCCCTCGTGAAGGCGTACGGCTCGGACCAGTCATTCCGGGTGTGTGAGCTCGGCATCCAGGTCTACGGCGGAGCCGGCTATCTTCGGGACTGGCCGGTGGAGCAGTACTGCCGGGACAGCAAGATCTTCAGCATCTACGAAGGCACCAACTCCATTCAGGCGCTCGACCTCGTGGGTCGAAAGCTCGGACTCGGGGGCGGCCGCTACACCCAGGAGTTCCTCGGCGACATCGCGAAGTTCATCGGCAAACACAAAGAGCACGCAACGCTTGGGCCTTCGATCAAGAATCTCGAAAAGGCCCACGAGGCGATCGCGGGCACCGCGATGCAGTTCCTGAGCTGGTTCCAGGCCGGCGAGGTCGAACGAGTGCCGTTGGCCGCTCGCACCTTCCTCGACATGATGAGCGAGCTCGCGGTGGGCTGGCTCCTCCTCGATGCGGCGGTCATCGCCGACGGAAAGCTCAGCGAGCTCAAGGAATCCGACGCGGACTACGCGTTCTATCAGGGGAAGCTCGCCTCGGCGCGATGGTTCGCAGCGAACGTACTGCCCGACGTGGCCGGACGGGCGATGATCGTGGCGGCCGGCGACAAGTCGGCGATGGACATTCCTGACGCCGGCTGGGCCACGACGGTCTAGCCGGAAGAAAAGCCGCTGGTGCCATCGCCTGGGAGGAGGTCGCGGGATGCTGCCGTTTGCATCCGCGACCCCGGTTCGCGCTCCGCTTGAGGTGGGGTGCGCCGGGCGGATGCTCGTGGACGGCTGACGCCGCGCTTCGCGCGTTTGCTCACGGCTCTCCCAGGCGCGGCAAAAGATGGCTCGGTCCGGGAGCGCCCTAGTTTTGTCGTGCGGATCGGTTTCTCGATCTTTTTTTTCATCATTTGGGGTCGCTCCGGTGACCCACTACCGTGCCCGCGACGCGCCACGGCCTTCTCTTCGAACTTCATCGAGTGGACGGCTCCCCGGATGGTCTGCGGGCGACGGGAGACTGCCGATGATGATGAAGAAGAGGCGGGACGTGGCCCTCGCGGTCGTCCTCGCACTGGTGGCGATCGGGTGCGAGGGGTCGGTCGAAGGCACCGGCCCGACGGCCACCGTAGGGCCGACCATCGATCCGACGCCGGTTGCCGTGGGAGATGATGCGCTCTCATCGCCGGTGGGCCTTGGCTATGTGCCGCTTCGACGGCTGACCAGCTATGAGGTTCAGCGGACGGTAAGCCACGCATTTGGCGTCGACGTTCCCGCGACCCTTCTCGCCACTTACTGGCCGGCGGACATTCCGATCGACGAGGAATCTCCCTTTGACAACAACGCCCCGGGTCAGCTCGCCCAGGTCGTCGGAGGAACGCTCGGCGTGCAGGAAAAGCTTGCCGACTTCTCCGAGCGTGCGGTGGACCTCCTCGACGATGCGGCGCTCGACGCGCTCATCCCTTGTGCACCGTCGTCGCCGGGAGACACCGCGTGCTTCAACGCGTTCATTGACAAGATGGGGCCTCTCCTTCTACGCCGACCCATGAACTCGTCAGACCACGCGAGCTTCGCCCCGCTTCTCGCGGAGGCCATCACCGACAATGACTTTCGGTCCGGGGCGCGCCTCCTCCTTCGCGCGATGCTCCTCGACATCGAGTTCTTCTATCACATCGAAGGCACCCTCCCGACGAGCGCGCCCCGCGTGAAGCGGCTGACCGACGGCGAGCTCGCGTCTCGCATGGCCTTCCTGATTTGGGGTCGAGGACCGGACTCGCAGCTCCTCGACCGGGTGGCTGCGGAGGGGCTCTCCGATCCGGGTGTGATTCGTGCCGAAGCGATCCGTCTTCTGGTCACGCGGGACGCCTTCGACCACATCGCCCGAATCCACGGCATGTGGCTCGGCTATCAAGACGCCTACCTTGGCGACGATACGGAGCTTGCAGCGGACCTTCAGCGGGATGAGCTCAGCACTAATCAACTATTTGTAAAATATCAATTTAACGATACTTGGAATCTCCTTGTGGGGCGTCAGAACATGCGATTGGGCAGTGGGCGA
>JBCCZL010000815.1:0-3727 GCA_039187775.1 Myxococcota bacterium
GGCGTTCGAGGCCGACACCTATCCGCCGGTTCGTTTCGAAGGGGCAGCGGTCGAGGGTCCCGGTGCCGCGTCGGCGCTCCGAGTGCTCGAAAGCCTTCAAAGCCCGGCCGGGCGGGAGGCGATCGAGGCGGCGGGGCTCCGACTCCCCTGAGCGGTCCGAGCCCGACGAACGCTACAACAGGTCGAGAGCGTCGCCGGTGCGATTGGTCGAACCTTCGCGCACGCTCCAACGCATGAACACCACGCCGAGGCACTGGGTCGGGTCCACCGGCCCGAAGGATCGACTGTCTCGCCCCGCTTCTCCCCGATTGTCGCCGAGGAGGAAGATCCGGTTCTCCGGAACCACGCGCTCGGGAATGCTGAAGTCCCGTCCGGGACGCGCATAGAACTCGTGGCGGACCTGACCGAGAGTGATCTTGTTCCGCGCGAGACGCAACAGCCGTCCTTCCGATGAGCTGAACGTCTCGATCGCGCCGACGTTCACGTCCGGGATGCGTCCGTTGATCCGGAGCTGGCCCCGAATGCTGTCGATCGTGTCGCCCCCTTTGGCGACCATTCGTGCCAACACGAACTCGGATTCGTTCCGAGGGTGCTGGCAGATGACGATGTCGCCGAGATCGACCGCCGCGTCTTTCCACACGAACACCTCCTGGCCGGTCTCGAGGGTCGGCGCCATTCCGTCGTGGCCCACCACCGCGAGGTCCACGAAGAAGATCCGGAGGATGGCAAGCACAATCCCGCAGACGACTGCGATCACGAGGAGGAACTTCAGGCCGTCTCGAAGGTAGGAGCGCACCCCCGATCGTGGCCCCCGTTCTTCGCCGCGGTCAAGAAACGGCCCCTGGGGGCGGCGTCGAGGTCGACCCTGCGTCGGTAGCGCCGTACCCTCACGCAGAAAAAGCAGGCCCATCATGACCTATCGAATTCTCTCTTCGGCGTTCGTCGCGTATGCCACGGTCGCATTCACGGCGGTGACGTCGGTGGCCCCCGCCCAGGCTCAGCCTGAGGAACGAGAGGCCCCCCGCTATCTGGCCGCGATGAAGGCCGAGTTCGACGCGTTACGGATCACCCACGTCTGCGAGGTAGAGACCAGCGCGCGGGCTCGCTGCTCGTTTCGGCAGCGCGGGGCCCAGTCGCAGCAAGAGTTCGAAATCCAGCTCGTCTATAGCGACGAGAACGACACTGTCTATTTCTACATATCCCGCTACTTGTTTCTCGCGGCGGACGGCGAGCATACCGATCGGGTGCTCCGGCGCCTCATGGAGGTCAACTGGGAGCTTCTGATCGGGAAGTTCGAATGGGATTCGGCGGATGGCGAGGTCCGACTGTCCATGACCATGAACACCGATTCCAACTTCGACCGCCGCACCTTTCGGTCGATGGTTCGGAGCATTGCGCGAGTGGCGGATCACTACTACGGCCCGTTGAGCCGCCTCATCCCCAGCGAAACGGAGTAGCCGATGCGGATCGCCGTGCTGCGCTTTCCTGGTTCGAACGCCGACTGGGATTCCCTTCATGTCGCCCGCGACGTCCTTGACGCCGACGCGTACTACGTATTCCACAAAGAGACCTCTCTTCGGGATGCGAACGCGGTGATCGTTCCCGGGGGCTTCGCCTACGGAGACTACCTTCGTCCTGGCGCGATCGCCTGCAAGAGTCCCATCGTCGCTTCGCTCCGTGAGTTTGCCGCGGCGGGCGGGCCAGTCCTTGGGATCTGCAACGGCTTTCAGATTCTGACCGAACTTGGCCTGCTGCCGGGAGCGCTCGCCCGCAATCAGCAGCTCCGCTTCGAGTGTCGGGACGTTCACCTAAAGGTAGAAACTGGCGGGCCGTTCACGATGGGAGCCACCGGCTCGGTGCTCCGGCTTCCGATCGCCCATGCCGACGGCCGATACCACTGTGACGCAGACACGCTTTCTATGCTCGAAGAGGGTGAACAGGTCGCATTCCGCTACTGTGACGCTGCGGGTGCGGTGCGAGAGGGCTTCCCCCACAATCCCAACGGGTCGGTCGCGAACATCGCCGGGATCTACAACTCCAAAAAGAATGTGCTCGGAATGATGCCCCACCCCGAGCGTGCGAGCGAGGCTGCGCTTGGAAACGATGCGGGCCTTATCCTTTTTCGTTGCCTCGAGGCGTTTCTGAAGCGAGGCGACGCGTGAGCCCGATCCATCTTCCCGGCGAGCCAGCCGCGTCTCGGGAACTGGCCCAGGAGTTCGGCCTCAACGAAGCGGAATGGGGACGCGTCAAGTCCACGCTCGGACGCGACCCGACCTACGCGGAGCTCGGGGTCTTCAGCGTGATGTGGTCCGAGCACTGTTCCTACAAGAGTTCGCGGGTGCACCTGGGTCGCCTTCCCACCGAAGGGCCCCAGGTGGTGCAGGGCCCGGGGGAAAACGCGGGGGCGGTCGACATCGGGGATGGCTACTGCGCCGTCTTCAAAATGGAGAGCCACAACCACCCGTCGTACATTGAGCCGTACCAGGGGGCCGCGACGGGAGTTGGAGGAATCCTTCGGGACGTGTTCACGATGGGGGCGCGCCCCGTCGCGTCGCTCAATAGCCTGCGGTTTGGACGGCCGGACCATCCCAAGACCAAAACACTGCTCCGCGGAGTGGTGGCGGGGATCGGCGGTTACGGAAACTGCATCGGCGTGCCCACGGTGGGTGGCGAAGTGCAGTTCGACCGCTCCTACGATGGAAACATCCTCGTGAACGCGTTCACCGTCGGCATCGCCAAGAGTGAAAACCTGTTCTTCGGCGTGGCCTCGGGAGTCGGCAATCCGGTGCTCTATGTCGGAGCCAAGACGGGGCGCGACGGGATTCATGGTGCCACCATGGCGTCCGCCGAGTTCGACGACGACAGCGAGCGCAAGCTCCCGACCGTACAGGTCGGTGATCCGTTTATGGAAAAGCTCCTGCTCGAGGCGTGCCTCGAGATCTTTGCCACCGACTGCCTCGAGGGCGTGCAGGACATGGGCGCGGCGGGGCTCACGTCTTCCTCGGTGGAAATGGCGTCGCGGGCGGGGACCGGGCTCGAGCTCGACCTCGACAAGATCCCACGTCGCACTCGTGGGCTTTCCCCGTACGAGATGCTGCTTTCGGAATCGCAGGAACGAATGCTGATGGTCGCGCGGAAGGGGCGCGAGGACGAAGTGCGCGAGATCTGCGAGAAGTGGGACTTGGACGTCGCGGTGGTCGGCGTGGTGACCGACACCAAGCGCTTCGTGTGCCGAGCGACTCCGTCCTACGACCCACTCGTTCCCGGGTCGAGGAGCCGCGATCCTCAAGTGGTCGTCGATATTCCGATCGATGCACTGACCGATGAAGCGCCCAAGTACGACCGGCCGCAGTCCGAGCCTCCGCCAGTGGCGCGGGGTACGCTCGAGATGACCACCACCGATCTGGTGTCGCAGGTGGGCGATCCTCAGAAGGAGCTTCTCGAGCTTCTCGAGTCTCCCAACATCGGCTCCCGGCGGTGGATTTACCGTCAGTACGATCACATCGTTCGCGACGGCACGGTGCTCCGGCCCGGTGAATCCGATGCCGCGGTCATCCGCGTATTTTGCGATGAGGCAAAGCGTGACTCCATGGTGAAGTACCTGGCACTGTCGGTGGACTGCAACGGCCGGTTCGTCGAGCTTGATCCGTTCGGCGGTGCGGCGATGGCGGTGGCGGAGTGCGCGCGGAATGTCGTGTGCTCGGGAGCAAAGCCGCTCGGGCTGACC
>JBCCZL010000816.1:0-3717 GCA_039187775.1 Myxococcota bacterium
CTCGGCCCCTCGACGTTCAGCTCGTCGCGAGCGACCGCTCCGGTCCGCGACCGCTGTCTCAGCTTCGGGTCGGAGGGCCGGCAAACCTTGGTCGCCCGGGATCCGATCGGGGGCGGGAGCGGGTCGCCGAGCTTCGAGACAATACGGGAGTGCTTCCCCTGCGCGACAACCGCCTTTTGGAAGAGGTCGCCCTTGAGCATGCAACGTATCTCTGTGCCGGCGAAGCCCTCGCCCACACAAGGAGTGGCGAGAATCCGGAGGACCGGCTTCGCGGCGCCGGCGTCCGGGCTCGGGTAGTGGGAGAGGTCGTGGCCCGAGCAACGAGCGAAGGCGCCGCGTTTGACGCCCTCGAGGAGAGCCCCTCCCACCGAGCGGCCCTCGTCGACCGGCGCCTTACCGACGTGGGAATCGGCCTCGCCCGAGCCGACGACGGCGAGCTCTGCGCGGTGGTCCTCCTCGCGGCATGGCCGCGACGGTTCTAACCAAGTCGATCCCGTCCCGCGGGTCTCCTGCGCGCTGGCTCTCTGACTCTGGCTGGCTCTCTGATTCTGCCTCTGGATCTGCTTCCGGCTCTGGATCTGCCTCTGATTCTGCCTCGGCTCTGGATGTCTGATTCTGCCTCTGGATCTGCTTCTGCCGTTGGCTCCGGCCTCTCCCCCCTGATCCCGAATTCTGGATCTGGTTGTGCGTGGGGTCGCTTGATCGTCGGTGCGGAGGCGAGAAGTGGGTGGCGCGCTTCCGCGAGCCGACGTGAGACATCGGGTGCCGTATTCACGCGTCCGCAGGCTTAGAGCACCGCGGAGCGACACAACGAGCCGCGACACAACGAGCCGCGGCGCATGCCGTCACCTGTGGCGGGTCACTCTGGCGGCGGAGCAGCGGCCGCCGCCGCCTGATCGAGGCGAAGACAACAGTTCTTGTACTTCTTGCCGCTTCCGCAGTGGCAGGGGTCGTTTCGACCGAGCTTGGGCCGCTCTCGCTGCACGGTGACCGGCTTCACCGGCTCGCCAGCTGGGGCTCCTCCGGCGCGGGCGGGAGCGCGTCGGCCTCCGCCGCGGCCCCGTCGGGGCGCGGGCCGCCGTCCCCCCGGCGCCTTTCCTCCGGAGGCCTCGCCATTCTGCCCCGCTCCCGCGTGGGACGCGCGGCCGCCCTGGAGGCGCTTCTCTGCCGCCTGACGCCGCTGGTCTTCGAGCCGACGATGCTGCTCCTCGGTCACCCGCTCGGCCCGGAAGATCTTCTCCGCCACGGATCCCTTGATGTTCCGCATCATCTCCATGAAGCGCTCGTACCCTTCGCGCTTGTATTCGCGCTTGGGGTCGCGCTGGCCGTAGCCTCGAAGTCCGATCCCATCCCGAAGGCTGTCCATCGCCTGAAGGTGTTCGATCCACTGACGGTCGATCTCTTCCATGTAGAGGTTTCGAAACAGCCGGAGATAGTTTTCTGCGCCGAACTCCTTGAGCTTCCGCTTGAGGATGCCTTCCGCGTCCTCATACAGCTTCTTCGCCATCTGGTCGGGATCGGCAAGCCGCTCGAGACCGCTCACCTCGATGCCGAACTGGCCCTTGTACATATCGGCGAGCCGGCCGAGCTCCCAATCCTCGTAGTGCTTGTTCGGCGGACAGGACTCTTCGACCATCGCCGTCACCAGGTCATCCACAAGATCGAGGAGCCGCTCATACTGCTCGCTGAGCGACATTCCGACCTCTTCGATGAGGTAGTCGTACACTCCCGAGGGATCGTCCTCGTAATTCTCGAGTTCCCGCTGGCAACCGAACCACAGGTATACGTCGCGCTCGAGGTTTGCCGGTCGAATGGACTCGAACGAGCTTAGCTCGCGCTCCTGAACCGAGTCTCGGTAGGCCTTCTGGGCGTCTGCGTCGAGCCCCTCATCCGGCAGGGCCGCGGCATGATGCTTCACCATCTGCATGAGGATCGGCTCGGCCACCTTCTGGAGGTCTTCGTCGATTTCATCGATGATCGGCTGCGGGGTCGCGCCCTTTTCGAGCTGCGCTTCGGTCGGCACCGTCCGGTACTGGCCCATGAGAACCTGCTTGCGGAGCCCGTAGATGCTCTTTCGCTGCTGGTTCATCACATCGTCGTACTCGAGGAGATGCTTTCGAATGTCGAAGTTGTATTCCTCGACCTTCTTCTGCGCGTTCTCGACCGCCTTGCTGACCCACTTGTGCTCGATCGGCACGCCCTCTTCCATGCCCATTCGGTCCATCATCGTTTGGACCCGCTCGCCCGCGAAGCGGCGCATGAGCTCGTCCTCGAGGGACAGAAAGAACCGCGACTCGCCCGGATCCCCCTGACGTCCGGACCGACCGCGGAGCTGGTTATCGATCCGTCGAGACTCGTGGCGCTCGGTTCCGACGATGTAGAGACCGCCGGCGTCCAACACCTTCTGCTTCTGCTCCTTGCACTGCGCTTCGTAGCGGGGCAGCGCCTCGGCGATCGCCGCGTCCACGTCGAACTCGGGCTCTTCGATGGTCACGCCCTCTTCCTCGGCCTGGCGACGAAGTCGCTCGAGCTCCTGGGCGTGATTCCGCATCACGTCCATCCGAGCGAGCATCTCCGGGTTGCCCCCGAGAACGATGTCGGTACCGCGACCGGCCATGTTGGTCGCCACGGTCACCGCGCCGATCGTACCCGCCTGGGCCACCACATAGGCTTCGCCCTCGTGGTGCTTCGCGTTGAGGACGTTCACTTTGATGTCGCGGCGTGAAAGGACCCGGGCCACGACCTCGGACTTCTCGACGCTGGTCGTCCCGACGAGCACCGGCTGGCCCCGCTCGTGAGCCTCCTCGATCTCGTCGGCCACCGCCGCGAACTTCTCCCGCTCGGACTTGTAGACCAGGTCTTCCTGGTCCATCCGCGCGATCGGCTTGTTGGTCGGAATGACCTGCACGTCGAGCTCGTAGATCTTGTGAAACTCCGCGGCCTCGGTGTCGGCGGTTCCCGTCATGCCGCTGAGCTTGTTGTACAGCCGGAACAGGTTCTGGAACGAGATGGTGGCCAGAGTAATGTTCTCGTCGTTGATCTTGACGAGCTCCTTCGCCTCCACCGCCTGGTGAAGCCCATCGGACCAGCGACGACCGGGGAGCGTCCGGCCGGTGTGCTCGTCGATGATCATCACCTTGCCCTCGGGGCTCACCATGTAGTTGACATCGCGCTTGTAGAGCACCGCCGCCCGGAGGCACTGCTGGAGGATGTGAAGGGTGTGGAGATTGACCGGGTCGTAGAGATTCGGAACCTTCGTGAGCCCCTTTTCGTGGAGGATCTTCTGAGCGAAGACCATGCCCTCCTCGGTCATCGTGACCTGCCGACCCTTTTCGTCGGTCTCGTAGTGCTCGTCTTTGCGAAACCGCGGAATAATGTGAGTAATTCTCGCGTACTTCTCGCTCGCGGTCTCGCCCGGACCGCTGATGATGAGCGGAGTCCGAGCCTCGTCGATCAGGATCGAGTCGACCTCATCCACGATCGCGAAGTTCAGCTCTCGCTGCGCGTAGTCGTAGATGCTGAACTTCATGTTGTCGCGCAGATAGTCGAAGCCGTACTCGTTGTTCTGGCCGTAGGTGATGTCGCAGCGGTAGGCGCGCTTCTTCGCCACGTTCTGCTGACCGTTGTGAATGACCCCGGTGGTGAGCCCGAGGAACGAGTACACGTGACTCATCCACTCGGCATCTCGCTTCGCGAGGTAGTCGTTCACGGTGACGA
>JBCCZL010000817.1:0-3714 GCA_039187775.1 Myxococcota bacterium
CGCTCCTCGCGCCCCCCGGAGACGAGCGTCAGGGTGTCGCCTTCGATCAGCGCCGCCGACTCGGTCGGCTGATTCACCCGGCGAAGCAGCTTTCCCGGCGGCGCAAAATGGATCTCGCCTTCGCTTCGCAGGGGCACCGCGAGGAGTGCGATCCGCTTTTCTTCGCGAAACCGCGCCGATAAGCCCGGCATTTCGGAAAACCCTTCGAGGAGTCGGTCCAGGCTCAGCGTCTCATCCTGTCCCTCTGCGGGAGTCCCCAGGAAGAAGGACGCGAACAAAAGCACACTAACTTTCGATGCGGCGCCGTATCTCATAGGGAGTCTCCAAGAGCATGTTTCCCTGCCCGTCGGTGGTCACCAGCGTGGTCCAGGCTTTCGCGCTCCGCCGCTCGTGGGTGAGGTTTCGAATCTCGTAGCCGATGTGGAGCCGCTGCTCCCAGTCGATCATCCACGCCTTCACCTGAAACGCCTCGCCATACCGGAGCGGAAACGCGTAGCGACAGCGCGTCTCGATCACCACCAGCCGGTAGCCGAGCTCTTTGAAGTCCGGAACGTCGAGCTGGTACCCCTGAAGCAGCTTGGTTCGGCCGATCTCCAGGTACTTGTAATAGTGTCCGTGCCACACGATCTCCAGCGGGTCGCAGTCGTGAAAAGGAACAACGCCGTCATAGACGGTGGCATCGGCGGGGATCTTCATCGCGCGCGGAGATTTTGCAGAGCCTCCGATCCTCATGGGAAATCGATACCTCCCAGCGGAAGGCCATGGCTGCGATAGAGACGGAGGGCCACCTCGATGTCCCCGTCCATGCGCCGATCCGCACGGTTTTCGGGGACCGCGGTTCGCACCGCATCCCGCATCGCCTGGGCGCGTTCGCCGGTCCGCTCCGGCCCCCGAATGTCGACCGCTTGGCACACCGCGAGCAAATGAACCACCGCCACGGTCTCGGTCAGATCGAGAATTCGCATCGCTTCTCGCGCCGAGATCGTTCCCATGCTGACCTTGTCCTGATTGTGCGACTCGGTGCTCCGACTGAACACGCTCGACGGCATGGTCAGCTTGAGTGCTTCTGCGGTGAGCGCGCTCGCGGTGATCTCCATCGCCTTGAAGCCGTGATGGGTCGTCCGGTCGGGTCCTGTCCGCGCGACGAGGTTCGCAGGAAGGCCCGCGTTCATCATGGGGTTGTTGAGGAGCACGAGCTGCCGATCCAAGAGATCCGCGACATTGGCGACGACGTTCTTTAAGGTGTCGGTCGCCAGGCAGGCGTGCCCGCCATAGAAGTTTCCTCCGTGCAGCGCTTCGTCCGCCTCCGGGTCGAGGAGCGGATTGTCGTTCACCCCGTTGGCCTCGGTTTCAAGAAGCGTTCGCGCAAACGGAAGCGCATCGAGGAGCACTCCGATCACGTGCGGGGCACAGCGGAGCGAGTAGCGGTCCTGAAGACGTGCCGGCTCTTCGGCGGTGGGACTCAGCGCCTCCCGAATCCACCGCGCAGCCGCCCGCTGCCCGGGATGGGGCTTGGCCGCGAAGATCCGATCGTCGAAGTGGCCGGGTACCCCGGACAGCACCTCCGAGGCCATCGCCGTCAGAAGCGAGGAGAATCGTCCGAGCCGCTGCGCCCGCTCCCACGCCAGGCATCCGAGGGCGGTCATCACGCTCGTGCCGTTGAGGATCGCGAGGCTCTCCTTTGGCCGAAGCGAAATCGGCGCAAGGCCGAGCTTCGCGAGAACGGCCTCGGCCGGCTGAATTCCGCCTTCGAAGTAGACTTCGCGCTCTCCGACCACCATCGCCGCAACGTACGAGAGCGGTGTGAGATCACCGCTTGCTCCCACCGATCCTTCTTCCGGGATCACCGGAAGGACGCGTCGCTCGAGGAGCTCGGCGAGCCGGTTGATCACTTCCATCCGGACGCCCGAGTACCCCCGAGTGAGCGACGCGAGGCGCACCGCCACCACCGCCGCCGCCGCCTCCGGCGAGAGCTTCGCTCCGGTGCCGCAGCCGTGATAGCGAAGAAGATTGAGCGGCATCTGAGCCGCCACTTCCGGACTCACCGCGAACTCCACCGACGCCCCAAAGCCGGTGGTGATGCCGTAGATCGAGCGGCGCTGAAGGAGCGCGTCTTCGACCATCTTGGCGCTCGCCGCAATCCGGCGGCGCACCTCTTCGTCCGGGTCGACCTCGACCCGAGCCTCGCCGCGAGCCACTCGGACGATGTCTTCGATCGACACTCGCCCCTGGCCGACAAAGACCGGTGGTACCCGCTCGCTCACCGATGCTCCTTCAGCGTCGCCGCGGCGACCGAGGGAACTGGCGCAGGAACCTCTTCCTCCACCGGTGGGTTGCCGGTGACTGCACTGCGGGTCGATGCGGGGCTCGTCGATGCCGTGCTGGTCGATGCCGTGCTGGTCGATGCCGTGCTGGTCGATGCCGTGCTCGTCGATGCCGGGCTCGTCGATGCCGTGCTCGTCGATGCCGGGCTCGTCGATGCCGGGCTGGTCGATGCGGGGCTCGTCGATGCCGGGCTCGTCGATGCGGGGCTCGTCGATGCGGGGCTGATCGATGCAGTGCGCGTTGCGTCGCTCACCGGCGCCACCCGTACGCCTTCGGCGGACTCATCGGCGGCGAGCTGCCAGGGATCGAAGAAGTTGAACCAGTTGTCGGGAGCCATCGTCGCGTAGTGAGCCAAGCGATCCGCGTATTTCTGGGCGTATTGTTGCACCGAGTCCAGCCGGTTTCCGCGTCGGAGAGTGATTCGCTCTGCGAACGGCTCGCAGAACAGGTCGTAGCGCTTCGGGTCGCGATAGAGACCGCAGGTGAAATACACCGGGCAGCGAAGCGATGACGCGAGAAAGTACGGGCCGACGGGCACCCGGATCTTGCCGCCGAGAAAGTCGACCTCGACCGCTTTCCCGCTCTTCGGCACCCGGTCGCCCAGGATCGCTACGATCGCCCCCTGCTCGATGAGCTCCTTCACCCGGAGCATGAACTCCATGTTGTTGTCTTGAATCTGGATAAGCTGAACGTTCGCGTCCGGGTCGATCGCTTCGATCGCACGATTGATCTTCTGTGCGTTCTGTTGGTAGACGAGCGGGTGGAGTCGAAGCTCTTCTCGTTCACTCTGCCCGCGCATCGCGTAAAAGCTCCCGAGATGCGCCCCGAGGAGGATCGCGCCCTTTCGATCGTCGCGAAGCTGCTCGAGATGGAGATGTCCCGTTCGCGTGATTTCGAAGTACTTGAACTTGCGTCGAAGAAAGAAGAGCCCGTCGAGGGTGGTCTGACCGAAGCGAAGAATCTGTCGGTACGCGGGCCAGAAGCCCGTCGGAGCCCCCACCCGGCGAAGGAACGCGTTCGCGCCCGCCCGAGCCTTCGGGGCAAAGAGCGCAAAGTAAAGCGTGATGACCCGAACCAGGAGGCGCACCGGCGCTCGGCCAAACATCGTCGCGAGCCTCACCGTGAGCGCGATGCCCCACGCCGACCCGCGCTCCGGTTCGTCGTGCCAGTCGGCCTCCTCGGTCATCCGGTCAGCGCTCGTTTCTTCGGAGGAAGGCGCCGCCCAAGGAGCGCAGAGAAGATCTTCGTCACCATGAGCCGCGTGTGCATCCAGCTGATGAGCACATTGTCCCGGAACAAGCGAAAGTGCGACACGCCGCCATCTTCCTCGGCCACGTAGCGCACCTTAGTCGGAACATTGATCACCGGAACCCCCGCCCACACCATCCG
>JBCCZL010000818.1:0-3713 GCA_039187775.1 Myxococcota bacterium
CGTCCGATCCAGTATCCCTTACCGCACCCTCCAGTGTGGCATCCTGCGCCGTGGCATCGACGGGTCCGTTTTCGTCGTCCCCGCAGGCAGCAAAGAACAACGCAAGGAGAAGTATCGAAGTCGAGCTGCGCATATCGAGAGGATACTCTGAACCGCCGCCCCTCCGCGCTTCGTCTTTTGCGCGAACCCGACACACTCTACGATTCGGTCATGTTGCCACCGGAATTTTTCGACCGGGGACCCCGCACGGTGGCCCGCGCGCTCCTCGGCACGGTACTTCGTCGACGTTACAAGAAGCACTGGCTGAGCGTCCGCATCGTCGAAACGGAAGCGTACGAAAAGCGCGAGAAGGGAAGCCACGCTTCGCTCGGTCGCACCCCGAGCCGGGAAGCCCTCTTCATGGCCCCGGGAACGATCTACATGTACTACTCCCGCGCCGGCGATTCACTCAACGTGAGCTGCCGAGGCGAAGGAAACGCGGTGCTGATCAAGGCGGGGGCTCCTTACATCGACGGCCGATCCCCAAGGTCGACGCTCCGCGTCATGCATCGCCTCAACCCGCGCCGAGACGGCGGAGCGCGGGACGAACTCCGGCTTTGCTCCGGCCAAACGCTCCTCTGCAAAGCCCTCGACCTTCGAGTCAAAGAGTGGACCGGTAAGCGGTTCACGAGGGCCTTTCACATCGAAGACGTGGGCGATCGGCCCTCCGAAGTGCTTCGACGGCCCCGCCTCGGCATCCCCGAGGGGCGCGACGAGCACCTGCCCTGGCGCTACATCGACGGGCGGTTTCGCGCCCAGACCACCCTCCCACGATCGGTCTGAACTTGCGCCTCGCTTGCGCTACCCCTCGCTGCGCCGCCTATTTTCGTTCGCTCTGGGCAGCGAGAAGCAACCGAACGCACAGCATGTACATGGTGGGTGCTCCCGTCTTGCTGAGGATCCGACCCGCATGACTATCGTAGGTCTTAATATTGATCGAAAGCGCTTCCGCCACTTCGCTCCGGGTCAGACCATCGAGATGAAATCCGATCAGCGTCGATTCCCGGGGAGTTAAGCCACTGGCCTCGCGAAGCCGTCCGAGCGCTTCCTCTCTCGACTCGGGGCTCACGTTTTGGGCGCCGAGGACTTCCTGATAGAGCGATCGCGGGGCCTCGCTCTTGCCGCGCTCGAGACAGCGCTCGATGAACGGCTCGAGCTCTCGCGACGTGTAGGGCTTTGCGACAAAGAACGCCCCGAGCGACACCGCCTGATTGATCGGCTCGGGCTCGACGAAGGCGGTCACCACCAGCGCATCCACGTCCGGAAAGCGCTCGCGCGCTGCGCGAAGCACATCCAGGCCCGAACCGTCCGGCAATCCGACGTCGAGCACAAACCCCGCAAAGTCCGCTTCGCTCTCCAAAAACTCCAGCGCCTCGGCCACGGTGTGGGCGAGCCGAACCGGCCCATGCGCCCCGAACCGTCGACGGAGATCGCGGGCCAGTCCGGGCTCGTCTTCGAGCACAAGAAAGGGCGGAGCGTTGCTCACCCACGCAGGCTACTTCGTGAAGCACGGAGCGGCCACTTCCGCCTTGGGCCTGAAATTGCTAGCTTTTCTTTGGACTTAAGGGTTAACACCTAAGTGTTTCGGCCAGGGCTCAATCGCACGCCAAAGATACTGAAATCACTCGCTTTTTGTCCGACATCGGCACTTTAAGGGTTATTCCCGATTTACCCATTGTCGTCGGCGCTGCACCTTGAAAAGAGCGAGGGTGGGCCGCGAGCCACTAGGAGGGAGCCCGGGGGGGGAACTGGGTCGACCAGGGTGACACTAGCGGAAACAAAGGAACCCACCTACGCGACGCGATCCTTCGCGGATTGGATTCGTGGGCCCGAAGGCACGTCCTTCACTCCTACTCCTCTGCACCTTCCCGAGGTGTTGGCGAGCGGCGAGCTCTTTGTCCTTTACCAGCCGCTTGTGCACCTCTGGTCGACCGAAATTTTCGCGTACGAAGCACTCGTCCGCAGTACTGCGCCGGGGTTCACTCAGCCCCGCGCCCTTTTTGCCGAAGCAGCAGACGCTTCGTGCGCCGGTGCGCTCGGTCGGCTCGCTCGTCGCTTGGCGTTTCAAGGCGCCCCCGGAGCTCCGCTCTTCGTGAACGTACACCCATCGGAGCTCGAGGAGCCGTGGCTCATCGATTCGAGCGATCCAATCTATCACCACAGCCACAGCACCTACCTCGAGCTGAGCGAATCGGTGCCCCTTAGCCATTCGAAAGTCTGCCGGGGAGTGCTCGAGGAGATCCGTCGACGCGGCGTTCGCCTGTCCATCGATGATCTCGGCGCCGGGCACTCGAACCTTCTCTACATCGCCGAACTCGAGCCCGCGTACGTAAAGCTCGATGGCTCGCTCGTGCGACGGGCGGCCTCCGACGAACGGGCACGAAGCCTCATTCGAAATGTGCTTCGGCTCTGCGACGAGCTCGATGCGGAGGTCGTCGCCGAAGGGATCGAGGACCGCGATACCCTTCGCGCCCTCGTCGATATCGGCGTGCCGTTCGGTCAGGGCTATTACCTGGCGGACCCGGAAAACCCCGCCCCGGCCCGGGTGGTCATCACCAACGAACTCGCGCTGAATGATCTCCTCGAGCTCATCGGCGAATACTGACGCCAACCCCCCACGGCTGCCGGTTTCTGGGGCCGCGCTCCCCGATGGCGGTACGCTTGCGCGATGGCGATTCGAGCCTTCGCCTGCGGCGCCGACGGTAAGCTCCGCACTCCAAACATCGATGGGATCGGCGCCTTCTTGTCCGACTCGTCGGCCCGCTGCTGGGTGGACATCGATGCGCGAACCGAGGCCATCGACACCCTTCTCACGGACGTGTTCGGTATCCATCCGCTGAACGTCGAGGACATCTGGCAAGATTCCCAGCCCAAGCTCGAGCGGCACGCTGACTACCTCTACATCATCGTGCACGGCCTCTACTACAAGCACGATCAGCCCCGCGACCTCGAAGTCCTCGAGCTCGATGTGATCATTGGGTCGAACTATCTGATCACCCACCATCCTCGGCGCTCACGCTCCGTCGAAGATGTCGAAAAGCTCCTTCGAGAAGACTGCGAGCTCCTCCGCAAGGGTCCGGCGTTCCTCGCCCACGCAATCATCGACCGCCAGGTCGATCGCTTCTTGCCCCTGATGGAACGCTTTGGCGAAGAGGTCGAGGAGCTCGAGATCGACATCTTTCGAAACCCCCGGCCGGAGCTTCTCGAGGAGATCTTCGAGCTAAAGCACGGACTCCAGCGGATTCGCCGTTCGGGGATGCATCAGCGGGACATTCTTCGCGAACTTAGCAGCAAGCCCTTCGCGAACGTCCCGTCGGAGGCCACGCCGTTCTTCCGCGACGTGTACGATCACTTTCTGCGGGTGATCGACCTCGGAGAGACCTACCGGTCCCTCGTATCCGCAGCCCTCGACGGCTACCTTAGCGTCCAGTCGCACAAGATGAACGAAGTGATGAAGGTGCTCACGGTGATCAGCACGGTGATGCTCCCGCTGACGTTTATCACCGGGCTCTATGGCATGAACTTCGAGGTCATTCCCGAACTCAAATGGGGCTTCGGCTATGCTTACGTGTGGATCCTGATGGTCCTCATCGCGGTGTTCTTCGTGATCTACTTCCGCCTCAAGCGCTGGCTCTAGCCCGCATCGGTCACCAGAGGTGATGGATCGGGTTCGA
>JBCCZL010000819.1:0-3707 GCA_039187775.1 Myxococcota bacterium
CTCTACTACGGCGCCTGGAAGGTCCTCACCACCCGAGCCGCCGGGCAGGAGCTCACCATGAGCGCCGAGTGGTTCGCGTCACTCTGGGCGTTCGCCGCGAGCGGGATGAGCGATGGGGCGCTGATCGCGACCGCCCACGTCGGCTTTTGGGTGCACTCCGCGTTGGTGCTCATCTTTCTGAATATCCTTCCGTTCTCGAAGCATTTCCACATCATCACCGCGATTCCCAACGTGTTCACCCACGACCGAACCCCGCGCGGCGCACTGCCCAAGGTCGATGACCTCGAAGGCAAGGTGGAGCGCGACGAATCGGTGGGCATCAATCGGCTCGAGGATCTGACTTGGAATCACATCCTCGACCTCTACACCTGCACCGAGTGCGGCCGGTGCAGCGACAACTGCCCCGCCTACACCACCGACAAGACCCTTTCACCGAAGCATCTCACGCTAGCGCTCCGGGACCATCTCTACGACACCGAGAACGCGATGTTCGGCGACGAGGAGGGCGTCAGCGATACCCTTCGCGCCGGCCCGGAACAAGACGGCGACACGCGCGAGCCAATTCACGCGAATCCTCCGGCCCCCGAAGATGGCTACTTTCGCTCGGGAAAGCCGGTGGAGCTCGTTCCCAACATCGTCAACCCGGATGTGCTCTGGGCCTGCACCACCTGCCGCGCCTGCGAGGAGCAGTGCCCGGTGATGATCTCCTACGTGGACAAGATCGTGGGCATGCGGCGAGAACTCGTGATGGTGAAGGCGGAGATGCCGCCCGAGCTCCAGCGCCCCTTCCAGGGCATGGAAATGAATGGGAACCCCTGGAATATCTCGGCGGCCGACCGGGGCGACTGGGTAGATGAGCTCAAGCGCAACGATGGCATCGAAGTGCCGTTCCTTTCGGATCACAAAGACGCAGCCGTGCTCTATTGGGTGGGCTGCGCCGCGAGCTACGACAATCGCGCCAAGAAAACGGCGAAGGCGGTGGCCAAGCTGCTGACCCACGCGGGCGTCGATTTCGCGGTGCTCGGCACCGAAGAGACCTGCACCGGAGATCCAGCGCGCCGCGCCGGCAACGAGTACCTGTTTCAGATGCTCGCCGAGCAGAACATCGAAACGCTCAACGGCTACGCCTGCGACAAGAAGACGATCGTTACGGCATGCCCGCACTGCTTTAACACGCTGGCAAACGAGTATCCGGATTTCGGCGGTCGCTACGAAGTGGTCCACCATTCCGATTTCCTTCAGGGCCTCCTCGCGCAGCGAAAGCTCGTGCCGAGCAAGTCGGTCACCGCCAAGATTGCATTTCACGATAGCTGCTACCTCGGCCGTTACAACGACGTGTACGAGTCGCCACGGGAGGTGCTTCGGGCGATTCCCGGCGTCGAGCTCCTCGAGGTGCCCTACTGGAATCGGAGCAAGGGCCTCTGCTGTGGTGCCGGCGGCGCGCAGATGTGGATGGAAGAGCAGAACGAGAACCGGGTGAACGTGAAGCGCACTCTTCAGCTGCTCGACACCGGAGCGGACACCGTGGCGAGCGGTTGCCCGTTCTGCATGACCATGCTCACCGATGGCTTGAAGAACCAGGACAAAGACGAAGAGATCGATCAGCTCGATATCGCCGAGCTGCTCGTGAAAGCCGTCGACTTTGGCGAGGCCGCCGAAGCCGCCGAGTAGGCCCGACGTGGGCGGAGTGCTGTATAGCGGCGGCCTCGGAGTGGTCCTTCAGGGGGCGTTCGGCGGCTATGGAGCCTCCCTTGTTCAGGCGCTCCTTGCTCTCCTTGCGGTTTCTATCCTCGCGTTCGTCGTGCTCCGTTGGGCGCAGAAGCGAGGCGCCGGCCTTGGCGGCTTTTCGGGGCGGCGGGTCGAGGTGCTCGAACGAGTGATCCTCGAGCGAGGCCGGTCGCTCTACCTCATCCGAATCGGAGAAAAGGTGCTGCTTCTTGGAGCCGGCGAAGGCGCCGCGCCGCAAGTGCTGGCCGAGCTTTCGCCCGATGAGCTCCCGGAGCTTCCCGACGAATCGGGGCACGGCTTTTCGGACCTCCTGCGGCGTCTCGGAAAGCCGGGCGGCTAGCCCGCATCGGTCTAACCCGATACCGACTACGTGTAGCCGGTGATGAGGGCTTCGGCGAGAAGGAACCAGCCGTCGACCATCACGAACAGCAGAAGCTTGAACGGAAGCGAGATGGTGCTCGGGTTCATCATGTGCATGCCAAGCGCGAGGAGCACATTCGAGATCACGAGTTCGAGCACGAGAAACGGTATGAACACGAGGAAGCCGATGAGGAACGCTTCCCCCAGCTCGGTGATGAGAAATGCGGGGAGCACGACGAGGAGATCGTCTCGGCTCACCGACGAGTCATCGTCGCGAGCGTCCACCGCCAGCTGGTAGAACAGGTCGCGCTCGCGTTCTCCGGAATTGCGCTCGAGGAATCGGACAAGCGGCTCTTTGCCCGCCTGGAATGCTTCCACCGCGGCAGTACCGCTTTCACCGCGGAGCGGAGCGTCCGGATCGATTCGATCCGCGAAGGGCGTGACCGCAACCACCATGTCTTCGCCGACCGGCGCCATCACATACAGGGAAAGAATGACCGCGAGGGCGGTGATGATCGAGGAGGAGGGTACCTGGCCAGTTCCGAGGGCGTTTCGCAGGATCGAGAAGACCACCGAGATCTTCACGAAGCTCGTGCCCACGATAAACAAGAACGGAACGAGGGTGAGGATCACCAGCGTCGCCACCGTGGTCAAAGACCCCATGGCGCGGGAGACTCGACGCCCCGCTACATTAGGTCAAGGTCCGTGGGGAGCCGCGGCACCGAGATTCGACGCCTTTCCCACCATTCGATGGTGGCTATTCGACCATTGTCGACGCCCGCTCGGTGATCCGATCCACGGCATCGGCCCAGGAAAATTCACCGCGGGCATCGCCACCGAAGTATTCGGAGACCTTCGTCGGCAAGCCTTCGGGAACCGGCACGACCCCTCGGCTATCGAAGACCACCACCAGAAGCCCGTCCTGCTCGACCGTCCGGAAAGTCACCGGCGAACGCGCCTCCATCGTCACGTTGCTGCCGAGCCTTCCCGCGAGGGGAGTCACCGGGAGCTCCGGGAGCGAGAGCGTGAGTGCACCGGTCTGCGGTCCTACCGCGAGCTGCCGAGCGAGGACCGCGCTGGTGTGCCGGTCGTCTTGGGCGATCGCGACGGCCCAGTACGCGCCGCCGCCCACCGACTGCGCGAGGTCGGGGCCGCGAAATGCCGGTGCGGTCGCGGCGCCGAAGATGATCACCTCGTCGCCGGTTCGAACGCCGGGAACCCCGATCACCGATCCGGCGATGTTGCTTGGCGGCGTGGGAAGGTCGACGGAAACCGCGACCAACGCCTCGCTATCGATCGCAGTGAGCGTCGCCTCACGGATCGAGCTGTCGACCATCAGGAGTTCGGTGAGCGCAAAGACGACCGCCGAGAAGGTGTCGTCGCTCGGGTCCATCGTTCCCTGATCGTCGCCTTCGGCGATGGTGGCGAAGATCTGGGTGGCGCCGTGGGGCACCGAAAGGGTCAGTTCGCAGCGGTCGACGATTCGTCCGCAGGATTGGGCCGGGTCCTGGAGGTTCACGTCGGAGCCCGGAGCGAAAAGAAGAAGGTTGCGAGTGGTGCCGAAGAACGCGGTCAAATAGCCGTTTCCGCCAGGGGCCTGGTCCACCCCTTCGAGCCGC
>JBCCZL010000820.1:0-3694 GCA_039187775.1 Myxococcota bacterium
GGCTGGAGGGAGAAGGCCGTGGAGAAGGCCCGGTAGAAGGCCGGGGGAATGCAGCGCTTTCGGGCGCGAGACACGCCGACTGGTGACCGATGCGGGCTAGTCTCGGAGGACGCTTGCGATGCTTAGGTCGAGCTGGCTTTGCATCAGCCGGAAGAGACTGTCGACCTCCGAAGAACGTGCCCCAAGACGCGCCCGGAGAAGCTCTTTGGTGTCCTCGAGCAGCCGTACCCGTGAGGCCGCGATCCAGCGAGCGACCGTGGCACGGTGCGCACCGTAGATCTTTCCGATGCGCTCGATGTTGAGGCCTTCAAGAAGATAGTAGCGAAGAATGTTTCGCTCTTTGTTGGAGAGCTTCGCCATCGCCTCGAGAAAGGCCTCCGAGAACTCGGCGTGAAACTGTTGCCGGGCAAAGTCGAGCTCCGGATCTCCGATCACGGGGAGCATGTCGTCGACCAGCTCTCCCGGCGTCTCCTTTTTCCGTCCACGGCTTCGAAGCTCCATCAGCGCGGTCCGCGTGACCGCCACCTGGACCCATGCGCGAAGCGAGCCTCGTCCTAAGTAGCTGAGGATGCGTGGGGATTGGTCGCCACGGACGAAGAGTCGCATCCGAACCTTCTGCACGACTTCATCGGCAAGCTCGGCGGACCCGGTGACACGGCGGGCGGTGGCCTGCATCGCTGCGGCGTACCGATCCTCAAACGCCCGGAGCCCACGTTGATCACCCAACCCGCACACAAACGCGAGATACAGATCGGAAAACTCGACCGCACCGACGACGTCCGCGGGGTCACCCTCGGGCAGGCGCTCGCCGACGTAGCGAAGGAAGGCAGCGTCCGGAGGGCGGAGCGAAGGCCAGCTCTCCGCGATCCGCCGAAGCCCATTGTTCACTAACGTTTCAAGGCGCTCGGGCGAATCGGAAGGGCCGAGCGCAGAGGACGGAGTCATGCGCTACTCTGCGCGGTCCCCATGGCCACGCAACCGGTTCTTCCTGCGTCCAGGCGGCAGATGGGGTCCTGACGGGTGACCACTCGAGTGGTCAGTCGTGCCACTCTGGCTCGCTCAACCCCAAAGGAAATCAAGCGTGATCTCAAGCTGAGCGCCGGGCACGACTCCTGCAGATTCGGTCGACGTATGAGTTGCCTCGACACTCATATGGTCATGGAACTGGCTCACGGGGACCGACTCCCCGATTCCGAACAGGAAGCGCACCTCGATTCGTGTGCGGTCTGCCGCGAGCTCCTTGTCCGGGCAACCAGCCAAATCAGCGGGGTGGACTGCTTCGCGTCGACACGCCTCCCCGACAGCGAGGAGTATTACTGCGACGACGCGACGGTCCGAGATATCTCGCCGTTTGGTGCGGGAATCGGTCCGGGGGCGCGGTTAGCCGAACGATTTCGAATCATTCGAGTACTGGGCCGCGGCGGCATGGGCGTCGTGTACGAAGCGTTCGACGAGCAGATCTGCCACCCGGTCGCCCTGAAGATCCTGGCCCCTCATCTCGTCGAGACGCCCCAGCTGGTGGATCGACTTCGACGCGAAGTCGTGCTTGCTCGGCGGATCGCTCATCCGGGGGTCTGTCGGGTCTACGACTTTGGGGTCTCTGGCGAGACCTACTTCATCACCATGGAGCTCATCGAGGGCCGTTCTCTTCGCCAGGCGCTTTCCGGTGCGGCCTATGGCGACGAACCGCTGACCCCGTCGGCGGCCACCACCTGGCTCGATGCGATTCTTGAAGCACTCCAGGCGATTCATGGCGCGGGGGTGGTGCACCGGGACTTGAAGCCCGGCAACGTGATGGTCGGCCTCCATGACCGGGTGGTGGTGATGGACTTCGGGCTCGCCGGTGACCTTCAGGGCGAAGACTCACTCAGCGCGGCCGCGGTCGGAACGCCAGCGTACTGGTCTCCAGAGCAGGCTCGGGGTGAGAGCGCGACGCCTCGATCCGATCTCTTCGCCCTCGGCCTCATTGCCCGCGACCTTCAGAAAGCGTGCGGAAACCCCAGCGAGCTCCACCGTTGGAACAAGGCGATCGACACCTGCCTGCGCCGGCGTCAGGAAGAGCGCTATCCCACCGCCACGGCCGCGCGTAGGGCGTTCGCCCGGTCGCGACGGCGGGGCGTGTGGCTCGGAGTCGTCGCTGCAGCCGCGATCCTGTTCGCGGGCGTCGGGGCCGCTCCGGTCGTCGGAGAACAGCTGACCGACGAATCCGAGTTCGCGCGTCGTTCTCCAAAGCAGACCCGCATCGTCGCACCGACAGGAACTCTTAGCGCAGACCCCGCCGCAGACCCCGCCAACGAGACGCCGGCTGCAGAAGCGGCGGTGGTGGCCACGCCTGCATCGGAGACTCCCGCCGTTCCCGTCGACGTTGCCGCGGCCGAAACCCATGCGGAGGTTGCCCGACCGGCACGCCCGCGACCCCGCCGAACGACTCGGCCGGCGCGAAGAAACGGAGCCGCTTCGAGCGCGGTGAGTGCATCCGAGCCGGCGGCCGAAGCGCCGACCATGCAAGAGCCTCTTTGGTTCTTCGACTAGCGGCGTCGGAGCAGAGTCCGTCGGTGCAGAGTCCGCCGTTCAAAACACGCTGCGCGCGGTGCGGTAGGTGAGGCCTGCCATCACCGACCAGGTTCCTTCCCCGAGGCTTCTTCCCACATTGCGGTGAAAGCGCTCTCCGCCGAAGCGGCCGACGAGCCCCAGCCGGAGCGCGCCATCATCGCTACGATGCTCGGCCCCGGCGAAGCCGCCCAGCTCCTCCGTCGATCGGTAGCCTTCGAGACCGGGACCGGGGTGGGCGAAGAGATCGATAAATGCGCCCACCACGAGGGAGGTGGCGTGCCGCAGGGGAAGCGTCGCCATCACGGATCCGCGAATCGGCGGAGTAAAGTCTTGATACCAGTAGAGATAGGCCGACCCGTCCTCCGGACTCACGTCCGTTCTGGGTCGAAGCCCACCAAACAGGAGCTCCTCCCCCGCAGTATTCGCGTGAAACACCACATCACGGGAGAGCGCCAACCCTCCGGAAAGCGCCGTGGCCAGCCAAGCCCCGTTACTCCGGGGCGACGCTTCGACGGAGAAATCCAGCGCCGGCACTTCGACCCGCTCTCCGCTTCGGGCACTCCACGCGCCGGAGAATCCGGTGCATACCAAGCAGAACACGACTGGTGCGACCAACATCACGAACTGGATGCCGGCCTTTCGCGGTTGTCGCATCGAAGCGGAGCCCCGGTGTGACTCGGCTCACGGTTGGATCAAGCGCCCTGCAGGAGCGCCAATAGTCCCGCCTCATCGATCACCTCGACGCCGAGTTTGTTCGCCTTTTCCAGTTTGCTGCCAGCCTCTTCCCCCGCGACGACATAGTGGGTCTTCTTCGAGACCGAGCCCGTCACTTTGCCCCCGGCCGACTTGATCATCTCACCCGCCGCGCTCCGCTTCAGGGTGGGCAGGGTGCCGGTGAGGACAAAGGTCTTGCCCGCGACCCCTTCCACACTCTTGGTTTCCTTCTTTTCCGCGGTCAGGTCGACGCCCGCCTCTGCCAGCCCGGCAAACACCCGCCGCACCGACTCGCTGTGAAGCTCCGCGAAGATGGCGTCCGCGCTCTTCCGAGCGAGCCCTTCGATCGCGCCCGAGCCTTTGTCGGGGGCCACCGTTTGAATCGCCTCCTCGTCCCCCTCGGCGTACTTTCGGGCAAATCCCAAAA
>JBCCZL010000821.1:0-3660 GCA_039187775.1 Myxococcota bacterium
CGGTCCGCGACCACTGGATCGAGCACAGCGAAACGCTGCGGCCGCTCATCACCAAAGACTCGGGAAGCGAATGCCGGTAGTCCACGAAAGGGTTGACACCCCTCGGCCTCGAACCCAAAGTCTGCCAAGTTTAGAATCAGTCTAAAGTCGCCGCTGGCGGCGGGCATGGAGAACGTTCAGATGGCAGAACTCAAGGGAAGCAAGACCGAGCAGCATCTCAAGGATGCGTTCGCCGGGGAATCGCAGGCCAACCGGCGCTATCTCTACTTCGCTAAGGTCGCCGATGTGGAGGGTTATCCCGACGTGGCCGGCCTGTTTAAGGACACCGCCGACGGGGAGACTGGCCACGCCCACGGGCACCTCGATTTCCTGAAGAAAGTCGGGGACCCGGCTACCGGCAAGCCGATCGGAGCTACCGAACTCAACCTCGCAGCCGCGGTCGCGGGAGAGACCTACGAGTACACCGAGATGTACCCGTCGATGGCCAAGACCGCCCGTGAAGAAGGCTTCGACGACATCGCGGAGTGGTTCGAGACCCTCGCGAAGGCAGAAAAGTCCCACGCGGGACGGTTCCAAAAAGCGCTCGACGAAATGGGCTAACACGCTCCCAGCGGCGCATCGAAAGCCCAGGACCTTGGAACCGACCGCCGAAGGGCTGCGGTCGACGGATCGTCTCGGCGGTCCGTCGGCGCCGCTCTTCGAGGACGACGAATCCCGAAGCCTCCGACGCGCTTGCCCTCGTCCCGCGACATCCCTGCGCGCTGCTCCACGCGTCTGTCCCCATGGAGCCCCAGCACCGAACGCCGCGCCGCCGAGGCGCGTGAGGATCTATGCGCCCTGAACAACCCCCGGCCCTCGACCCCAACGACCCGCGCTACTGGGACCCGCGAGACCTCGAAAAAGAGCTCGAGCGCGTGTTTACCATCTGCCACGGCTGCCGAATGTGCGTCGGGTTCTGCGGCTCGTTCCCCGAGATGTTCGACCGTGTGGATCGCTACGTCGACCGTCGGCAGGGCGAGATCGAAGCGTTCGATGACCAGGACTATCAGGTCGTCAACGACCTTTGCTTTCAGTGCAAGCTCTGCTACTTCAAGTGCCCCTACACGCCGGACGACGACCATGCGTTCATGCTCGATTTCCCCCGGCTGATGCTTCGACACAAAGCGCAGAAAGCAAAACGCGATGGGGTGACGGTGCAGGACCGAGTGCTCGGCGAGCCTCAGCTCCTCGGTCAGCTTGGCGGCCTTGGCGCCCCGTTATCGAACCTCGTTTCGAAGAACCGCCTTCTCCGGAAGGTCCAAGAGGCCGCCACTGGGATCAGCGCCGAGTTCAACCTCCCTCCGTTTGCTTCGAGAAGTGTGTACAAGTGGTGGCGTGACCACGAGCCGCGCCCCGAGGCCGGCGAAAAGGGGGCGGTCGCTCTCTTCGCGACCTGCACCGTGAACTACAATCTCCCTGCGGGGGGAGCGGCCGCCATCCAGATCCTGGAGCACAACGGCTACGCGGTTCACTTTCCGAAAGACCAAACCTGCTGTGGGATGCCCAATATGGATGGCGGCGACATGGAAGCCGCGGTCGACAAGGCCCGGCGCAATGTGGCGCTCCTTCACCCTCACGTCCGCGCTGGCCGTGCGGTGGTTGTTCCCGGACCGACCTGCAGCTACGTCTTGAAAAAGGACTATCCGGAGCTCTTGGGGACCGACGAAGCCCGAGAGGTCGCAGAACACACCTATGACCTGATGGAGTACGTGCGAAAGCTTCAGCGCGAAAAGACCCTTCGGACCGACTTCACCCGGTCCCTCGGCCGCGTGGGTTACCACGCGCCGTGCCATCTTCGCGCTCAGAAAGTCGGCTTTCCGACCATGCAGGTGCTGAAAAAGATCCCGAACACCAAAGTGTCGGTGATTCAGGAGTGTTCGGCAGTCGATGGGACCTGGGGAATGAAATCCCAGCACTACGAAATGGGGCGCAAGTACGCGAAGAAGCTCGTCGGTGAGATCCGAGACGGCGACTTCGACCTTGTGGCTACCGACTGCCCGCTGTCAGGGCAACGGCTCGCTCAGGAGCTTGGGGTGGTGCCTTATCATCCAGCGGAAATCCTGAACGCCGCGTACGGACTTCCTTCCGTCCGCGACGAACCGGTGCCCACCACCGAGACCATCGCGGCGGAAGAAGTTGCCTCCCCGAGCTGATGCCCCAAGGGGATAGCCAAGTGGACGGCAGAGCGTTTGGTTCGTTCGTTTGAAAGAAGCAGTGATGAAGAAAATCCAGCGAAATGAAATCCTCGACCTCGGTGCCTACGAAGGGGTCCGCAATCAATTCCGAACCCGCATCATCGCTCTCAAGAAGCGCCGGCGAGTGAGCGTGGGCGACCACCTGACGTTCGTGTTCGAAAACCGCGACACGATGCTCTGGCAAATCCAGGAGATGGTCCGGACCGAGCGGATCACCAAAGAGAGCGCCATTCAACACGAGGTCGATACCTACAACGATCTCGTTCCAAGCCCTGGCCATCTCTCGGCCACGCTGATGATCGAATACGATGACCGCGAGGAGCGGGCGAGGATGCTGGGCGCGTTTCACGACCTTGGCGACCACGTGAGCCTCGTGGTCGGTGACCGGGCGTTCAAAGCGGTGTTCCAACCGCTCGACGGTGAGGAAGAGGATCGACTTCCCGCAGTGAACTACCTCCGGTTCGAAGTTGGCCACGACCCCATCGCCGCGCTCCGAGACCGTGAAGTCGCGGTCTCGCTTCGGGTGACCCACCCCGAGTATCGAGCCGAGCAGGAGCTGGCGATCGCCGCCCGAGAAGAGCTCGCCGAAGATCTCGAATAGCGAGCGTTTCGCGCTAGCCCGCATCGGTCACCAGAGGGGATGGATCGCGTTCGAAAGTGCTGGATTCCCGCGGACCTCGGACGGGAAGACGCCGCCGCGGTACTCAACGTACCGCGAGGACGGCTGGAGGGAGAAGGCCCGGGAGAAGGCCCGGGAGAAGGCCCGGGAGAAGGCCCGGGAGAAGGCCCGGGAGAAGGCCGGGGGAAGACAGTGCTTTCGGGCGCGAGACACGCCGACGGGTGACCGATGCGGGCTAGCACCGCCGGTGGGCTGCCAACCGGGAGCGCTATGCCACTGCGGCGCGACCGCCACGGGGGGCGCCACCCGCGGCGACTCCCGTTCGAAGCCCAGCTCCTCGAAGTTCGACCGAAACGAGCTTCGACACTCCGGGCTCCTCCATGGTCACCCCATAGAGCACGTCCGCAGACTCCATGGTGCGCTTCGCATGAGTGATGATGATGAACTGAGAACGGTCGGTCATCTGTCGGACCGCGTCAGCGAAGCGACCAATATTGGCTTCGTCGAGCGGCGCGTCGACCTCATCGAGCAGGCAGAACGGGCTCGGCTTGTACTGGAAGATCGCGAAGATGAGCGAGACCGCGGTGAGCGCTTTTTCGCCGCCGCTCATCAGCTCGAGCGAGCCGATCCGTTTGCCCGGTGGCTGAGCGATGATGTCGACGCCGGACTCCAAAAGGTCGTCGGGCTGGCTGAGGCGGAGTTCGGCCCGCCCACCGCCAAACATCTTCGGAAACGCGACCTTGAATCGCTCGTTGACCGCGACGAAAGCCTCCTTGAAGAGACGCCGACTCTCGCGGTTCATCTGCC
>JBCCZL010000822.1:0-3646 GCA_039187775.1 Myxococcota bacterium
CCCATCTAGAAGACAGAATCCGGTACCTAATCAAGTCGCACCTGTACGAGATAGAGAGCAACCGTGACGAACAAGCGATCTTTGGCTCCAATGGTCCCCTCGGCAACTTCGCTTCACGGATCCTTATGAGGAGGCACCTAGGCTGGATCACACCCGCCACGACCATGAACCTTGAGAGCTGGCGCAAGATCAGAAACGAGTTTGCGCACCGGGCTTATAGAACCTCCTTCGAGAGCCAGAAAATCAAAGATCTTTGGAGCCAGACGCGGGAGGGAGACCATCCACCAGGTTGGGACTCAGCCGTCCCCGGGAACCTCAGTCACCCTCACTGGGCCGTGCCGCTTCCACCCCACCCCCGCTAGCCAGGTCCGCGGCGCTGCACTCGGCGCCTGCCCAAGCGCCTGAAACACCACCCCCTCTCGCAGCCCCGAACAGAACGGGTCGACCCAGTTTCGTCCCGGCTGCGCCTTCCCAAGCTTCCTCAAGTGCCTCCGCCGATTGTTGAGCACGTACGCCAGTGCATGCCTCACCTGACGAGGTGTCCCGAGCTGTACGGCGTGATACCGATCGACGAGCACTCGCCCCCGTAGCCGACCCATCGCCCGATTGATCCCCTTGCTGATCCGAATCGAGAGCCCCTGCATCCCTTTTGAAAGAGACCGGCGATGCCGGGCCTCCACGATCAAGTGCACGTGCCCATGCTGCACCGACCAATGCAGCACGCGCATCGAAAACCGCCCCTGCGCAGCCCCGATTGCGCGCAGAATGACCCCATAGAGCCTCCCTGAACGAAGCCGAAGCCGCCGATCAAACCGCATGGTCACGTGTACCGGAACGGAGTGAGGCAACACCGGCCGCGTATCGTGACCGACCTTGTCACTCGACTTCGGCCGACCGGCCCCCTCACGCCGTCCACCATGACGCAGGGAATCGAGATGAAGCTGGGCTTCGCCACGACGGCGTCGCTTTCGAGGTTTGCCGGGCCCTCGGGGCCTACCTGCACGCGGCTGACCCGATGCCACGGCCCGATACCTCTTCGAAGAGGGGTTTGACATCTATTTTGAATATTGCAGATATTAATCTTAGTCAAGAGATCGTCTCACAATAATGGGAAGAGCTGAACCAGGAGCGAGGACTTGGAGCGCCACGAGGGAAAAACGGAACGGAAGTGTCCGGGGCTCGGAAACTCCGACCCGCCGGAAGGCTTGCGTGTCACACCGGGCCGCCTTTTCGGGCACCTCAAAGACGAGTCGAGAACGGTGCAGCGAGAACACACCTACCCAACCGCCCCCTTCTCTTGCATCGAGAGCATAGCTACCAAACGCCCCCTTCCCTTAGCCAATGACGCCGAGCGGGAGTCCGCAGAACCCGACGTATCCCATCGCCGGGGGACCGCCCTTCATCGAGAGCGGGGCAAACCTATCCGAGCACACCCCCCTTCTTAGCTTGTAACGCCGAATGGGAGCCCGCTTGGCTCGACGCCTTCCAGTTCACGCGGGGCTGTCCGTCTCTCCGCCCGCAGGAGACCTATCCCCTCAAGAAAAAGTCCAAGGGATCGCCCAAGCCCTCCCACGAAGCCCGTGGCTTGGCGGGAAGCGGACGACAACCGTCCGAGCTTCACCGTCTCCGTTTGATCCGATAAGCCGCGAACGGAGACCGCTGGAAGTCATCTGGCACCAGTTCTTTGCTGCATTCCGCGATGTCGAAGCGGCGCTCGAGCCCGGCGTCGATCTCGAGGTTGCGGGCGTGAGTGGTGAAGAGGAGCTCTCCGCTCGGGTTCAAGAGCGCCATGGCCGCGTCGAGGAGCGGGGCATGGTGTTTGTGGATACTGAAGTCGTCTTTGGTCTTCTTCGAACGGGAGAACGTGGGCGGGTTGATGAAGATCCAGTCGTAGCGTTCCCGGTCACGGCGCAGCCAGCGCAAGGCGTCCTCCCGAATGAAACGATGTGCACCCGGGTCGAGATCGTTGAGGGTGAAGTTCCTGCGGCCCCAGTCGAGATACGTGTTCGAGAGATCAACGCTGGTGCAACGTTCGGCCCCGCCGACCGCCGCTGCAACACTCACCGAACACGTGTACGCAAAGAGGTTGAGCACGCGCTTTCCTTTGGAGCTCTTCCGCGCATGACTTCGGACGATCCGGTGATCGAGGAAGAGACCCGTGTCGATTCGGTCTTCGAGATTCACCGCAAACCGAAGGTCGCCCTCGGTCACCGTGAGTTCCCGCTCGCCCTGCGAGAGCCTCGCGTACTGATCGCCCTGCTCGTGCTTGCGGCGCACCTTGACGAACACGGCGTCGTCCGAGATCCCGAGCGCCTCGGGCAATGTGATCAGTACGTCCTGCACGCGCTGCTTAGCGAGGTCGTCATCGAAACTGTACGACCGCGGGTAGACGTGGACCACCGCACCGTCTCCGTACCGGTCGACGGCGACTCGGTACTCTGGAATGTCGGCGTCGTAGACTCGATACGCACCCACCCTCGCCTGCTTGGCCCATCGGCGCCGCTTCTTGTCGTTCTTCTTCACGCGGTTGACGAACATGCCGGCTTTGTCGGACGGCTTCCGCCACGACGGTGCCCCCGACGTGGCCGGCGCGCCCGTGATGGGGATCTCGAGCAATCGGCATTCGATCGCGCCGTTGAAGAGCACGTGCTTGCGCTGTGCGCGAAGCCCGAGGTACTTGGCGTTACCCTCGTTCGCGGCGAGGACGAACGCGGTCCAACCATCGAAACCACGCTTCAGCATGTCACCGAGCGCCTGATAGAAGAGAAACAGCGTGGCGTCGTCCCCGAGGCGGTGACCGTAGGGCGGATTGCACACCACCACCCCGTGTGACGCAGGCTTGTCGACCTTGCCTACCGCACGCTGCGCAAGCGACACCGTGTCGCCCACGCCGGCCGCCTCGAGGTTTTTGCGTACCAGGTCGAGCACCTGCGCCGACGCATCGTAGCCATGAATCGTAGAAGCTGTAGTCGGGTCAACAGCATGAAGCGCGTCGGTCCGCTCCGCGTCGAATGCCCCTTGGTCGTGTCCAAGCCAGCGCTCGAACCCGAAGCGTGAACGACCGAGGCCAGGCGCACGATGAGTCGCCATCATCGCCGCCTCGATCAAAAACGTGCCGGACCCGCAGGTCGGGTCGACCAGGGACAGCCCCTGCTTCACCGCGGTCGGCCAGTCCGCCAGGTAGAGTACCGCGGCAGCGAGGTTCTCCTTCAGCGGCGCCCGCCCTCCCCCAGTACGATACCCGCGGCGATGCTGCCCCTCTCCTGAGTAGTCGAGCGACAGCTCGTGCTTGCCGTCTCCAATGTGCAGGTGAAAACGAACGTCGGGCGCCTGTTTGTCGACGCTCGGGCGGCCGCCTCCGTGCTCCCGAAACGCGTCGACGATGGCGTCTTTGGCGCGCTGCACCCAGAAGTGCGCCGGCACGTTCCCTCCGGCGCTCTGCGAGCTTCCAATGGCGAAGGTGTCGTGCGGATCGAGGTGCTCCCACCAAGGGATCTCTCGAAGGGCCGCGTAGAGTCCCGCGTCGTCGTCGCATTCGAACGACAAAAGCGGAAGAAGGACGCGGGACGCAACGCGCGAGCCCAGTACCAACCGGTACCCTTCTCGAAGCGACCCTTTGGCGTGCACAGCCGTCGGTCGGACGTCG
>JBCCZL010000823.1:0-3635 GCA_039187775.1 Myxococcota bacterium
ACGAGGTGCCCGCCGACAGTCCCGGCGACAGCAAGAACATGTCGCGGGTGACCATCGCTCCGGGGATGGTCGAGAGCCACATCCGAACCAAGCTTCAGCCGCTCCTCGACCAGAACTTTCTTCCCGAACGACTCATTCAAGATCAGGACGCGCTTCGACGCGACTATGAAAAGCTTCGGGTGAGCTATGAGGTCATTCGCGCCATCGGAGTGGAGCTCGACGTCGACAAGCTCAACGCGAAGATCCTCGACTGCGCGTTCGAACTCCTCGCCGCGGACCGGGGGGTGATTCTGCTCTACGGCGACGATGGGGAGCTCAAGCCGGCGTGCGTGCGCACGAAAAAGACGATGGCGGAGGGCGAAGAGGTCGTGCTGTCGACCACGATCATCAACGAAGTCCTTCGCGATAAAGCCGCCGTACTTTCGAGCGATGCATCCGTCGACTCCCGGTTTCAGGGCGCCCACTCGATCATCATGCAGGGGATTCGCTCGAGCATGGCGGTCCCCCTCATGCACTCCGGCGAGGTCTTCGGGTTGATGCTTCTCGATTCTCAGATCGCGGCGAACGCGTTCACCGAGAAGGACCTTCAGCTCTTTCAGAACATCGCGAACCAAGCGGCCATCGCGGTGCAAAACAGCCTCTACGCGCAGAAGCTAGAGAAAGAAGCGGTCACCCGGGAGCGGTTTCAACGACTGCTTTCGCCCGCCATCGCCGAACAGGTGCTGAGCGGTGAAGTCGAGGTCGCGAAGGGCGGTGAGCTCCGCGACACGACGATTCTGTTCAGCGATATTCGTGGCTTTACGTCGATGAGCGAGTCCCGCGCGGCGCAGGATGTCGTCGACATGCTCAACGACTACTTCGAGCACATGGTCGAGATCATCTTCAAGTACGAAGGCACGCTCGATAAGTTCGTGGGCGACGAGATCATGGCTCTCTTCGGCTCTCCGGTGGGCCACAACGACGACCCGGTCCGGGCGGTGAAGACCGCGCTCGAGATGATGAGCGTGCTCAAGGACTTCAATGAGGCTCGCCAAGAGCGCGGAGAAGAAACGCTCGAAGTCGGGATCGGCATCAACAGTGGCGAGGTCGTCGCGGGCTACATCGGCAGCAGCAAAGCCCTCGAATACACGGTGGTTGGCGATACGGTGAACACTGGCTCGCGGCTCTGCTCTCTCGCGAAGGCGGGAGAAGTGATCATCAGCGAGAACACGTATCAGCGAGTCAAGGATCAGTTCGAGACGGTTGCGCTTCCCCCGACGAGCGTCAAAGGAAAGGCGCAGCCCCTCAAGATCTACAACGTGGTCGGCGAACGGGCGCCGAGCTTCGACGACCGAACCCGGCCGCAATAGCGGCCTGAGTTGTCGCTTAGACTCCGCTTGAGACAAGGCTTTAGGCAAGGCTGCAGATAAGGCAATCGATGGCTTCCTACCTCGAATTCGAGAAACCGCTTGTGGAACTGGAGGACCGGATTCGCGAACTCCGGTCCGTCTCCGAGTCCGAAGCGACCATTGAAAAGCAGATTCAGAAGCTCGAAGAGCGGGCGGAGAAGCTGCAGCGCGATATCTATGAAGGGCTTTCCATCTGGCAGAAGGTCCAGCTGAGTCGGCATCCGGATCGGCCGTACTTTCTCGATTATCTCGCGCTGATATTCGACGATGTGGTGGAGCTCCACGGCGACCGAGCGTTCGCCGACGACCCGGCGATCGTGGCAGGCTTTGCCCGCTTCGAAGGGGAGAGCGTGGCGGTGATCGGTCAGCAGAAGGGCCGCACCACCAAGGAGAAGGTGCATCGAAACTTCGGCATGGCGCATCCCGAAGGCTACCGAAAGGCGTGCCGCATCATGGAACTCGCGGCCCGATTTCGTCGGCCGATCTTCACGTTCATCGATACTCCGGGGGCTTATCCCGGCCTCGGCGCGGAGGAGCGGGGACAGTCCGAGGCGATCGGCCGTGCGCTGTTAGTGATGAGCCGGCTTAGGGTCCCCGTGATCGCCACAGTGATCGGGGAGGGCGGTTCCGGAGGGGCCCTCGGGCTCGGCGTCGCAAACAAAGTGCTCATGCTGCAGTACGCGACCTACAGCGTGATCACGCCAGAGGGCTGTGCGTCGATCCTTTGGCGCGACGGCGCCCGCGCGTCGGAGGCGGCGGAACAGCTTCGCTTGCTTGCCGAGGACGCGGTGAGCTTGGGAGTGGCGGATACCCGCGTGCGCGAGCCCTTCGGCGGCGCGCATCGAAACCCCCAAGCCACCGCGAAGGAGCTCAAGAAAGCGCTCGCGGGGTATCTCTCGTCGCTCCGGACCAAGTCGGAAGAAGAGCTGGTCGCGCAGCGCTACGATCGCTTCCGGTCGATCGGCCGGTTCCTCGAAGATTCGGCCGGGGTGAGTGAGTCGTCGCCTCGATAGCCTGATGGGGCCGGGCCTTGTCTGCCGCACCTTTCGGGTGGATGACGCCGAGGTGGTGTGGCTGCGATCGATCCTCGAAGGGTACGAAGGTCTCGCGCATCTGACGGGGGACGGGAGTGGGATAATTGCCGTGATTTCCACGTCTTCGAGGCAAGGCGAGCTCGACGAAGTCCTCGCCGACCTCGGAGAGGAAGTCCCCCTCGTTCCGGTAGGAATCCCAGAAAACCCTGCTCCGGAGTGAGGCCGAGACCTGACGGATTTCGGTGGCTTTCGGGCGATGCTATTCCGACGGGTGCCGGCTCCTCGCCACTTCGCGGGCTTCGGGCATACCGCTGGCGCCGGTTTGGTGCTACGTCTCCCGCGTGTTCATCCAGAAGGCCAGCAAAGACTCGCCGCCGATGTTCGAGAACAAGTTCATCGACTTGTTCTCGCGGACGCATTTTCTGACCGTCGCCATCGTCTACGTGCCGGCTTCCCTTGCGCTCCTCTACTACAGCTGGGTGAGCTTGGGAGTCAGCTGGTGGCTCACCCTCGCGCTCGCCGCGGTGGGCTTCGTGGCCTGGACGCTCCTCGAGTACTGGCTTCACCGAACGCTCTTTCACTGGATTCCAACCGCGCGCTGGGGCCCACGGTTTCACTTTTTTCTCCACGGCGTCCATCACGATTGGCCGAACGATAAGTACCGGCTCGTGATGCCTCCGGCCGTGAGCGGCGCCCTGTTCTTTCTGTTTCTCGGCCTTTCGCTGCTCGTCTTTGGCACGACCTACGGTTGGGCGTTTCATGCCGGACTCACCATCGGGTACATGAACTACGACCTGACGCACTACTACCTCCATCACGGCAAAGCGAAGAAGGGACGAATGCGGCGGCTCCGGCAGCACCACATCATTCATCACTTCAAGAAGGGCCACACTGGCAAGTTCGGGGTATCGACCACGGTTTGGGATCGGGTGTTTCGCACCCTGGAGTCCCGACCCGTCGAGCCGAAGGAAGCCAAACCGGCGCCGCAGTCGTAGTTTCGAAGCTCCGCGTTAGCCCGCATCGGTCACCAGAGGTGATGGATCGCGTTCGAAAGTGCTGGATTCCCGCGGACCTCGGACTGGAAGACGCCGCAGCGGTACTCGACGTACCGCGTGGACGGCTGGAGGGAGAAGTCCGTGGGAGTGCGGCGCTTTCGGGCGCGAGACACGCCGACTGGTGACCGATGCGGGTTAGGAGCGCACATCTGCGAACG
>JBCCZL010000824.1:0-3626 GCA_039187775.1 Myxococcota bacterium
AGCGCATCGCCCCATTGGCTCCTGCTGATGCCCGCGACGCTGGTGCTTTGCGTCGTGATCAACGCGTTCCTCACGCCATAGCGCGACCCATACGCTCGGCCTGGAGTGCCCCGGCTCGGCTCACGCATCGAAGCGATGCGGCCCATCGACGGCATGCGGAGCGAAGCAAAGTGCGACGAGATCTGTCGGCCCTAACGGCCCGCTGGCGCGCCGCCCTTCCGCGGATCGCTCACCGCGACCAGACGGGGTGAGCCCTCCTCCTCCCGAATCCGAATGAGCTGAACCACCGCCGAGTGGCGCGCGGTTTCGAGCACGTGCCCCCGCGCGCGGAGTCCCGCGAGCACCTCGTCGGGCTGCGGGTTGGTCTGTTCGGTTCGAAGGGTGTTCGGGTAACCCTGGTGGTGGACGCGGGGGAAGTTGAGTGCGACGTCGGGCTCGAGGCCTCGAACCAGCGTGTGCCACGCCACCTGTTCGGTCGCGGTCACAATTCGGCTGCCCCCGGAAGCACCGATGCAGAGGGCCGGCGCATCGCCCTGGAACACGATCGTCGGTGACATCGTAGACACCGGGCGACGCCCGGGCCCCGGCAAGTTCGGCGCGCCGCCGGGAAGGCCAAACGCGTTCGCTTCGCCTACCGCACTGGCAAAGTCGTCCATCTCATCGTTCATCACGATGCCCGCCGCGGTGTAGCGCGCGCCGAACGGTAGGTTCACCGTCGTAGTGACCGCCGCCACATTGCCCTCGGCATCCACCACGCACAGATGCGAGGTGCCGTGGTTCCCCGGCGGCGTGACCGGACCCGTGGGAACTCCGTCCACCGGATAGGCATAAAGATCCGCCGGGGTCGCGAGGGTCCGCCGGTACTCACCCGCTCGCTGCGCGATCCGGTCCTCCGCGAGCAGCTGCGCCATCGGGATCGACACATGGTCCGGGTCGCCAAAATAACTCGCCCGATCCCAGAACGGTCCCTTCCAGCTCTCTGCCAGCGCATGAAACAGCTCCGGCCCGGCGTCGCGACGCTGGCCTTCGGGAATCCAACGATCGAGGAGCCGAAGGCTCGCCAGCATGGTGTATCCGCCGGCACTCGGAGGGGGCGCGGTAACCCAGCGATAGCCCACGGCGTTGGCAGAGAGCGGCTCCCTCTCCATCACCCGATAATCCGCAAGGTCTTCGGTGGTCATCACACCGCCCGCCCGCTGGTTGGCCCGCGCGATCGCCCGCGCGATCGAGCCCCGGTAAAACGCTTCATCTCCGCTCTGCGCAAAGCTTCGGAGCGTGCGCGCAAGCTGCGGTCGTCGAATCCGCTGCCCCGCCTGAATGCCGTTCTGACCGCGGGCGATCCACCCTCGCATCACCGCATCGGTGCGAAGGTGCGGCGCGAACGCCACCGACATCCGCGCCAGGGCCTCTCGAGCCTCGAACCCATCCTGGGCGAGGGTGATCGCAGGACCCGCCGCATCGGCAAACTCTTTGGCACCGAAGCGCCGAATCAGCTCCGCCGCGCCTGCCGGCTCCCCGGGAACGCCGCTCGCAAGGCCCCCGAGCTGGGACCGTCGACTCGCCGGCCCGCCCGTGGGTTCGTTGTCTCGGAACATGTCTGGCGTAGCCGCGGCAGGCGCCCGCTCCCGGAAGTCCAAGAACGTCAACGACCGATCCGAAGCCTTGTAGTAGAGCGCAAAGCCCCCGCCTCCAAGGCCGCTCGACTGCGGGTTCACCACCCCGAGCGCTAACATCGTCGCGGCCGCCGCGTCGGCGGCATTGCCCCCGTTCGCCAACACCTCCGCTCCCGCCGCGCTCGCCAGCGCGTGGTCGGAAGCAACGGCGTACTCTTCGTAGGCGCCGACCGAGGACTCGCCCTCACCGGTGGCAAGGAGCAGGAGCGTAGCAGAACCGACAAGTGCGAGTTTGGAAAGGCGCAGCATAAAGCGACCTTGGCGCTTCGATGCGCACACGACAACCGGCAATCGACAGCTCCAACGAGAACTGGTACGCCCGCGCGCATGGTGCCTCCGGACTCCAGCGATCAAGCCAGGAAGGGCGATCGAACGCTGAAGATCGTCATGTTGCTTGTGTTTCTTCCGTTCGTCGCAGTGGCGATCATCGGGATTCTCGCCGCGATCGCGATCCCGAGCTTCATCAGCTACACGAAGCGAGCAAAGACCGCAGAAGCCCAAACCAACATCATGACGATCGCGAACGGGTTGGAGGTCTTCCGGGCGGAGAACCTTGGGGTCCCCGACTCCATTCCTTTGACCCCCGCATCTCCGAACTGCGAAATGGCTCCCTGGCCCGTAACCGCGGATCCCCGGTGGGAGTCCGACCTCCGATTCTCCCCGGTCGGTCCACTTCACTATGCCTACGAGTTCGAACGCACCGGGAACCGGTTCACCATCCGAGCGGTAGGCGACCTCGATTGCGACGGGCGGCTGAGCCGATTCGAGCGGTCAGGTACCGTGCAGCCGTTTACCATCGAGCCAGACACGCAGGTCATCGACGAGCTCGAATAGCGCATCCGAGGCAAAGAGGGCGAGAGTGGGGGGACGAACTACAACCCCTGTCGCTCGATGAACTTGTTGGTGAACACCGCCGCCTGGTCGTAGCTGTCGGCCGTCGTCTTTTCGACGAAGGACTCGACGAGCTTTCCCACGCCGAAGACCTTGATCTTGATGTTCACACGGCAGATTCGCTCGCACTTCCCCTCACCCCGCGGCTCCGCCCAGAGCTCACCGCCAATGTCGGATTTGTCGGCCAGCGTCGACGGGATCACTTTGTAGCGATACTTCTTTTCGGCCCGGTCGAGAAACCCCTCCTCGACGTACGACAAGGAGTCTCCGAGGACCTTCTTCACCGCCTTGGGAGCCTCGCTTCGGGGCGCAGTGCGAATCCGCCGGTGAAGCTTGTCCCCTTCATCCCGTTCTTCGAGAACGTCATAGCCGTCGAAGTTGAGCTCTTTGAGATAGAGCTCCTTATTGAATTCTGGGTCGAGGAAGATCTTTTCCCAGAACGTATCGACGTCGCAGTTGAACGTATGGCGGACAGTGAACGATCCCATAGCGGCGGAGTATACCTAGAGATCCCACGTTTGCCTGCCCTTCCCGAGGACCGGCGTCTCGCCCCGATTACGCTTCTTCGTCTTCGATGGCTCGATGGGGCGCGGTTTCGTCGGCGCTCGGCGGGGACTGCGTGCTCGCGCGTCCCACGTCTTCGGTCTCGGTCACGCCGACGATCACCACTGTGATGTTGTCCTCACCGCCGGCCCGATTTGCGAGGTCGACGAGCCGCTGAACCGCGCCCTCGATGTCCGGCCCGGCTTCCGCAATGGCTTCGAGCATCTCTTCGTCGGAAACCATGCCGCTCAACCCGTCAGAGCACAGGAGATAACGGTCGCCGGCCTGCGGCGCTTCGGGAACGAGATCGACCACCACCGTGTCCTGCATACCAAGGGCCCGCGTGATCACATTTTTGGGGAGCTCGTCCTTCTGTTCCTGGGTCATGTCCGGCATGACGAGGAGGTAGTCGTTGAGCAACGAGTGGTCACGGGTCAGAAGGGTGATTTCGCCATCGCGGACGCGGTAACAACGACTATCACCCACATGGGCGACATACACCTTGCTATGTACGCGAGA
>JBCCZL010000825.1:0-3610 GCA_039187775.1 Myxococcota bacterium
CCGGCCCGCGCACGCACTGCTAGATCCAAGTGTCGGGGATCGGAGGTTTGGCGATGGCGCTCCAGCGAGCGAACACGTGCGCACTGCTGTGGCTACTGGCGTGCGGTTGCATCGGGCAGATCGAAGCTGCAGCCCCGACCCGCACCGATCCATCCTCGCCGCCGGCGGAGGAGCCACCGTTTGCGATGCCGGACCCCGCCACGTGTGAGGAGCGCGGGTTGGAGGTAGGCCCCTCGGTGATGACGCGACTGACGCGCGAGCAATATGTCCGAACGATCGAACTGGTGCTGGGCGTCACCATGGATCTTCCGGAGGCGGTCAGCGACGAACGGATCGCCGGCACCGACTTTCATTCGAACATCGCTCCGCTCAGTACCGTGGATCACGTGCGGCCCTTCGCCACACTCGCTCGATCGGTAGCCGACTCGGTCGACCTCGAGCGGATCCTGAACTGCCCGGACGGAGTCGAAGGCGAGTCCTGCGTACGTCACTTTTTATCGGCTGAACAGAGAGGCAGCCGGCTGTTTCGGCGGCCCCAAACTGCCAAGGAGATCGCTCTGTACGTGGATCTCTACCAGGCGGTTGCATCAACGGAAACGCACGAGGCGGGAGCGAGAGCGGTCGTCGAAGCGATCCTCCAGTCGCCATCGTTCCTCTATCACGCGACATCCCCCGAGGGCACGGGCCCGCAGCTCCTCGATGACTTCGAAGTCGCCGCGCGCCTTTCGTACTTCCTATGGAATGAGCCGCCCGACAATCCGCTCTACCGAAGGGCTCTCGCCGATGAACTTCAGGACCCTGCGGTGCTCCGGGAAGAGGCCGAACGGCTCCTAAACGACAACAAAGCGCGCTCCGCCGTGTTGCGGTTCGTCCGACGTTGGCTCGGAATGGAAGAAGTTGGTGGACTCGACCCGGCGCTTCGGGAGTCAATGGAGGAAGAGAATCGTCGCTTTGTCGAACACGTGGTGTGGAACGAAGACCTCCCCTGGCACGAACTGCTGACGTCCGACATCACGTTCATCGACGCGCGGCTTCACGCGCACTACGGACTCCCTGGCGCGGCGCCTCCTGCGGACGCATTCGAGTCGCGTTCAACCACATCGGAGTCCCGACTCGGCCTCCTTGGCCAAGGGCTCTATCTCGTGGGCTCGTATGTCGAAAACCCAAACGCGGACCGTTTCACGATCATGCAGGGCAAGAACGTCACCCGACGGTTCTTATGCGATCAGTTCGAACGCCCTTCCCTTCCACCCGACGCCAAGCAGGCGTCCGACTTTGAGTCGATTCGCGCATTCTCCGACTATCTCATCGGCCGAGGCGACGAGCCGAGCTGCGCCGGTACGTGCCACCAGCGGATGGACCCACTGGGCCGCGCGTTTAGTCACTTCGATGCGACAGGTCGGTTCATCGAAACGGATCACGACATCCACTTCATGGGCGGTGCGGTCGACGCAACGGGAGAAATTCTTGTACTCCCAGAAGGCGCCGAAGACACCCTCGCCGGCGGCTTCTACGGCGTGCCGGGCATTGCGCGACACCTCGCCGATAGCGCGTGGGTTGAAACCTGCTTCGTGCGTCAATGGGCGCGCTTTGCGGTGGGTCGAATCGAGTCCGCCGCCGACTCGTGTGGGCTCGTCGACGTGGTGGAGCAGTTCACTACGGCAGGGGGGACCGTCGCGTCGCTGATCCTCACGCTTATCGCCAGCCCAATGTTTCGCTACGTCCACCCGCAAACTTCGGACGTGCCCACCGCGGAGGTGTGCAGTGAGTAATCGCGTGTTTTTTGGCATGCCGCTGGCGCGGCGAACCTTCCTCTCCGGTGCGGGGGCGGCGCTCCTGGGGACCGCGTTTGTGCCACGCCTGGAGGTGGCTTCGGCGTCCGGCGGGACGTGCCCCAGTCGCTTCGTCGTGTTCTGGCAACCCAACGGGACGCCCCGGGAGTACTACGTTCCCACGGGCAGCGAAGCCTCGTTCACGCTGGGGCGGATCTTCGCGTCTCATGAGTCGCGGAGTGGCTCGGTCACCGGCCAGGACCATCGGGACCTCAAGGCAGAGCTCACGCTCCTCACCGGCCAGCGGTTCATCGTGCAGGGAGGGGAAGATCCGCACTCTCCAGCCGCGACCTGCGCGCTCACCGGTCGCCCGATGGTCGGCGGCGACTGGCGCGGAGAAGGGATATCCATCGACCAGCGCATTGCCGACATGGTTGGCGCGGACGCCCCGGCGGGGCACCGCCGGTCGCTCAACCTGAGCCCCGGCATCGCCGGACAAGGGGAAAAGAAGACCATCAGCTTTCGCGGCGCGGGACAGCCCGTCCCCATTCAGAACAACCCACGCTCCCTGTTTGATGAGCTGTTTGGATCGGTCGCCCCTGCAGGAATGCCGTCGGCGAGGCCTCGCCATGTGCTCGAAGCCGTACGCGCCCAGGCGTGCGAGCTCCGAGCGCAGCTGGGTTCGGAGGACCGGCGCCGGCTGGATCAGCACTTCACCGCGATCGAGGAACTTGAGGCCGAACTATCGGTCGACACCGGCACCTGCGGTGCCCCCGACATCGAAACGGGCCTGCCGGCGGAGCAGCCGGTTTGCTCCGGAGCGTGGAGCACAGGATGCTGCGACGAAAGCCACGGTGCACACCAGTGTCATCGCTACGAACGAACCGCCGAGCAACTCGCTCGCATCGCCCATCTCGCGCTCTCGTGCGATCGGACTCGCGTTCTCGCTTGGTCATTCGGCGAAGCCGGCCAACACTTTCGGTGGCCATGGGTGCACGGCCGCAACACGAGCAATCACGGACTTGGTCACCGTGGAGACAACGGAACTTCTCCCGGCGCCAAAGAGCAATTGGCCGAAGTCGACCTGATGGTGCAGCAGTGGCACGCGGACTTCGTCGCGCGGTTTGTAAAGCGGTTGCGCGACACGCCAGAAGGAGACGGCCGCCTTCTCGATCACACGGTGGTGCTTTGGCAGAACGAGCTTGGAGTCCACTACGCTGGCCACCTCCGCGACAACCCGCTGGTGGCGCTCTACGGCGGTCAGGCGCTCGGACTTCGCGGCGGACGCTGGCTCACCGCACCGGGAGCCAGCCAGAACGACATTCACACCGGCCTTCTTCACGTGTTTGGCGCCGGAGACGCCACCTTTGGTGAGCCCGGCTGGAACAACCAGCCGGTCAATCTGATCTGAGCGCACTCGCGCAGTGAGCAAGCCCTCGTGGATCATGCTCGGAACCCGCGTGCTCGAGCCGTAGCCTCAGGGCGATGAGCTGCAAAGACGACGAATGCCCTGCCGTGGCCTTTACGGCTTGAACGCAAAGGGGAGTGACCTGGCCCTGCTCTACGGGAGAGGAGAGATCGCTCCCAGGGAGAGGAGAGATCGCTCCGACCCACTCGCCTATCTCGCCTCACCTGGCGGACGCTCGAGAGGAGAGATCGCTCGCTCGAGAGGAGAGATCGCTCCGACCCACTCGATCCTCGAGAGAGATCGCTCCGACCCACTCGCCTCTCTCCGAGAGAGATCGCTCCGACCCACTCGAGAGGAGGAGAGATCGCTCCGACCCACTCGCCTCTCTCGCCTTACCTGGCGCTCGCTCGAGAGGAGAGATCGCTCCGAC
>JBCCZL010000826.1:0-3607 GCA_039187775.1 Myxococcota bacterium
GCGGTGGCTGAAACAACACTCCTCGAACCTCCTGAGGTCGTCAATCGCAACATTCATGTATCAGCAGCGCTGAAGTGGCCATGAAAACACCCCAGTCCCAGCCCACGCATACGCATATTCTGGACTACAGTTGATAGAGCCTACCTACGGTACTGAGCGACCTCCATGCAAGCTTTCGTACTTAAGTTCTCGTGCTTAAATTTTAAACACCAAAGCGGCGCCACACAGCCACAGAATAGCGGTACAGGTGTAGTTCGAAATCCAGACGAGCACGCGGAGGCTGTTGAACTGCCCCGTCGCAGTGAAGATGTGATCGGGCTGCGACGACACCCAACCGGTGCAACTTGGATTCAGCGAGCTCGCATTGACGCTTCCGCCGCTCGTTCCCGCGACCACGTGGGGATCGGGAGTAAAGCCCGGTGCAAGGGTCACCGGTCCAAAGTTCGACGTTCCCGCCTGGCCAGGCGTCGCGGGCTGACCGGGCACCGCCGGCTGGCCAGGCACCGCCGGTTGGCCGGGAACTGGGGGCTGCCCCGGAGGAGGAACTGGGGGCTGGCCGGGAACCGCCGGTTGGACGGTCGCTGGTGGTGGAGGCGGTGGAGGTGGATCCTCGTTTCCACAGGCTCCGAGGAGCAGGCACGCGCCTACCGATACAGAAGAAATGTGACGAAATCCCATCGGTCCTCCATTCCTGATTCCGATCGGAACGGAATCTGCCGCTCTCAGCCTCGGCCCAGCATGGTCGCCGGTGACTCGTAGGATGGCAAGTGGCGATTTCTTCTTGGGTCTTCGTGGGCCGAGCGATCCGCGGACGGCCGAACGCCTACTCCGGTGGTCGTCGTAAAATGGCCGTCACGAACGCCATCTCAAAAGGCGGCTACGAAGCCATCTGAAGAGGGCCAGTCGGGCCGGTCACTCCGGAAGGTCGACTCCGGTCTCGTCCTTGGTCACGCGTCGAATCACCGAAAAGAGCTCGTCGCCGGTGCCTTTGTCGTGGAGCCACTGCTCGGCGTCGTTTTGCCAGTCGAAGTGCCACCCTCGCCCCCCGCCGGCGAGCCAAAGCTGTTGGACGGCACCTTGAGTGTTCACGATGCACTTCTTCCCGTTCGCGTAGGAAATGGTCACGACGTCGCCGGAGGATTCAACATCTGCCACGTCGACATCCACATCCTCGAAGAGATCCTCGATGCGCCGAAGCGTCGCAAAGGCAACCTCCCGATAGCGCTTTTCGTCCATGGGAGCGGTTCTAGGCCCCACGCTTCCCAACTGCAAGGAGCCTTCGGGAGAGCCCACCGTGGTCCAACGTCGCCCTCGCGGCCCAACGAAGCAACCGCCTTCCGGCGTTAGCGCGTCTCGTACGACAGCAGACCAAATAGCGACTGCAGCATCCGGTAGGTGAGCCCCCAGATCACCCGCCCTTCGAGATCGTACGCGGGGAAGCGATAGGTCTGGCCGCCGTCCTGATAAGGAAGCTCGGTGTCGACCTCGTGGCGCGCCATCGGTCCAAGCACTCCCCAACACACTTCCGCAACCTCGTAGTTGGGACGAAGTTCAAGCTCCAAATCGGGCAGCACAAATACGAACGGCGAGATCACGAGTCCGGTCCGGCCACGACGCGACACCGCGTGAAGGTCGTCGAGCCGACCTAGGAGGCTGGTACTCGCGAGCTCCACGCCCACTTCTTCCAACGTCTCCCGCACCGCAGCCGCGACGAGCGACGCATCGGCCGGATCCCGCCGGCCCCCAGGAAACGCCATGTGGCCCGACCATGGATCGTTCGGATGTTCCGCGCGGCGAATGAACAAACACTCCGCTTCACCGCTCCGATGCGGGCGGACGATGATCGCGACCGCCGCTTGGCCGCCGCCCGGCGGGGGCGTCTCGGTCGCTGGCGTCCTTCCGCGGAGGGCCGCTTCGATCGCGATCGTCGTCAGCGTCATGGCATTCCGTCAACCAAGTTCATGCAACCTCGAGCGCAGTGGTGGACGAGGCAACCTCGCTAAAGGAGCGGAGCAAACGGGTCGTCCTCTTCGAGCTCGGCAAGCGTCGCCGCCCCGGCCACGTCCGAAAGCACCAGATCGAGCGGTCCGATGTCATGCTGCGTCGCAACCTTGGCGCCGGTGGAGAGCGTCGTCCAGCCCTCCCAGCTGGCTTCAAGACCCCCGATCGGAATGATCGAAACCCACATCCGCCACGCGGTAGGCAAGTGGTCTTCGCCAACGTGCCAAAGATACGCGTCTCCGGGAGTGACTCCGCCGGACGCATACTCGACGAGTAGCCCGGGCCGTTCGCCGTCGACATGCGAGAGTGTCACACCGTCGTCGCGGAGTTTCGCGATCGGGTTGAGCCAGAACGAATCGTTGCAGAAGAAACTCCACGCCTCGGCGACCCGTTCCTCGGCCACCGCGCCGGTCAGCTCGGTGCCTCCTTCGTAGGCGCGACCCGTCTGATCGTCGAGGCGCAGCAGCACCTCGGTCTCGTCCCAGCGCACCCGCGAGAAGTTCCGTTGCCGGTCCCAGAGGTGCTGCTGGCGCCCCCCAAAGTCCCAGCGCACCGCGCCGGTGCGTTCCCAGGCCTCTTTTTCGATCGCTGTCTCCATCGCGACCGCGAGCGCCTCTGCTTCGGCGCCAGGCGTTCCGGTGGGTTTCTCTTCGCTGATCACTACGCCGGCGATCACGCCGATGAGCACCAGGCCTAGGAGAAGCGCTCCCAAGACGAGGAGGATCTTCCGGATCTTCTTGGCCATCGCGCGAATCTACACGGGGCGTGATCTTTTGCTACCTTCGCGCCCTCCCATGATTCCCCGCTACACGCCCGATGATTTCGCCCTCCTCTGGTCCGACCGACGCAAGTACGAGGCGTGGCTCGACGTCGAGCTCGCCGCTTCGGAGGCCATGGAAGACGCCGGCCTGGTCCCCCGAGGCACCGCGGACAAGGTGCGGCCCTTTGCCTCCAAGCTCGATCCGGCGCGGATCGACGAAATCGAGCGCACCACCCGGCACGACGTGATCGCATTCCTGACGCACGTGGAGGAGCTCGCGGGCGAACCGGCGCGCTGGCTCCACCGAGGCATGACCTCATCGGATGTGCTCGACTCGTCGCTAGGCCTGCTCCTCACCGAGGCCACCGACGCGCTCCTCGTGCGCTCATCGGCGTTGCTCCGCGCCTTTCGAGCTCGGGTCGAAGAGCACCGAAAGACCCCGGCGATGGGTCGCTCGCACGGGATTCACGCCGAGCCGGTGACCTTTGGACTCATTCTCGCCGGGCACATGGCGGAGCTCGGGCGGGCACACCGCCGGCTCGTCGCGGCGCGGGAAGCGATCGCGGTCGGCAAGATCGCCGGTGCGGTCGGAACCTACGCGTATTTGACACCTGCGATCGAAGCGTCGGCGCTCGAGCGCCTCGGCCTTCGCCCGGAAACGGTGTCGACGCAGGTGGTGGCCCGTGACCGACACGCCGAACTGTTTTCTGCACTCGGCCTCTATGCTTCGTCCGTCGAACGCTTCGCCGTCAATGTTCGTCACTTTCAGCGAACCGAGGTCGGCGAAGCCGAAGAGAAGTTCACCGCGGGCCAAAAGGGCTCGAGCGCGATGCCGCACAAGCGGAA
>JBCCZL010000827.1:0-3602 GCA_039187775.1 Myxococcota bacterium
CGAGCTGGGCACGCGCTACGGGCTCATCACGCCCTTCACGAGCTACTACGTGCCGAGCGCCCGTGAGCTGGCCCAGCTTCCGGGCGTCCACCACCTCATCGATCGGCCGCTCCTTCGTTTTGCCGCGCGAAAGGAGCGACCGACGCCAGCCTTCGCGCCCTTCGGGTTCCTCTCGTACGTCGCCGGCTGCAACGACCCCGAAGCCCAGACCCAGACCGCAGACGGCGTCCTGAGCGAAAGCCCCGAAGAGGCCTCCGACGAGACGGTTGCGACGGCGTCGGCCGAGCCGGCCCCGGAAGCACTAGCGCCTCCTGCCGAGCCGATGGATTCCCCCAACGAAGCGATGGAACGCGCCCGACAAGCCCCCCCGGCCACCACTGCACCGGCGGTTCCTCCGATCGGCGGGGAGTTCGGTGAAGACGACGACCCCGGAAGCGGGCGCTGGGAAGAGCCGATCGAAGAGGAGGCCGAAGCCCGCGCCGAACCCGAGCCCAATATCCCCACCGGACGCGCGGGGGGCGGAGGCAGCCGAGCACCGCAACGACGAGGGCCGAGGATGGCCACCCGGGGGCCCCTCGACGACTTCGACAACCTCGACCAAGGCAGCAACGAAGCCGCCCAAGCCAACTCGATTGCCCCGCAATCGGAGGCGACCGGCCGCGCAGAGGACATTCGCAACTCCGGCTTCGACGCGATGGTCGGCCGGCTAGGAGACGGCGAAGCGGCCGACCTACTTGCCACCGGTACCCGTACTGCGGCCGACCGACTTGCGGAGGCCGACGAGAACCGGCGACCGACGAACCGCCCCCGAGGTCGGCGGGAAGAAGTCGAGCGGATCACGATCGAGATCGAACGGCGCACCACCCACCGAGCCCAGCGCTGTAGCGATGCCGCTGGGCGCATGCTCGACGACCGACGCGCGCTCTGGCGGGAGCGGCTTCAAAACGCCAGCAACGCCACCGGATGGGTCGAAGTCTATCGCCGGGCGATCCGAAACTGCGAGGCGCCCACCTACCGGGATCGGCGCGCGCTCCTTCAGCTCCTTCTTGCTCGCGCCGGATCGATCCAGGCGATGCTTCAGCTCTATCAGTACCTTAGCGACGGGAGCGGTCGCAGCTGGCTACGGCGCGCGATTCTCCGGCGGGTCCGAAGCCCCGAAGATCTTCGACGGGTGCGCGAGGTGTTTGGCGTCCATCGGGGCCTCGACTGGGATCTCGTCAACCAGGTCCTTGCCCGGGCCACAACCCCGACCGCCCGGGTACGGGCCCTTCGAGAGCTCGTGACCGACTATCCCGAAAACTTCGAGCTCAAGCTCCAGCTCCTCGAGACCCTGGAAGCCACCGATCGATTCGCCGAAGCCCGCCGCCTCGCCGATGCGATGCGCGCCGACCCGCTCGCGGATGCCGGCGTCCGCACCGCGATCGGCGAGATGTTTATGCGGATCGGCGACGAAGAGGAGGCCCGCCGCGTGTTCAGCGAAATCGTTGAGTTCGCTCCCTACGACGAGCTATCCCGACGTCGACTGGGCGACCTCTATCGAGCTCATGGCTGGTTCGAAGACGCGTACCGGCAGTATCTCACCCTCTCCGAGATTCGGCCCGACGATCCCACGGTGTTTCTCCTGCTCGCCCAAGCCGCGGCGGGCGCCGGACGGGTCGATGAAGCACTCCGCCTCGAGCAGCGACTCGCCGAGACGGCGCAACCCGGCGCGACCCAAGGGGTGGCGCGCACCGCGGTCCTTTGGTCGTCGGTACGCTTTGCGAAGCTTCGTAAAGACGCCGACGCCGAACGGCGAGCCGCCCTCCTCGCTCGGATGCGCCGTTCCGGAGTGCTCCGCGAGGCGGGCGCATTCCGCGCATCGCTCACGTGGTCCCACCCGGACGCTCAGCTTTCCCTCTGGGCAAGCCACTCCAGCCTTTCGCTCAGTCGGCCCCGCGACATCGCCCCCGAATACGGCCTCGAAGCGTTCGACGTCGATGGCTTCGACGGGAGCTACAAGCTCGAGGTTCGGCGCGCCGAACCGGGCGCGGGCCGGACCCAGCTCACCCCCGTCGAGGCGGAGCTTGTGCTCGTGTGGAATGAGGGCTCCGACGACGAACGGATCGAAGTCGTCCCGCTCCGCTTCGAAGGCGACCGGCTCGCTCTTGCGTGGACAGTGACCGAAGCGGACTTCAGTGAAGCCCCCATCTCCGAGCGAGGCCGACGATGATCCGGCTTAGCCTTTGGGTGTTGGGGCTCTCGGTGTACGCGGCTGCGTGCGGAAGCGAGCCCCCGCCTCCCGCTCCCACCGTCGCCCTTGCCACGCCGGTTCGGGGTGTGGTCCAGGTCACTCGCGACGACCACACCGTCGAAGCGTCGAGCGCACTTCGAATCGAAGAGGGCGCCACGCTGACGGCGGGCGACGCGGGCCCGGTCTCGATCGACACCGACCGCGGCGCGTGGGTGCTCCTCGACCGTGGAGGTGCGATGACCCTCGAACTCGACGCGCTGACGCTCGACTCTGGGAGGATATTTGTCGATTCGGGTCCCACCGAGTCGGTGATAGAAACCGCCCACGGGACCTTGAGCGCGGCGGAGGCGACTTTCGCAGTCGATGTGGTCGACGGCGCCGTCGAGGTCTACTGCGCGTCGGGAGAGCTCACCTACCGCCAAGAGGAAGAGGGGGGCCAGCTCGCCGCAGGAGAAACCGTCCGACTCACCGCCACCGAAGCCGTGGCCGGCGCCGCGGAACTCTGGGACGACTGGACCGGCGGCCTCGCCGATCCGACCCCGAGACCAAAGGAGAAGGCGGGGTTCATCGGTGTCCTCGCGGGGCGGCGGTTCGACCAGCTCGGAACCGCCCGCCGTGCGCTTCCCATCCGCGGCCAAAACGTTCAGGTGCGCATCCAGGGAGACCTCGCCGAAACCACCGTTGAGCAAACGTTCTTTAACGCGCGGAGCGAAGAACTCGAAGGCATCTACTCGAGTCGGATCCCGGAAGGCGCGGTGGTCTCGTCCTTCGAGGTCGACACCGGGGCCGGGTTTCGCCCTTCCCACCCTCAGGTCATGCGGACCGAGCAGTACCACGTCCCGTTTGGGCCGCCGAACCTCGGCGGAAGTCGCCTCGCCTACGATGGTCCAGGACGCGTTCGAGCCCGCATCTACCCCGTGACCCCCGGCGCCACGATCCGCGTGCGACTGGGCTACACCGAGTGGCTCGAGCGGCGCGAACGACTCCGAACCTACGTCTATCCGATGCGCGGGGACGGTGCTCCGCCGCTGATCGGAGAGTTCGTGCTCCAGGTCGACGCAAGCGGCACCCCCACCAGCGGTTTTCGCGCGGGCATGGGCGCCGAAGTCGAAGGCACCCAGGTCACACTCCGCCGGAGCGATTTCTATCCCACCGCCGACTTTTATCTCGACCTCGTGGATGTCGGCGCAGCCGAGACCGCAAAGATCTATCAGGCGCGCCCGGCGGCCGAGGATCTCGACGACGAACGCTATGTGCTCGTCGATATTCCCACCGCCGGATTTCATGAAGACAGCTCCGAAGCGCCGCTTGACCTGGTGGTGGTCGTCGACGTTTCGGGGGCTACCGAGAACGAAGACCTCGAGCTCGCCCG
>JBCCZL010000828.1:0-3587 GCA_039187775.1 Myxococcota bacterium
CCAGGAAAAGAAGCCGAGCGCCAAGCCTCGGAGGAGCCCGGGAACACTGCGAGTGAGACCCCAGCGAAGGCGGCGAGTGACGCCCCGCTGAACCAGGAGCTTGCTGCCGGCTCTTCTTCTGCACCGAAGTCCCTGGATTCCGAACCGGAGAGTACGGAACCCACCGGCGAGGCTGATCTGGGCGCGAAACGCGACGCGCTGCAGGACGAGGCGGAGAGAACCGAAACAGCCGACGCCAAACCCGCCGCCGAGGCAGACGCGGATCTCGGAGCTGCCGATGCAACCGCAGAGGAAGCCCAAGCCGGGGAAGCCAAGGAGTCGGTCGAGGCGAAATCGGTCGAGGTGAGGGACGGCGAGGGAAGCGACTCGGAGGAACCGGCCGAGCCCGACGAAAAGCCGCGACCGGTGCTCGAGCTCGTGCCCAGTGAACCCCCCGAGGCCCTCGAAGGGAGCGAGGCGACCATGGAATCGCTGCTCGGACCTCTGATCGCCGGAGATGCGGCGCGCAAAGCCGACACGGGCGACGGAGACGCTTCGGCGGAGTCTTCCATCGATACGGCTTCCCGAGCTTCGGTGGGGCCCGAGCCGGCTTCCGCCGCTGGCGATGCGCCTGCCCCAAAGGATCCTTCGCTCCCGGCGACCGAGCTCAGCCTCTCCGATGTCCTCGAGGAGATCCGCGCGGAGAGTCTGTCCGAACCCGACGCCCACAAGCGTTTCGGCAGCGAGCAAGAGGGAACCGACCCCACGGTACGGATCAAGAAGGACGGCGACTCGGATGCACCTCCTCCGAAGGAATCGGGCACGTTGAGTCACCGCGAGGAGCCGCCGGCAACTCCGACCCTCGCGCCGCAGGAGTCCGAGTCTTCCGGTCCCGGCGTCCTCGGCCTCATCTTTTCGATCACCGTCCTCTTCGTGGTCGGCTTTGTCGGCATGGGTATCGTGACGGGCCTGTGGGCCGACCCGCCGGCTCCCACGCCACCGCCCGGGGTCGTTCCGGCGCCTCCGGTGGAGGATGTGGTCGACGATCCGACGCCGACCCCCGTCGTTCCCGAGGAGCCGCCGGGCGCGGGGGAGACATTCCAGCAGGTCGTACCGTACGAGGACAGCTGCGGCGAGGGCGACGACTGCCCACGGCTACCCGATGATCATGGCCTTCTGGTCGTCGAGCCCCCGCCGGATGGCGCAGAAGTCGAACTTCGACTCGGCGACACCAGCTATTCGGACTTTCCTGTTCGCGTGGCGGTACCCGAAGGTCGAACCGAGCTCGAGTTTCGGCGGGGCGAGGAGTTGTTCTTTCGCTTTTACGTGATTCGAGCCGGTCAGACGCACTTTCTTACGGCGCCCTGACGGGTCGCCCCTTGCAGCCTGCTAGCGTTGGCTCGCCATCGGCACGGCGACAATGCGCTGCACCGCGAGACAGTCCGGTCGAACCGTCTCACAGCTCGGGTTTCCGTTGGTGTTGGGTCGGTACTCCACCGTTCCCTCGATGTCGCCGCTTTCCTGGACCACCCCGTGGAGCCGAGCGTCGTAGGTGAAGGTGCAGTTCATGACGGGCCGGGACGCGTTGGTCCCAAAGAACGCGGCGTCGATGACGTCGCCTTCGATCGTCCCGGTGAACATCGGGTCACCGCCGAATGCGATCGCAAAGACAACCCCCGCCAGGCCAGTGATATTGATCGCGACGTCCGAGTCGAGCCGAACCACGTCCGCCGACGCGGGGCTCACCGATCCTTCGTCCCACATGTCGAAGCACGAGTTCTCTCCCGAGATGAGAGTGATCGCGTAGCTTCCTTCGACTGACTCGGGAACGCACGCGACAGTTTCGGCGAGGCAGGCCGTTCCGCATGGACGTTCGCCAAACCCGCAGGGCCCGGGGACCGTCTCCGGAAGGTCGAACACGCAGCCGCCAAGACCGAGGAGCAGCACCGCGGAAACTCGAAAGAGAGGTTTCGCGAGAGGGAACATCAGAAGCGCAGGGTCATGGTTTGCGCGTCGTAGCTTACCGGTGCTTCGTCGCCCGACGGCCAGAGGAGAAGGAGCAATCCGGCTGCGAGCGCGGTGCCGCCGCCGATCCAGAGGATATTGGTGACGAGACGAAGGGTGGAGGCTCCGTCCCGCGCCTCCTGGTCGAGCCGCTTCGAGTCGAGAAACTCGTCGCGACGGACGAGAGCAAGGACCCCGGTGACCGCACCGACGATCCCGGCTGCTGCGCCCACTCCGAGCAGCGTCCAGCCGAAGATCGGACGAAACCCGAGAGGAGTCGCGGGCGGGGGAGCCGCGATGATCTCATCCGAGTCTCGATCGTCGATGACTTCGGGCTCGGCCGCGGGAACGTGGATGATGGAGTCCCCCCCGGCGTCGACGCGAATGGTCTCGATGAACGGTTCACCAACTGGCCGTTCGATCCGCAGTTCGTGTTCGCCCGGCGGAAGCCAGGCCCGGGCGGGGAGGGTGCGTTGTCGAACGTAGTCGACGGAAAGCTCACCCTCGCCTCGAACGTGCACCATTCCCGCCGAGCCTCGAAGCGCGGCGACCGCTTCTTCGGCGACCCGCAGTTCGCGCGCAGGAAGGGAGTCGGTGAGGGCGCGCTGAAACGCGTCGAGGGCGCGGGCATCTTGGCCGACTTCGCGCCAGGCTCGACCCGCGTTGTAGAGCGCCGCCCCCGAAGGAACGAGTTCGTCGGCCGCTTCGAATGCGCGTGCGGCGGCTTCGAAGTCTCCGGCTTCGAATGCGGCTCGGCCCGCCCGGAAGAGGCGAGCCGCCTCGTCATTGTCGGCGGTCTGCGCGAGCGCCGGCGCGGCGAGCAGTCCGCAGGCGACGGCGACGCCCAGCGCGAGTCCAGCCCGCCTTGGCGCCGACCGTTCGAAACCGAGTCGCACTCCTGAGCGACGTGACGAGATCCGCCGGTTGACCGCGGCTTGCCGGCGCATCAACGCATCCCGTAGGGGTTGGCCGCGAGCGGTGGATCGTCGGCCGAAGGTTCACGGTCGCTTCGGCCGGGCCGGTCGGTTCGACGAGGTCGAAGTCCGGCCTGCGGGGAACGTCTCGCCGAGGTCGCTTCGCCGGGCTCCGGGTCGACCGCGATGGGGTCGGTCTCATCGGTAGGAGGTCTCTCGACCTCGGCTCGCGACTCCGCCGGTGAGTCTTCTGGTTGGCCCACGGGGGGCTCGATCTCCTGACGGATTTCTTCGCCGGGGCTCGACGCGTTTCCGCGCCCCTCGGAAGTGGTGGCCCAGGCAGCGATTCCCGCTCCGCCGAGGAGAACCGCCGCCGCGGCGACCAACGGCATCGCTCGAGGTCGCCTTGGTCGAGCCGGCGTCGGCTTCGGCATGCGGGGGATCGAGCGAGGGGGCGGCGCGTCGGCGACCAGGGCCTGCACAAGGGCTCCCACCTCCTCGTCCGAGGCCACCGGTTCCTCCGTTTCGACCGCGGCGATCAACGCTCGGCGAAACGCGTCGGCGGTCGCGAAACGGCGCGCTGGTTCCACGTCGAGGGCCTTATCCACGGCGTTTACGAGGGCCGCGGGGGCTTCGGGGAACGCGTCGCGGAGCGAGGGGTACTGACCCCCGGCGATCTTTCCGAGCGCC
>JBCCZL010000829.1:0-3565 GCA_039187775.1 Myxococcota bacterium
CGAGTGGTCTGCCCCGTAGAGGCCGGCGAGTTCCGGTCGCGTCCAGGTTCGAGTCGTGGTCAAAAGGTCGCGTAGCGAGCCCCGGTCCTCGACGATGATCCGGTCGACGAAAGTGTCGTATTCCTCTCGGACCTGCTCGGTGAGCTGCGGAGACAGGCCGACCTCGACCGCCTGGCTATCAAGGGTCTGCAGGTGCATCCACTCCCAGAAAAACCGTTGCCACATCGGCGCCGAGGTGGCCATGAGACGTTGGGCCTCGGCCTCCCGGCCCGCAGGATCGCGGAGCCGGCCAGCTTCGGCCGCGGCGAGAAGCATCTCGTCCGGGCCGCGGTCCGTCACCGCGAACGCGAGGAGGGTTGCGATCTCGTGATCGGTCAGCTCCACTACCGAGCTCTGGTCGTCGTCGCCGAGCTCGGTCCGGTACAGGAACGATGGTGAGAGGAGAATCGTTCGCACCAACCCACTCATCGCGTAGTCGTAGTCGAACTCAGCGGCGAGGCCGTCGAAGAGAGTACGAAGCTCTCCGAGCTCGCCCGCGTCCACCGGTCGTCGATACGCCGCGTTCGGGAGCCAGGCGAGCACCTCGTCCACACATGCCGGCGTCCCATAGTCCGAGCAGCGAAGGGCGGTCGGGTTCTGCACTGCCCAGTCGCCGGTCATCCGCGCCGCGTCGAGGAAGTTTCGCGCGTTGCCGGTGTCGATGGTGGCGTTTGCGGCGATGTTGCTGATGCCCGCTTCGGACGCGGAGCCGGGGATCGCCACCGACGGGGCCTGGTCGCCGAACAGGCGTTCGAGTTCGGTCTCGTAGTTGGCGGGGCTGAGGCGCCACACGCGCGTGTTAAACCGAGTGGTGTCTCCTGGCGGAGGCGTGCAGTTGCGGTCGCCCACTTCGCAAGGACCCACCACCGGAGGCTGGTCGCTCCCCGCGTCGTTGAGCGTCCCGGTGCACCCGGAGAGGCCGAGCGCAACGAGCGTGACGACGACAGGCCGTACTGAAAAGTGCATGCCTAAGTATAAGCAAATCGTATGCCCCCACGGGTGTCGTTTTGCGGCGGCAGAAGAAGCATGCGGCGTCACTTCCACGGCTCCAAGATCGGAGCGTCCGTTGTTCCGGAGGCGACAGATGAAGGAGGATGAGAGGTTTCGCGCACTCGCGCGTACAATGGAGCCAAAGACCCCATGGCCTTGCTTCGTCTCATCTTGTTCCTCCTCGTTCTGGCGGCCCTGGGTCCATCCGGCGTCGCTGCCCAGGTGCCGGCCGAGCCGGTGGAGGTGCGTTCGGAAACCCGCCGGGCCAAGCGCGTCCGAGGGCCCTTCTTTGACAGCGGCTTTCGTTCCAGTCTCGAAGTCTCGGCGCCGATTTCCATCTCGTCGGCCGGACTCGGCAACGGCTTTGAGCTCGCCGGGCGCATCGAGGCGGCGTTCGGAGCCGGTTTCGTCGGACACCTCTTCATGATCGGCGCGGCGTGGCGGTCGAGTCCCGAGGCCGAAGAGGACCTGATCTCGTCGGTGGCCTTCGGCACCGGGTTGCGTTACGGCGTCCTCAACCCCACGGTCGTGGTTCCGTATGTGCAAGCGCGGGCCCGGCTTCATGTGTGGCCGAAGCGTGAGGACGACGAGAGCTGTTCCACCGACTGTTCGGAGGAGCGAGACGTTCAGTTCGGAATCGATATCGGAGTGGGCGCGGTGATCGAGCTCTCCCGATCGTTCAGCGTCGAACTCGGCGGCCAGCTTATCATTCTGTTCGCGGATGGCGCCCGAAGCAGCGGAACGACTCTGGCGGCGGCGCCGTCGGCGGGCTTCACACTCTACTTTTAGCGTTGCTGGCGGGTCCCGATCTTCCGGACCGTGGCCACTTCGTGTGCCCCCGCGCGTGGTGCGCGCGCTTGTAGAACAAAGTCCTGGCGTGTTCGTCGTGCGCCTGGAGTCTGTCAGGCTACGACTTGGCTGGTGTTCGTCGGGCGGAGCCGCCGACCTTGCGTAGGGATCGGTCGCTGACCTTGCCTTCGGCGGAACGAGCGAGAGCTTGTCGAAGCTCTGGCTCGGCCGTTTCCTCCGCGACCACCCGCACCTTCGCACGATGCGCGTCGTCTCCCCTCGCGAGCGCCTGCGCGGCGACCGCGCGGACATCGATCGGATTGGCGGGATTCTCCACGACGCGAACGAGAAGTGGAGCCACCGCGGCATCTCGATAGCTTCTCTCCTGTGCCCGGGCGGCCAATCGGTCTCGCCATGCGAGAAGCGTTTCATCTTTTCGGGCGAGGGCTGTCGGGAGCCGGTCCGGTCCGGCCTCTTCGAACGCCTGAATCCCGTCATTGATTGCGTCGACCAGGTCTTCGGATTCCTTCACCCAGAAGCTCGGAGGAGTGCCGATCGGCGTTCGGCCCTGGAGTACCACTTGCCGATCCTCGATGTAGGCCCCGCTCAGATCTCGATAGGAAACGAACCGGTCCTTTCCTCGAACCCGAAACGACACTCCGTCCGTTCCAACAACGACCTCGGGTCGATACGGAATGAAGGCCGCGATGATCGGCGGGATGTAGATAAGCCAACCCAGCAGCGGAGCGAACCGCGGAGTGACTCCGATCGCGAGCCAGACCACCGCCAGAATCAGCGAAGCGAGGAACCCGAGGAGGACGCGAATGACGAACGGTTGGTAAGCCTGTCGGATCCGGAAGCGCTTTGCCGAGCTCGACGTGGCCATTGCCTAATCTTGAGGCGCAACGCGGTGTTCGCCAAGCGGTGTTCGCCAAGCGGTGTTCGCCAAGCGGTGTTCGCCAAGCGGTGTTCGCCAAGCGGTGTTCGCCAAGATGGGCCGTGCCGGGGTTAGCAGCGCTTTCGGAAGCAGCCGGTCTCGATCGCGTTGTCGAGCGAGCGTGCGATCTCGCGGGCGATCGGCTCGGCGGCGGTCGCCGCATCTTCCGATGGGTGGGTCAGCTCATGCCAGGCGAACTCATCCTCCGAGCCGCACCCACTCCAAAGGGAGTAGCCCCAGTTGGGACTCGATGCACCATGCCACAGGTCGACGTAGATACGTTGACCCTGACAGGAGCGATGGTAGGTCGGGTCGGCCGCCTGGGCGGAAAACTCGACGTCCGCGGGAACGTCGCGGCTCATCAACTCGTGGCGAAGCGATTCGGCGATGGCCTCGTAGACGAAGCTCCGGTCTTGGTCTGGGAGAGACATGCCGACGTCCTTGAAGGAGATGTGGTCGAACGGAAGCTCTCCGCCGCGGACGGCCACCACAAATGGCGAGTATTCGGGCGGGGTCTCTGTTCGAGCGACCTCGGGAGTCTCGACCGCCACGTTGGCGGATTCGTTGCTGACGGTTGGCTGGGCCGCGCACGCGCCCACCAACGAAAGCAAAAGAAAAGTTACACGCACCCCGTAAATATGGAGTGCGAAGTCCCACCGCACAACTCGATTACGTCGCTTGCGTGAGAAACTGCGCGACGCCATAGATCCCTGGAAACCCATGATTATTCGACTTCAGGCGCTGGGGTTTCCCTGGGTTACCGCCGACCCGTTTTTGTTCTGCGTACATCACGACGACGCCTACCCCGCG
>JBCCZL010000830.1:0-3563 GCA_039187775.1 Myxococcota bacterium
CGGTTCCCCTACAAACGACTCCTAGTCCTTCACCCGCGTGACATGGATCGCCCTCGCGACGGATCCACCCCCGTCCGCCGCACCGACCGCTTCGCTGCCACCTCGAAATACCTCGGGTATTCCTCGTCGGCTCGGCACGACGCCGGCGGCGCCGTCACCCCGATCATCGACCAAGCTCACGCGGGTGAAGGACTAGCGAACCCACGCGAGTCGGCCGTTCGGTACGGGAACGTTGTACTCGAGAAGCGCGGTGACTTCTTCGACGTTCCAGTACGAGGGCCCATTTCGGAACCGCTGGCCGTTGATGACCACCTCATCGACCTGAACTCCCCGCACGAGCTCCGGAACGAACATGCGTACCGCCTGACGAATCGACAACGGCGTCCCTTCGAAGCGGAACGGAAGGTCCTCGACCTGGCCTTCGAGCACGGTCGCGTACGGGTTGGCGTGGAGCGATCGAGCGTTGGCCGCGGCAATGGTGCAAAGGTCCGACGCACTCCAGTACGAGGGCCCGTTCCGATGCGTCGCGCCAAAGACTTCGATCTCGTCGACGCCGCCGGTGCGAACCCTCGACAAGAACGCCTGACACTCGGCCCGAAGGCCCGCCGGAGAAGTCGAAAAGAACCGAACCGGGGTGTCTTCGAAGCGGCCCTCGAAAAAGACCTCCGAGGTTGGCGCGGGCGCATAGACCACGGCAGGGCGAGCGTGACGTCGGGCCGCGTGACGCGGACGCTCGGTCGCTCGACGTGCGAAACTGACTTCCTCGAACGCATCGAGAATCGGGTCCGAAGGAACTCCCGGAAGTCCATGAAGCGTCCGACGAAGGCTCCGAAACGCCTCCTCGGCGGCGACCGCATCGCCCGCGGCTGCGACCTGTTCCAGCCGCTCCGCCTCCGCCCGGAGAAGCTGATGGCCAGGCGTGACCGCCGCCGCGGCAACCACCCCGCCAAAGTCCGACGCGGCTCGGCTCAGCTCGTAACTTCCGCCCCGTTGGGCCGACACGGACGAGACGGCACAGGCAAGAAACACGAGGGCGAGCGAAGCGGTCCGAAACATAGGATCTCTCCATCGGTTGGGGCAGGAGGGGCCAGCGGGGGAGCCGTCGTTTCCTGTCGTCCACCCACTCTGACGGCCGCCACGCCGGGACATTCAACGATTCGAGCTGATAGACTCTCTTCATGGCAGGCGTTGTCGCCGCGGGCGATCCGCAGACTGCAGACGCGGGCGCGACCCTCCTCCGCGCAGGCGGAAACGCGGTCGACGCCGCCGTCGGCATGGCGCTCGCTGCCTGCGTGGCCGAGCCACTTCTCTGCAGCGTGGGCGGGGGCGGAATGATGACGGTGTTCCTCACCGAAGCCGACCCACTCGTGTTCGACTTCTTTCCTGCCGCCCCCGAGCTTCGCCGAGAAGACCTCACGACCGAACTCGCCTTTCACGGGACCGAGCTCGATTTTGGCTCGGCGGTGCAAACCTTTCACATCGGCCGAGGATCCGTCGCCGCGCCCCTGGTGCTCGACGGCCTTGCCGAGGCTCAGGGCCGCTATGGCCGCCTTGGGCTCGCCACCGTGACCGCGCCGGCGATCGCCCTCTGCCGCGACGGAGTGATCGTCACCCCGGCCACTGCGTCGGTGTTCGAGCTCCTCTGGGGTATCGTGGCTTCCGACCCAAAGACCGCCGCGCTCTACAGTGGCGACGGCCAACCTCCGACCGAAGGCACCCGGCTCAAGAACCCCGCGCTCGCCCAGACCCTCGAGGACTTCGCTCACCACCACGCGGCGCCTCCGGCGTTTCGGCGTGCGCTCCGGAGCGAGTTCGGACCGGAGGCGGGCGGGCTCCTCGATGATCGCGCGCTTGCCGTCGCTCCACGAATCGTGGCCCCCGCACTGGTGGAGCTCCAGGACAGCGCGGTCTTCACCGCCCCCCGGGCAGGCGGCGCGGCGCTCCGAGAGATCCTTCACCGCCTCGACGGAGAAACTACCGAGGGCGAGGTGGCCGCAGCGCTTGCCCACGCGACGGTCCTTCGCGACCTCCGGCCGGTGGCGGCTCGAAGCCAAACCACCCACGCCAGCGTCGTGGACGGTTCGGGTCAGGCCGCTTCGGTGACGTTGAGCAACGGCGAAGGCTCGGGTCTTCTCATCGGCGACACCGGAGTGCAGGCGAATAACTTCCTCGGCGAAGAGGACATCAATCCCCGCGGCTTTCACCGCTACGAGCCGGGAGCCCCGCTCCCTTCGATGATCGCGCCGACCGTGGCGCTCCGACACCGGTCGGATGGACCTACGGTGTTTGCCCTCGGAAGCGGCGGGGCCAACCGCATTCGAAGCGCGATGGGGCGGGTGACCCACGCGTGCCTCTCGAAGGATGCTTGGCAATCAAGGGACACGAGCCTGGCAAAAAAGGATGCGTCGGACCTTACGGCACTTCTAGAGGCGGCGGTCCATGCCCCTCGAGTCCACGCCGAGGGCGACGCCGCATGGGTCGAGCTCGAAGGATGGGAGGCTCCCGAAGCGGTGCAGGCAGCGCTTCGGCGCGAGTTCGACGAGGTCCGAGAGTTTCCCCGCCAGGCGTTCTTCTTTGGCGGCGTCCACGCGGTGGCCCGGCGCGCCGACGGAGCCGTGGGGGGCGTGGGTGATCGGCGCCGCGGCGGTGCAACCCGGACCGAGTAGCGTCGACCGGTTGCGGCCCATATCCTCCCGCCATGTCCTACAGCGCCAGCTTTCGGTGCGTCGCCGGATGTCCCGGAACCTATCCTCTGTCGGAGGTGATCTACGAGTGTCCCATCTGCGGCGAGCTCCTCGAAGTCGCACACGATACGGCGGCGCTCCGCGATCGAAGCGCCGCGTCGTGGATGAAGCTCTTCGACGAACGCTGGATGACCACGGCCTGGCCGTACGGGAGTGGCGTTTGGGGAAAGAAGGAGTGGGTCGCGCCCGGCGTCCGCGACGAATGCATCGTGTCGATGGCCGAGGGCGGGAGCAATCTGTTTTGGGCGGAGCGCTACGGCAAGACGCTCGGCCTGGACGATGTGTGGCTCAAGCAGTGCGGGACGAGTCACACCGGGTCGTTCAAAGACCTTGGGATGACGGTTCTCGTGAGCGTAGTACAGCAGGTGATCGCCGACGGGACCCCGATCCAAGCCATCGCCTGCGCGTCGACGGGCGATACCTCGGCGGCCCTCGCCGCCTACTGCGCGTCGGCGGGCATCCGCGCGGTCGTGCTGCTTCCGAAGGGCAAGGTCACCACCGCCCAGCTCGTCCAGCCCTTGGCCAACGGCGCGGTGGTCTGTGCGATCGACACCGACTTCGATGGCTGCATGGCGATGGTGCGGCGCCTCTCGAAGGAGGATGGCGTCTACCTCGCGAACTCCATGAACTCGCTCCGCCTCGAAGGTCAGAAGACCGTTGGCATCGAAGTCTGCCAGCAGTTCGACTGGCAGGTTCCCGACTGGTTTGTCATCCCCGGCGGAAACCTCGGCAACGTCTCGGCGCTCGCGTCGGGCCTCCACCTCATGCACGAACTCGGGCTGATTCAAAAGCGACCGCGGATATGCGTGGCCCAGGCCC
>JBCCZL010000831.1:0-3563 GCA_039187775.1 Myxococcota bacterium
CGCCGGGCAAGGCAATGCGCAAAAACGGTTTGTGTTTTTTGTCACCAAGCTTGGCGTGCAGGAGGACTATCGACCCACTCCCGGCCCGATGGGTGTCGACCTCAATGTGTGGACGGCGCTCGAGCCCCATCGGAACGAGCTCACCGTGGTCAATCGGATGTTCAGCCCGTTCGATCTTCACCTCCACGGCAATCGCTGGTTCGCCACCGCCACGCAGGGAACGGGCAGCGGCGGCGATGTACTTCCCGGCGGTCCGACCTTCGATCGCTACCTTGCGAGCCAGCTTGGCGCCGCGTCGCCGATCGGTTCGATCACCATAGCTGCGTTCGAAGGACGAAAAGGCTTCGACACCATCAGCGCCGACGGCCCCGGGGTGACGTTTCCCTCCGGTGGAGCGATCGAGAACTTTGTCCGAGTGTTTGGCGATGCGGATAGCGGGGATGCGCAGCGAGACGCGATGGCTCGCCTCCGACGCAATCAGAGCGTCCTCGACTTTGCGGTGGACGACATCTCGCGGCTTCAGACCCGTCTCGGATCGATCGAGCGCGAACGGCTCGACCAGTACGCGACTTCGGTGCGAGAACTCGAAACTCAGCTTCTCCGGGTGAGCGAAGTCCGTTCGACCTGTGCGTCGCCGATTCCCCCGGACCCGGAGGCGATCGGCTCCGGCCGCGACGACCATCGACCCGAACGGATGGCCGCGTCGCTGGACGTGTTCACGTCAGCGCTGACCTGTGGGTTTACCAACGTCGGCGTGTTCTACCTGCCCGCCCGGGGGCTCTCGTTCCTCGGCGAAGACGGGGAGATCGGAAGCCACGGCATGTGGCACGGCGACGGGACGCCAGAAAAAAGAAGCATTTGGTACAACTATCAGGCCCAGACGATGGGCGCGATCTGGCAGGCCCTCAAGGACACGCCGGAGGGCGATGGCACGATGGCCGACCACACCATTCTTCTCTGGATGAACGAAGCGGGAGGAAAGCACCACAACGGGGCGTACGAGTCCTGGGCGATGATGTTGGGGAGCACCGGTGGTCTCCGAGGCAATCAGTTCGTGGAGCTTCCTGACAGCGAGGTCACCGAAGGCGACCTTCGGCGAACGTTGGCGACGCCGACCGCCGACCGAGCCCCCAAGGTCGGCCGCGACGCGCCGGTCCATGCGATCAACGATGTATTTGTGACGGTTGGCCAGCTTCTCGGGGTGGGGACGACGAGCTTCGGCGACGAGCGGCTCGTGCGCGGCGTCTTGCCAGTGGCCTAGCGACCGAGCGCCGTCGGTGGTTCGTTCCGGGCGTCACCAAGTTTACCCACCTCACGCAAGACTCGCCCACCGAACCCAGCGGCACGAATTTCCGGCTGAGCGCACCCTCGAGCGGGCGTTCGAACTGTGTGTTGGAACCAACGCTCGGAAGCTATCGTCCGCACGGACGAACCACGTGCCCGAGCGGCGGGTCGACGGCCTCGTCCGTCCACGCCGCCAGGAACTCGCCATCGTCGGTGGGAGCCACGCTCAACCGACGAGGAGATCCCGGCGTCAGGGCGCCGCGAACGAGCACCTCCCCATCGAGGGCCAGGCGGAGATAGATCGGGCCGGCGGAACCGGCCAGGATGACTCCGAAGCCGCCGGGGGAGGTCGCGATCGCCACGTCGCTCATCTGTTCTCCGAGGGGAATCAGGATTTCGGGTCCGACCCGTCCCGCCCCGTCGACGTTTCGGAGCGATAGGGTCTCCGGTGCGGCCTCGGTCACCGTCGCGAGAACCAGATTTCGTCGGTCGGTGGTCAACGCGGCGTCGGATGCAAGTAGGGGCTCTTCGATGCTCGTTTCGACAAACGCGCCCGTGGCGTCAAAGCGCTGCAGGAAGAACTGATGGGCTTCCGGCGAGGCGGTGGACCGGGCGGTAACGAGCGCTCCGCCATCGTCCAGGGGAAGAAGGTCCCTTGCCCAGTGAAGCGGCGGACCCATCAGAACTTCGCCGCGTTCTGCGGGGGTGCCGGACGAATCAAAGCGCGCGAGCACAAGCGTGAAGTTCCGTCGGTAGGCGACGTTGACGTTGCCCGTCGCGTCGGTCTCCAAGATCGGCCGCTGCGATTCCGGGTCCTCGGGGAAGCTCACGGGAATCGAGTTTCCCACGAAGCTATCGACGGCGGTCCCGAGCTCCACGCGGTTGAGGTAGACGGCCCACTGTCCGCGGCGCCAATGATTGTGAAACGCGACCCACCATCCGTTGCCCGCCGGCGTGAGGGATGGGTGCAGAACGCCAAGCTCCCCCGCGATCTCGAGACGGTTCGGAAGTTCGCGGCCTTCCCCATCGAACTCCGCCACGAAGCGGCGACGCGTCGTCGCGTCGACCCAGGTGAGGCCCACGGTGCCTCGGTTGGACGGCGTGAGGAGAGAAAACTGAAAGTCGTCCGAGATGGGGTAGGTGAGGCCATCCACGCAGTTCAGAGCGCCGCTGTCCTCCGGGCGATCCGCCGCGGCATCCGTCGCCCGGACGAGCGGCGTCTCCTGCGGGCCGCAGGCGACCAGGCACGGGAGCAGCAGCAAGAGCGGGGCGCGCACCAAAACAGTATAGTCTGCGTCTGACGCGGGGTCCTAACGTCGTTCCAGTTCCCGAGCGGCGCGCACCGCGCTCGGCGACCCAGGAAATCGCCGGACGACTTCTCGCCAGGTGTCGGCCGCCGGTCCGGCCTGACCGAGCTGGCGAAGGGCGGTGGCCTTGCCCACCAATGCGGCTTCGGAGAGCGCGCCTCCACGAGCGAGGTATGCGTCGAAATGAGCGAGGGCCTCGGCGGGACGGCCGCTTCGAAGGAGCAACCGGCCCGCGCTCACCTGAGACACGCGAGCGGCCCCCGAGCCAGGAAATTGCCGCTGAAGCTCGCGATAGCGGGTGACGGCAAGGTTCACCTGTCCTTGGTCCCGCGCCTGATTGGCTTCTTGAAGCAGGTCTTCCGCGGTTGCGGCCGGGGCCTGCTCATCGACCGGTTCGGCCCGCGGTGGTTCATCCTGCACAGCGGATGGGCGCGCGTTTCGGTCTGCGAGACGAGGCCGAAGCGCGATGTTCTCGGCGCGTTCCGAGTTCAGCTCGACGGGTTCTGCCGCGCTGAGTTCTGCCGCGCTGAGTTCTTCGTCGCTGAGCTGTTCGTCGCTGAGCTGTTCGTCGAACTCGGCTTCAGCGGGAGCTGGCGTGGTTTGGGGCGTCTCCACGGCGGTCGCGCGTTTCGTGGGCGCGGTCTCGCTCTCCGACGGAGCCTCCTCGCCCGGTTCGTCGGGAGCACTCAGAATCAGGACTGCGGCTGCCGCACTACCCCCTACTGCAAAAACGAGCGCGGCCGCGGCCGCGTAGCCGATCCACCCGAAGCTGCGTCGCGTTCTTTGAGGCTTTTCGAGCTGGAGCACTTCGGACTGAGACCCTGCCGACAGAGACCCTGCCGACTGAGACCCTGCCGACTGAGACCCTGCCGACTGAGACCCTGCCGACTGAGACCCTGCCGACTGAGACCCTGCCGACTGAGACCCTGCCGACTGAGACCCTGCCGACTGAGACCCTGCCGACTGAGACCC
>JBCCZL010000832.1:0-3556 GCA_039187775.1 Myxococcota bacterium
CCTGCCGCTGCGCGGCACTTTTGCTTCGCAGAAGCTTCGGGGGTGGACTGGGCTGCGCTCGCCGGACGGAGGGGACGTCCCCGGCGGCTTTTCGCTTGGGGGGAGTGGCGTTCTTCGGTTCGCTCCTCGCGCTTCGCGCGGGCGGGGCTGGGGGCGCAGGAGGTGGATAGCGATGATTCGATTGAAGGTGTATCGGGTGGCGTTGGAGATGGTGGCGGAGGCTTCGGCGTTAGCGGCATTGATTGGCCGGCACGACCGGGATTTGGAGCGCCAGCTTCGGCGTTCTTCGACGTCGGTGCCGTTGAACATCGCGGAGAGCCTCGGCTCGCGAGGCAAGAATGTGAATGCGCGTCGGGATGATGCTCGGGGGTCGGCATTGGAGGCGTACGCCACGCTCGAGGTGGCGGAGGCGGCGGGCTACCTCAGTCCGGGGCGCTCGAGGTCGGCGCTGTCAAAGCTCGACTACATCAGTGGGGCGCTCTATCGGATGAACCAGGGATAGTGGGAACACTCGATGGGAAAGCACACGCGGGTGTTGTCGCTGCTTTGGACCACTCAGCGCGCGCTCAGCTGTTTGACGAGGAGCTGAGCGACCGATCCTCCAGAGTTCTGCTGTTGACCAGTGATCAGATGGCCATCTTCAACGGCATAGTTCGCCCACATTCCGTTTTCTACGTAGTGGGCGCCGGCTTCCTTTGCGGCTTCTTCGATGTACCAGTCGAAGATCGGAGCCCCGATCGCCTCTTCGCTCGACTTGTCCTCCGCAAGACTGAACCCGGTGATCGTCTTGCCCGCGATCAGACGAGCGCCATCGGATGTCGTCACGTCGATGAGCGAAGCGACTCCGTGGCAGAGCGCGGCCGTGGGCTTGCCCGCTTCGTAGAACTCTCGGAGGAGCGACTGGAGTTTTGGATGCTCGCGGAACGAGAACATCGGGCCCATGCCCCCAGCGACTAAGATCGCGTCAAACTCTGTGCTCTCGACAGCGTCGAGCGGTTGGGTGCTGTCGAGAAGAGGAGCGTGGCGCGCTGACTCGAGAAATCCAAGGCTCACGAAGTCGTGCGCAGAATATCCGCTCTCGTGCCGTGGATCGGAAAAGTCATCGGGCTTGATCGCGCCGCCGTTGGGGCTTGCGATCGTCACTTCATGGCCGTGCGCCGCCAACTCGGCGTAGGGGTGGGTGAGCTCCGCCGCCCAAAAGCCCATGGAAAATCCGAGGCGGGGGTGCTCGACGGGACTGGCGGCAACGATTAGGACGCGTTTCTTGCTTGGCTTGCTGTTCGACATCTTGTGGCTCCTTGGTTGGTGGAATGACGTGTGTGTTCGTTGGATCTCTCGTACGGATACGACGGGCGCGGGCTCGTCGATCTCGAGCGCACTTTGCTCGGCGGGTCAGGATGCGTTTCGCCGTGCTTCCTGTGCGGCGAGGAAGTCGATGACCGCGGCGTTGAACTCGTCCGGCGCATTGCGGGCAATGAAGTGCCCGGCGCCGTCGATCCGCTTCATCGTGATCGGACCGTCGATGTACTGAGGGCCGGTCGCGAGCTGTTCGGGGCCGATGTAAGGGTCGTTGTTGGAGTAGAGCTGGAGGACCGGCTGGCTCGTGTTCGGGAGCGGCTCGAGCTTCGGTGCTCTATCGGGGTGGATGTTGGCCCGGTACCAGTTGAGGAAAGCACCTTCGAGGCCATTGGGCCGTTCGAAGTCCCGGATCATGTCGTTGACATCCGGGTGATAGTCGAAAAATGCCTTCAGGAGCTCCCACTCGTTTGCCCGGAGCGCTTCCTTCGCGGCGTCGAACTGCAAGAAATACATGTACCAAGAGCGTCGTTTCTGATCGAGGCCCGACGAGAAGAACCCGTTCAAGTGGCTGACGTTTTCGCTGATCACCGCAAGGACCCGGTCCGGGTGAAACGCCGCGAGCATCCAAAGGGGAAGCGACCCTCGGTCGCCGCCTTCGGCGTAGAACGTGTCGATTCCCAGTGCGTCCATGACGGCGAGCGAACGCTGGTAGTCGGCGTAGCCGGTGTAGAGCGTGAGGTCTTCCGGGCGATCGGACTCGCCCGCACCAAGGTGGTCGGGAACCACCACGCGATAACCAGCCTTCCGAAGGGCTGGCACGTTGTAGCGAAACTCTTCGGAGGAGTGGGGTGCGCCATGCAGCATGAGAATGGCGGGTTGGTCTGCGTCTCCCTCGTCATAGACGCGCAGGCGATGGCCATCGACTTCGAGGGTCTTGAAGAACCGAGCGTCGAGTCGGGTGGTGTCTTGCGGAATCATGGTTTCTCCTCTGCCTCTGTCTCGTGGGTCGTAGTGGTTCGGCGAGTCCGTTAGTTCTCTCGTCGTGCGGCGGCGATCGCGGCGGTGTTCTCGTAGAACTGACCGCCGGAGATGCGGCCGTCGCGCATGTCGAATCGGGAAATGAAGTCGCTCACGGCGACCTTCGCGGTCTCCCGATGACGAAAGACGAAGCGGCCTTCCACAAAGACCTGGTCGCCGGTGTCAGTGAACTTGGATGGCGCGAACTCGAGAGCCTCGAACTCGGAGAACAAGAGCCCGGTGAGCCGGATGTACCCCTCCTTGCCAATGTGCTCGTAGCCGGCCCAGGGAATCTCGGCCCGAAGCTCGTCGTTGGCGGCGGTGCTGACGATCCATCGAAAGCTGGGTTGTGTGTGGTCGGCGAACGCGGTGTCGAAGTCCCCGGAGTATTGCGCTTCGAGGAACCCTTTGACGGCGGCGATGTTGGGGGTGTCGGTCATTGTTCTCTCCTTCTCGTGACGGGTTGAACATGGCCTTTCGAGGCGGCTTGAGAAATAGCTCATACAGCGACATATTGTTGTAGATGAATACAACAATCGAAGTGCTCGAGCTTCGGGCGATCACTGCGGTGGTGGAGCGCGGGACCTTTACCGCAGCGGCGGAGACGCTCCACACCGACAAGGCCCACGTGAGTCGCATCGTGTCCCGGCTCGAACACAAGCTTGGTTCTCAACTTCTCCAGCGTTCGACGCGGCGGCTTCGGGTCACCGAGGTGGGCCGGGAGTTCTACGAACGAGCGTCCGGAATTCTCCGGGCCCTTGAAGAGGCGGAAGCGTCGGTAGCTCGCGCGATGAGTGAGCCGAAAGGAACAATGAAGCTCACCGCCGGTCCGGAGTACGGGGTCCTTGTCGTCAACCGTTGGATCGCGGGGTACCTTCGCGAGTTTCCCGATGTCCGGGTCGAGGCCGAGTTCACCAATCGGTTGGTGGACATCATCCATGAAGGATTTGACGTCGCGATCCGACTGGGGCGGCTACCCGACTCCGAGCTGTCGGCGCGCAAGCTTGGCGAGATCGAGTACGGGCTCTTCGCAAGCCCGCGTTACCTGAAGCGACGAAAGACACCCCGGACTCCTGCGGACCTTGCGCAGCATGACCTCGTGATGTTCGCTCCGAGGGGACGGCCCGGTTGGAAGCTCGCCAAAGGAAGCGAGGTTCACGACGTGAGGCTCGAGCCGCGCTATCTCGTCAACAACACCATTTCTGCGATGGAGATGGCGGTCACCGGGGTGGTCGTGACC
>JBCCZL010000833.1:0-3553 GCA_039187775.1 Myxococcota bacterium
ACGTGCCCAATATCGGCACGTTCGATCGTGACCGCGACGTAACCTTGGAAAGACATGTATCCCTCGGAACAGCCCTCCTCCCTCGAACGACCCATCTCTCGGACGAGTCGTCTACCCCGACACTTCTGCGCCCGTTCGCCGCAATAGAACTCAGAGCGTGACGCGAGCGAGAGCAGCGAAAAACACCGGAGATACCCATCTGGTGAATTGCCGTTCCCTCCGTAGCGACTAGGGTTAGTCCATGGCGGGGCGTGTCAGCATCACGGTGGCTGTTCTAATGATCGCTGGCTGTGGTGCGCGCACCGACTTGCCCATCGACGGCATCGCGATCGAGCTCAGTCCGTTGGAAGCTCGGCGGGCCTGCATGCCGGCGGGTTCTTTCGATCCTCTACGCTTCGCACTTCTCGCTACGTTCACCACAGGAGCAGAACCAGTGGAAGAGGTGGGACTGGCAGCGGCCACATTCATCTGGGAAGGCAATGTCGCCTGGACGTCCCAGCTCGAGCCGATTGGGTTTCGGCGCATCGACCCATACGAAAGCAGTATGTTGGAGTATAGGAACATTCCAATGACTACCGAGTCTGAATTCGGGATTTGCCGCAGGTGCGTGTCGAGTGCAACTGTCGACGTCGAGGTCGAATTGACGATTGATGGTCGAGTCGTCACGGCTGAGCTCACACTAGAGGTTGAGTGTGACTCGTAGCGAGGAGGAGTTTGTTGACCTATAAAGCTGCCGCGATGGTGGTGCTCTTCTTCTTCGCTCTCGGGTGTGGAGACGATGACGGGTCGAGCCTTGATGCGTCGGTTGACGCTGTGGCGGACGGTGATGCTGATTCGCGAGATGCCACCGTAGACGTAGCCGGTGATGCGTCATGCGAAAGTCTCGGCGGAACGATTTGCGACGGCGAGTGCGTCAACACAGACAACGACCAGAGGCATTGTGGTGGTTGCGGAAACAGCTGTGGTGGGGACACCCCCTCCTGCGGAGCTGGAGAGTGCAGGCTATTTCTGTGTAGCCGTGAAGACCCCTGCCCTGGGGATTCCAGTTGCTGTGGTCGTATCTGCTGCGACGCACAGGAGGCGTGCTGCGAAGTTCCAGACTTTCCCGTGAATCGAATCGACTGCATCGACTTGTCGACGACTGGGGGTCGCTGCCCGCCGTTCGGAGACGGCACGTAGGCTAGCGCTTATCCGGGGAGCTCGATGCAGCGTTTGGAGAGGGTGGCCATTTCGAAGCCTTCGACGGGGAACGCCACCCCGTCGGCGGATCCGGCGGCGCCGAGACCCACGAGCAGCACGTCGAAGTGACCGCCATCATCGGGGTGGGCGACGTAGGGGTTCGGCGCGGCGCGACGCCAGTTGATGAGGGCGTCGACGTCGCCGGCTTGCAGGGTGTCCCGCACCCACGCATCGAAGGTTCGGGCGAACTCCGCCGGGGTGTTGCGGGCGCGCATGGCGGCGAGATTGTGGGTGGCGTTTCCGCTGCAGTGGATAAGGAGTCCTTCGGAGCGGAGCGGCCGTAGCGCCTGACCGAGCGCGAAGAGGTCTCGGTCGTGATGGGTCACGGGGAGCGCGACCTCGACGACGGGAATGCCCTCGGGGAACAGATGAACGAGCGACATCCAGGTGGTGTGGTCGACGCCGGTGCGCGCGCTTGCCGCCACCGAAAACTGCGCCTCGAGAACTTCGCGAACCCGTTCCGCCAATGTCCGGTTGTCCCCGAGGGGATAGCGCATTCCCTGGAGCTGGCGCCGAAACTGCGTGGGAAAGCTGTAGAGCGACTCCGGTGCTTCGGCGACCGCCCCGAGCTCGATCCCTCGAGCGCGATAGTGTGGCGTCACCGCCACGACGCCGCGAACGGGCGGGAACCTCTGCCCCCACGCCCCGAGCTCCTCCCCACGCACCCGGGAGATGGCAAGGTTTGGCCCGCCATGCCCGACATACACCACCGGGGGGAGCGCCGAAGCGTCGGTGGGCTCATCGGCCTGGACGAGACGAGGGCCGCCGACCATCGCGGCGGCCGCACCCAGGAGAAACGGTCGACGAAGGGTGCTCATGGGGAAGCTCCTTGACGCTCGTGGCAGGAGAAACACGTGGTCGTCCCCCCGGCGGTCATCAGGCGGTCAGCGGATGGCGTCACCACGTCGCGCATGAACGCAACGGTGCGCCCTTCGGTGGGGAGGCGGTCCGGGTCGAGCGGGTAGAGACCATTCGGCATGCGATAGTTCACCGCTTCCCCGTCTTCGCCGTGACAGCTCACGCAGCTAAGCTCGGGCACGTTGCTCTCGTAGTGCTCCTGAAACTGACGCGCCATGCTCGGCAACACGGTGAATGTCATCCGGGAGTGCCGCGCGAGGTAGTCCATTCCGGCCCATCGATTCGGCCCTGGGTCGCTCGGTATCGCTTCGGGGCGTTCCGCCGGACCGGCGCATCCCCCAAGACCAACGATCGCGATAAGCACAAGGCGCACTCCCCAGGCTCCCACTCGGGCCGTAGCGTGTAAAGAGTATCTGCGCTCGCCGCCGGCCGGCGACGCTCTACACTGGGGCGATGTCGGATCGATTTAATGTCGCGACCCTCCTCGATCGCACGCTCGATGCGGGGCGCGGCACGAGCACCGCGCTGATCTGTGACAACGGGCAAACCGTATCTCATCGCGAGCTCTTTGACGCAGTGTGCCGGGTGGCGCACCGGCTCCGGACGCTCGGCCTCCGGCGAGAAGAGCGCGTCCTCCTCGTGCTGGACGATACGCTCGCGTTTCCCGCCGCGTTTCTCGGCGCGCTTCGAATCGGCGTGGTTCCGATTCCCGCAAACTTTCTCGCCCGCGCCGAAGACCTCGGCTATTTCATCGACGATTCGTACGCGACGCTCGCCGTGATCGACGCAGGGTTTCTTCCCAAACTCGAGCCCGTCCTCGGAGAGCGGCCAGCCCTTCGCGTGGCCATCGCCAACGGCAAAGCGCGACCGAGCGATCTTTCCTTCGATGCGTGGCTCGAAGATCCAGCCGAAGAGCTCTCTCCCGTCGACACGCATGCGGAGGACATGGCGTTCTGGCTTTACAGCTCGGGTTCGACCGGTCGCCCCAAGGGCGTGGTGCACGCCCACGGAGACGTTCGGTTTAGCTGTGAGCACTATGCGAAAGAAGTCCTTGAGACGACTCCCCAGGACGTTCACTTATCGACCACCAAGCTCTTTCATGCCTACGGCCTTGGCAACGGACTGACCTTTCCGCTCTGGTCGGGGGCAAGCGCCGTGTACCTCACCGGAAAACCTACCGCCCCGAAGGCCCTCGAGAAGATTCGTGCCCAACGGCCTTCGCTCGTCTTTTCCGTTCCCACTCTCTACAACCTGATGCTGCAGGAGCCGGCGTTTGCCGAGGTTGATTTCTCCTCGGTGCGGCTCGGGGTCTCGGCGGCGGAGGCGCTCCCGCCCGAAGTGTGGCGCCAGTTCCATGAGCGCACGGGAGTCGAAATCCTCGACGGAATCGGGTCGACAGAGCTTCTCCACATTTACTGCTCCAACCGAAAAGGCGCAGTGAAAGTGGGGACCTCGG
>JBCCZL010000834.1:0-3544 GCA_039187775.1 Myxococcota bacterium
AGGCGGGGGAGCGGATTCTCGAGGGGTTTCGAACCGAGCCCGAGGTGTCCACGAAGGGCTCTTCGATCGATCTTCTCACGAAGTATGACCTCGCGGCGGAGGAGATCCTTCGTGCGCGCCTCGTCGATGCGTTTCCCGAGCATGGCATCGTTGGGGAAGAGGGGGACAAAGTGGTCCGCGAGCTCACCTGGTATATCGATCCGATCGACGGGACCACGAACTACGCGCACGGCCATCCGTTCTTCTGCGTTTCCATGGGGCTCTATCGGCAGGACCACGGACTGGTGGCGGTGATCTTCGCGCCCGCGCTGGATGTGCGCTGGACGGCGATCCGCGGTTCCGGCGCCGAGCGGAACGGTGAGCTCTGCCGGGTGTCCTCGACGGAGGGGCTCGGCAAGGCCCTCGGGGCGACGGGGTTTCCTTACGACCGCGCGAGCAAGGCCGACAACAACCTTCGTGAGTTTGGGCGCTTTGTGACCCGCTGTCGGGGGATTCGGCGTTGCGGGTCGGCGGCCCTCGATCTTGCGCTTGTTGCCGACGGTACCTACGACTTTTACTGGGAGAAGGACCTCAACGCCTGGGACATGTGTGGCGGCGCGCTCCTCGTCGAAGAGGCGGGGGGGCGGCTGAGCGACTATCGGGGTCGTGCCGCGGACCCGCGCAAGGGGCAGCTCGTCGCAAGCAACGGCTACGTGCACGACGCCGTGCTGGAGCTCCTCGGCGGCTGAGCGGTATCTATTGCGAGGTGCGCGGTTCGGGTGGGTTTGATCACGGGTCAATGATCTCGTGGGGTTGGCGATCGTGGTGGGGCAACAATTGACCTCGTCCCCCGCGGAACGCTGATGTGGAAAAAGGGACACGGCGGGGTGGGTTGAATTCCGGTGGATCGCGGTCGGTGGCGGCTGGCACGGAGGCTGCGGTGCTTGGGGCATGCTTCGCTGGACGGTGGTGGCGCTTTGGACGTTGGCCTTTTTGGCGTTCATCGGTTCGAGCAGTGCGGCGTTGTTCGCGAGCCGAGACGTTCGGCCGGCGCCGCTTGCGAAGGTGCGGGTGGAGGCACCCGTTCCCGTCGAAGCGGCCCCGGAGGTGCCCCTCGACCACGACACGGCGGAGGCGTCAGTGGACGAGACCGTGGCGCCGAGCCCGCCTCCCAAACCGGAGCTCCGTCCCGAGGACGTGCTTCGTCAGGGCCCAGCGGCTCGCCGCGCAGCGCGACGGGCTCTTCGGGAACGCCTTCGCGCGCAGACCGAGCCTCCTCCTCGGAGCACGGTGCCGCGCGCGGTGGTTCGCCGGGCGCTCGCCCGCGATATGCGGAACGGAATGATTCTGCGGGGCCGTACGCGCCATCGATTGCTTCACTTCACGTTCGACGATGGCCCGCGGGTGGATACGACGCCTTACTTGCTCGCGCATCTCGACAACGCCGGAGTTCGAGCCACGTTCTTTCTCGTAGCCCGCCAGATGGACAGCGACCGCGGCCGCCGTGCCAAGCAGTCGGAGCTCGCGCGGCAGATGATGCTCGCCGGACACACGATCGGGCTTCACGGGTTCGATCACTCGCGCCTCACCGAGCTCAGCGACGTGGAGATCCGCGCTCAGCTTTCGGAGAGCGAAGTCGTCTTCGAGCGCGAGCTCGGGGGTCGGCCGTGGCTGTTTCGCCCTCCCTACGGGCATCACGATGAAAAATCCGACGAGATCGTGTCGAGCGAGCGCTACACGCAGATGATGTGGACGATCACCGCCGAGCGACGCCGCACCCGCACGGCCGAAGCGGTCGTCGAAGCCTTCGCCGATTCTCTCGATCGCCGCGAGCGCTCTCGGTTTCATGGCGGACTCGTGATCCTTCACGACCGGCACCGGTGGGTTGCCGATGCGTTCCCCGACATGATCGCGGAGATCGATCGGCGCAACTGCGAGCTCTACGCCGAAGGGGAAGAGCTCTGGGACATTGTCAACGATCCACGGCTATTCTTTGTGCCGCGCGGTGAGGCGAACCCGAGCGAATACGCGCCCGAGCTTCGGCTTTCGGATGAGGCGATCGAAGCCCGGCAGGCGCCGCTTCGAGCCCGCGCGTCCCGGAATTGTTCGTAGACGGGGCGTTCAAAACTCCAGTAGAATCGCAGCGATGCGCAGCCTTTGCTTAGCGATTTCGCTGGTCTTTTTGAGTGCGCTCCCGGTCTCTGCGCAGTTTGCTCCCATACCGGGAGAAGAGTTTTCCGGGGTGCGCTTTTACCCTGCGGCGGGCGAGAACAACTACATCGGGGTCGATGGTGCGACCATCGGTTCCTCGACGATTCCCCCGTTCGGTCTGAGCTTCGACTACGCGTTCGAGCCGATCGAAGTGTTCTCTCAGTGCGAAGAGGCGGGGACGCCCTACGACTGTGGGACCGTCGTTGGCGAAAAACTCGCCGTTTCCTCCGGCATGTTTGCCGTCCAACTCTTCGGTGCGTACGCGATCGGGGACCGCCTCCAGCTGAGCCTGAATATCCCGTTCGTGTTCTCCACGGGTGACCAGCTGAGTTTCGTGGTGAGCGGTGAGCAGTCGACCCCGATTCAAGGGGGTGACGGATTTGGGATTGGCGACCCCCGCCTTGCGGCCAAGTTTCGGATCTTCGGGTCGCAGCCTGAAGGGTTCGCGCTGGCGACCATGGCGTGGGTGACCGCTCCGCTTGGGCAGCTCACCGCGGAAGATCGGTTTATTGGCGACGAGCTCCCGGCGTTTGGCGGCCGCGTCATTGCGGAGATCTTTGCCGACCAGATACGCGGCGCGGTGTTCCTCGGCGGCTACTTTCGCAACGCTCGGACGGTGATCACCACCGAGGTGGGGCCGATGCTGAGCTACGGCGCCGCGCTCGAGTATCGGTTCCTCCGCGAGCTTTCGCTCATCGCCGAACTCGATGGATCGACGGCGTTTAACGATGCCCAGCGAATCGATCAGCTGGAGACCCGATTCGGCCTGCGGCTCCACTTTCTCGGCCTCACCGCACTCCTTGGTGGCGGCGTCGGTCTGATTCTGGGGCCTGGCATTCCGGACGGGCGCATTCTCGCGACGTTTGGTTACGCGCCGCAGGCCGAGCCCGAGTCCGACGGCGATGGGATCGTCGATAGCGAGGACGAATGTCCCGACGAGCCCGAGGACCAGGATGGCTATGAAGATCAGGACGGCTGTCCCGACGTTGACAACGACCTCGACGAGCTCCTCGATAGCGAAGACCAGTGTCCCGATCGCGCCGAGGACCAAGATGGCTACGAGGACGAAGACGGCTGCCCCGACGAGGACAACGACAACGACGGCGTGCGGGATGGTTACGACTCGTGCCCAGATACACCCGAGGACATGGACGGAGATCGCGACGACGATGGCTGTCCCGACCAGGATCGGGACCGCGACGGCGTGCAGGACAGCGAAGACCGATGCCCCGATGAGCCTGAGGACACTGACGGACTTGCCGACACGGACGGGTGCCCCGAGGACGATGCGGACGAGGATGGCATCTCCGACGAAGACGACGAGTGTCCCGAGGTCGGCGAGGATCCCGACCGC
>JBCCZL010000835.1:0-3525 GCA_039187775.1 Myxococcota bacterium
CGGGTCGAGCCGAGCGAGATTTCGTCCCCATGGGACAGCACCCGCTCGCTGACCCGCTCACCGTTCACAAAGGTACCGTTGAGGGAACCCAGGTCCTTGAGGACCCATCGGCCATCGACCAGGTCGACATGGCAGTGCTCCTTCGAGACGATCCGGTCCAGCAATTGGATGGTGTTCTCGGGATGCCGGCCGAGGGTGTTGTGGGAGCGGAGCTCCTTCTTGTGCTGGCCCTCAGGGCCAAAGATGGTCAGCCGCGCCATCGGTTCTTCGCCGCCAGGCTGCCGATGCTACGGCTATCCGGCAGAAATCGCCAGAGAGAGTTGGTGGATGCGCCTCCTCCGGACCCTCGAAGACTTGCCCCAAGGCCCGGTGCTTGCTAGCGTCCGCTCCCCTTGACCGGCTTGTCTCTGAGTTGGTCCCCGTAGGAGAGCCATGGCCCGCGTAACCGTCGAAGATTGCCTGGAACACGAGGAAAACCGCTTTGCGCTTGTGGTGCTCGCGGCGCGACGCACCCGACAGCTCATGAAAGGGGTGCCGGCGCTCGTGCCAAGCAAGAATCGCCAGGCCGTGACCGCACTTCGTGAAATCGCCGGCCAAAAGATCTACTACAACCGCGACGTCAAGGGCGCGGTGCAAGAGTTCATCGCCGAGGAAAAGGCCCTCGAGCAGCAACTCAGCGGCTGACCGCTAGCGAGAGGTCGCCGCTTCGAGCTTGCGCCGAAACGGCATCCGATAGAACGCGGCGAGGTCCGCGCGCCATCCTTCGAGATTTCCGTGGCGGAGAAACCGCTCTTCGAGCGCTCGGGTGTACCTCGCCGCAAGCCGTGTCGCGGTCCGATAGCGGACCCCCGCTTCGCTCTCGGGCGCGTCGAGAAACTTCGCCTCGATGAAGATTCTGCGCCGCATTTCGCGGCTCCGAATGAGCCCTACGCCGAAGCCCCGCATCATCTGCTCTGGGGAAAACAGCAGGGTTGCCGCCGCGTACTTATCGACCTCGGCCTGAAGTTCGAGCTCCAGCTGGGACAACGTCTCCTCTCGCTCCGCGCGAAAGAGGACATAGAGGAAGTGGCTGACTCCCTCGGTCGCGAGCGACGCGTAGTGGGCTCGACCGTCGCCCCACGCGTCCCCGCCCGCCGCGAGCTGCTCCAGCGCCTCGGGCGCGAGGTAGAGCCCGATGTGGGTGTCTTCGTGGTTTCCGCCCTCGGCGAGGAGAAACACTTCACCGCGCGGCCCCGGGTCTTGCCCTGTGGTCCTTTCCGCGAGCGCCCGGTCGCAAAGGAAATCCTCGACGTCGTGCGGAATCTCGATCCGATAGAAGTCGGTGAGCGCTCGCTGAATGTCGGAAGGGGTCACGGTCAGCCCTAGTGCAGCGTGGTGTTGGGCGGACGGACTGGAAACACTCCGCCTTCGCGCAGCCGTTCCGCAAGGAGCGGCGAGCCGGTGCGCCGCCAGCGCTCGTAGAGTCGGACGATGTCCTGGGGGGTTCGAAGCGACGTCGATTCCCGAACATCGTCGAGCACGCGGGCGATCGGATCGAACCGCTCTGCGAGTTCGGGGTACACCCGCGCCTCCCCGTGGGGTGCCAAATCGCCGGCGCTCCCATAGGCCCGTCCACCCATCGCCACGATGTAGTCCCGACTCACACCCCGACGTACCAAGTGGTCCGAGAAGAACCCGCACGCGACGAGGGCACAGTCGCCGAGCTCTCGAAATCGGACGAGTCGCTCTCGGCCCTGGGCTTCCAGCGCTTCGGCCATCCGCTCCACTAGGGGCCGAGCCAGCGTGGAACTGATCGGCGCGTGGGCGTAGCGGGCCATGAGGTCGACGAGGTAGGCCTCGGTCAGAACGTCGACATTCAGCCGGTGCCGCTGGAGCGCTCCGTCGAGACGCTCTCGAAAAAAGCTCTTCAGTTCCACATTCAGCTCGATCACGCTGGCTCCTTACTTTCCGTCCATCGGACGTTTCCTTTTGAATCTAAGGTGCTTCCAAAGGTCGGGAAACAACCCGACACTCCGCATTCGGAGACAGCGGCGGGGGCTGGCAGCCTCGTGACCCGAGTGCCAACGAGGACCGGAAGCGGACCGAACGTGTCATCTAAGTGACTGAAATTACGTCAGTCGTGAGGGCTCTCACGGCGCGCGAGGGCAGCGGTTGACCTCCCTGCCGGTGGCATTACGTTACCGCCCACACTGTTAGCACTCGCTCAGTGCGAGTGCTAACAAAGCGAATTTGCTGAGTTTCTATCCGGCGTTCGTTTCGATCCGGCAGCCTGCCGACCGACGCGAGGGCCGCACGAGCCTACGGGAGACCTAAGACATGGCCATTCGACCACTACACGACCGCGTTCTCGTCAAGCGGGTGAAGGAAGACGAAAAAACCAAGGGTGGAATCATCATCCCCGACTCGGCCAAGGAGTAGCCGAGCGAGGGCAAGGTGATCGCCGCCGGCAACGGCAAGATCCTCGAGAGCGGCGAGGTCCGCAAGCTCGAGGTCAAGAAGGGCGACCGCGTCCTCTTTGGGAAGTACAGCGGCACCGAGGTGAAGATCGACGGCGAGGAGTGCCTCATTCTTCGCGAAGACGACATCCTTGGGATCGTCGAGAAGTAGCATCGTAGATAAGTAGCCTCGACAACGAAGGATTAGATCATGGCAGCCAAAGAAATTGTCTACGACACTGGGGCGCGCGACCGGATTCTCTCCGGCGTTAATCAGCTCGCCAACGCGGTCAAGGTGACCCTCGGCCCGAAGGGCCGGAACGTGGTCATCGAGAAGAGCTTCGGTGCTCCCACCGTGACCAAGGACGGCGTGACCGTCGCCAAGGAAATCGAGCTCGATAACAAGTTCGAGAACATGGGTGCGCAGATGGTGCGCGAGGTCGCGTCGAAGACCTCCGACGTCGCCGGCGACGGCACCACCACCGCCACCGTGCTTGCCCAGGCCATCTTCCGCGAAGGCTCCAAGATGGTCGCCGCGGGTCACAACCCGATGGAGATCAAGCGAGGCATCGACCAGGCGGTCCAGCATGTCGTCGAGAAGCTTGAGAAGCTCTCGAAGGCCACCAAGGACCCGAAGGAGATCGCGCAGGTCGGTACGATCAGCGCCAACGGTGACGCGACGATCGGTGAGATCATCGCCGAAGCGATGGAGAAGGTCGGCAAGGAAGGCGTGATCACGGTCGAGGAAGCCAAGGGCCTCGCGACCGAGCTCGAGGTCGTGGAAGGCATGCAGTTCGACCGCGGCTACCTTTCGCCCTACTTCGTGACCGACCCGGAGCGGATGGAAGTCGCCCTTGACGACCCCTACCTTCTTATCGTCGAAAAGAAGGTCTCGAACATGAAGGACCTCCTTCCTGTGCTCGAGGCGATCGCCCGGCAGCAGAAGCCGCTGATGATCATTGCCGAGGACGTGGAGGGCGAAGCCCTTGCGACCCTCGTGGTCAACAAGCTTCGCGGCACCCTGTCCTGCGCCGCCGTCAAGGCCCCCGGCTTTGGCGACCGCCGCAAGGAGATGCTGAAGGACATCGCC
>JBCCZL010000836.1:0-3521 GCA_039187775.1 Myxococcota bacterium
CGCCGCTCACGTCGAGGGTGAGGCCCGCGTCGAGGATGAGCGAGAAAGGATCGTCCTTTTCTCCGCGGCGACGCTCGGTCGGATACACCGCGCCGAGGGCGCAGCGAGCGACGCCATCGAGGCGGCGGAAACTCCGGCTGCACGCGAGGGTCACGGCCCCCGTGTTGCCTGCGCTCACGAGAGCGTCCGCGCCGCGGTCCTTCACGAGCTGGGTCGCGACTACGATCGATGCGTCCTTTTTCTCTTGGAGCGCGCGCTTCGGACTGTCGTCCATTCCTACGACCTCCGCTGCGTGCACCACATCGATGCGGGCCGGGTCGTGGCGCGTCTCGCCAAGGGCGCGGCGGATCTCCGACTCGTTGCCCACAAGGATGAGCTGCGGGCAGTGCTTATCGAAGGACAGCTCGGCGGCGCCGCCGACTGTCGCGTCGACCCCGTGGTCCGAACCCATGGCGTCCAAGGCGATTGTGACCATCGACACAGGGTATCTTCTTTTCCGACTTTTTGACTTGACCGATCTCAACTGCGGCCTAGACCACAACCCAGGAGAAGTCGATGAATTCCGCGCTGCGATACCTTCCTGCCTCCGTTCAGGCGACCCGCGATGGCTCTCCCATGGACGGCTATGCCATGGACGGTTGGGTATCGCTGGTTTCCGACCCGGTACGCACCGGAAAGGACCAGGCACACGCTTTGGCGGCGGAATGGCACTGCGGATGAAATAACTCCCCATACTCCCAGGGCCCCCGCCGCGAGCTTGGATTCGAGCCGCGGCTTTTTTGTTTTTGGCCCCTGACCGCGCGCTCGCTTGATGGAGACGAACCATGAGTGGTCGTGAGTCAGAGAACGAACAACGAAATTTGGAGTGGTTGGCTTCACCATCTCGTGAGCTTCTCCGGCTCGCGTGGCCGGTGGCGATCTCGATGATCTCGTACAGCCTCAAGACCCTGGTCGACACGGTCTTCGTGGCCGGACTTGGGAAGTCGGCGCTGGCGGGGGTGGGCCTCGGCGGGATGGCGGCATTCACCCTTCTCTGCTTCGGCTTCGGCTCGCTGCGGGGGGTGAAGGTGCTGGTCTCTCAGGCACGCGGCGCGGGCGAGCGCGGGGTCCTCGGCGCGTACCTTGGCGCAGGTCTCGCGATCGGGGTGGTCTTCGGCACGCTGATCTTGGGGGTCGGCTTCCTTGTCGCCCAGCTGCTTCCCGCGATCAGCGAGTCGGCGGCTGCGGGAGCGGACGCGCGGACCTACCTGTCGATCCGCGGCCTCGACTTTCCCATCGTGATGGTCATCGTCGCGCTCCGGGAGTACCGCTACGGCCTTGGCGACTCGCGCGGTCCGATGTGGGCGAGCCTCGCCGGCAATCTCGCGAATGTCGGCTTTGACGCGCTCTTCATCTACGGCCTTGGCTTCGGCGTGGCCGGAGCCGCGTGGGCGTCGGTGCTCGCGACCCTTCTGAGCCTTCTGGTGCTCATTCCGGTGCAGCACCAAGACGGTTGGCGGATCCGGGGGATGCGTTTGGTCCATCTTCGCGCGGTGCTGCGCGTGGGTCTTCCCACCGGCATCCAGTTCCTCTTGGAGATGGGGTCCTTTGCCGCCCTCGGTGCGCTCCTTTCCGCCCTCAGCGAGACCGAGATGGCGGCCCACCAGGTCGCGATCCAGATCATCCACTTTACCTTCCTTCCGATCCTCGCGGTGGCCGAGGCCGCGGCGGTGATGGCGGGCGAGGCGGTGGGCGCCCGTCGGGACGAGCTGGTGGGGAAAGTGTCGGCGCGAGCGCTCCTGGTGACGAGCGTCTATGCGCTTCTATGCACGGTCGCGCTCGTGCTGTTCTCGGACGACATTGCGCGGGCCTTCGCGGCCGAAGGGCTCCTCAAGGACCGAATCACCATGCTCCTCTACATTGCCGCAGTCTTTCAGTGGTTCGACGCGGCGAACGCCGTCGCGCGCTGCGTCCTTCGCGGAACCGGGGACGTGCGGTACCCCGCAGTGGTGGGAATCGGAACCGCCTGGTTGATGACGCCGCCGCTCACCTGGTTGCTCGGCTATGAGCTTGGACTGGGGGCGGCGGGTGGATGGGTCGGGCTCACCGGGGAGATCGTGCTCTGCGCGGGGATTCTCTGGTGGAGACTCGGCCGAGGCCACTGGCGAGCGGAAGCGCGAAAGGAGCGGCTCCGGGCCGAGCTCACCGCGGCCGCAGCATAGTGCGAGAGAGGATCCGGCCGAAGCCGTCGAGCCATTCATCTCGATGTTCTTCGGCCCCTTTCCGTTTGGGCCGACTTTGGCCATGGTAGCCGCTTGGCGAGCGCGGTCGCGCATGCCCAGCCCCGGAGCAGAAATGAAGCGCAGCGAGAAGGCCGAGAAGATTTTGGAGGTGCTCAACCAGCTCTACCCCAACGCGCTGGTTCCCCTCGACCACCAGAATCACTTTCAGCTTCTGGTGGCGGTGATGCTCAGTGCGCAGACCACCGACAACACGGCCACTGACGTCACCCCGGCGCTGTTTCAGGAGGCTCCCACCGCAAAGCAGATGGTGAAGCTCAAGGTGGAAGATATCCTCGGCCACATTCGCACCGTGGGTCTCGCCCCGACGAAGGCGAAGAACCTTCGGCGAACTAGCGAGCTTCTCCTCGAGCGTCACGGTGGTGAGGTCCCGGCGACGCTCGAAGAACTCGAAGCGCTGCCCGGGGTAGGCCACAAGACGGCTCAGGTGGTCGTCGCGCAGGCGTTTGGAATTCCCGCGTTTCCAGTCGACACCCACATTCATCGCCTCGCCGCCCGGTGGGGACTCTCCAACGGCACGTCCGTCGAGCGAACCGAACGCGACCTGAAGCGGACCTTTCCCAAGGAGGTGTGGAACGCGCTCCACCTCCAGATCATCTACTTCGGGCGGGAGCATTGTCCGGCCCTCCGGCACGATCTGAGCAAGTGTCCGATCTGCAGTTGGGCCGCCAGCAAGAAACGTATCGCCGACGAGGCCAAGAAGAACCGGCCCAAAAGAAAGCCTGATCAAAAAAAGACAAAAGCGGCGGAAGAGAATCGCGCAAAACGCAAAGCCGCGGGCATCGCGAAGGCCAGCGCGCGCCGTCGTTCCCGAGTCTGACTAAGTCGCGAAAGCCCTTACGTTTCTTGGGTGAATCCGCCGCGCGGCGCTTCTGCAATAGGCGTCCGTAAGCGGAGACACGAAGGGGGAAGCGTTACGAAGCCGCCTTCTCGCTGCCACCTGGCTGTCACGCAGCGCCGGCAGATGTCGGGGCGCGCGATAGGGCGCAAAGAGGGACCCGCTTGTTTCAGGACTTCGACAAGAACAAGGGCGGCGAAGAGGGAGCCCGTGGCCGCACCGGTGTCTCTCTCGCTCTGTCGCTTGTGATCTTCGGAGTCCTCGGCGCAGTCATTGCGACCGCGATGGCCACCGCCCGCGCGGTCGTCGATACCGGCCCTCGAGACGTCGACGTGGAGTTCGCGGATCTTCCGGAGGCGGAGCCTGAGCCCGAGCCCCCCCCGCCGCCGCCCCCTCCGCCCCCG
>JBCCZL010000837.1:0-3518 GCA_039187775.1 Myxococcota bacterium
CCTCGGGTCCGATCTCGGCAGCCCGGACCGCGATGCTCTCCTCGAATGGCCTTTGGGCCGTCCTTCGTCGCCAGGCCCACCAACCTCGAACCCGATTCCTCGACAGAACCCGGAACGAACTTCGGGGCGGGGGTACTAGCGTCAGGCGCGAACGCCGACCTGGTCTTCGAAGTAGCGAATGGTGCTTTCGACGGATGCCCCGAGCGCCTCGTTGATCAGCTTGGCGGCGGCGTCCGGCGAAGTCTTGAGGGCATCGTAGTAGCGCTGGCGCTCGGTCGCGTGAACGATCGCCGGCGGGTACTCGTGATGAAGAAGGATGAGGTTCATCATCAGCCGCGCAACCTTGCCACTGTGCTTCGGAAACGGGTACGTGTGCAGCATCTTGTGGTGCGTCTTCGCCGCGAGCCGAACGGTGTGCGTGGACCGCTTGGTCTCCGGCGCGTTCACCCACTGCACGAGCTGCCGCATCTGATAGCCGATCTTCTCCGGCTGCGCGATCTCGTGAAAGTAAAGCCGGTGCAGGGGCATGTCCTTGCGGTACTTCGGCGCGCCTTTGCCCTCCGCCTCTTCGGGCACCAGCGTGGTGTAAATCTTCTTGATCACATCCAGGCTCAGGTTCAGGCGCTTCTTTTCGGCAAGCTCTCGCACGAGGTCGATCGCCGCTTTGTGCTGACGGATCTCGTCGTAGACGGGGATCAGCGAGTTATCGCTGACCACTTGGTCGTCGATCGCCGCCCGAAGCTCTTCGAAGTTGTAGACCTGACCCTCGAGCGCGCTGTCGTGATAGATCCACGACATGTCGAGCTTTTCCTGAAACTCTTTGATGGCCTCGAGCGGCGCCTTGGCGCGAAGAGCGGTGAGCTTGGTTACTCGCTCCTCCAGGCTGGAGCCACGCAGGGTCTGAACCATGTCTTCAGGCGCCTGGGACCTCCCAGGGGGGCGAACCGTACCAAAGAAGGGTCCGTATGGTCAATGACCTGCGGCGAGCTCCTCCACAAAAGCTTGCAATTCTGATTCGTTAGGAACTCCAATGTCGATTCGTGCGACATCTCCGGAAGGTGCGATGATCACGCTCGTGGGAAGCTGCGTAACCCGATACGCATCGGAGAGCTCACCGGAGGCGTCCTGAATGGTTGGAAACGCGGCGCGAAAATCTGCGTGTGCGGTGCGGAGCTCTTCCGCTCCTAGCGACTCGGTGTTCACCCCCACGACGTTGACCCCCTCGAGGGTATCAATGCGATTCAGAATCGGAATCGAGTCACGGCATGGCGGACACCAGCTCGCCCAAAAATCCAGGATAAGCACCTGGCCGGCGTAGGATTCGAGGCTGATACGATCGCCTTGGACCGACCCGGGACCGGCCATCACCGGACGAGAAAACGTGGTGGCGGGACCACCTTGCACATTGGGCGGAGCAAAGAGCGAGTAGCCGGCAAGCGCGATCACCAACACACCGGCCGGAATAATCAACGCTGCCCAGTTTTGCCGAAGCCAACTCATTCGCTTTGATACACCGGGAGTCGTACCCGGAAGCACGCCCCGCCGTCCGGAGAGGCATCGCACTCGATCTCGCCCGAGTGCTCGAGGACGACTTTCTTCACGATAGCCAGGCCCAGGCCCGTCCCTTCGACTTTGGTGGTGTAGTAGGGATCGAACACTCGTGCACGATCTTCCGCCGGAATGCCGGGCCCATCGTCATGCACTTCGATCCAGGCCTCGTCGTCTTGCCGAAGGCCAAGCACCCGAACCCGGCCGCTCCGGCCCGCCCCACGGATCGCCTGGACACCGTTCCGCACCAGATTGTCGACGCAGCGCTTGAGCATCATCGCGTCGATTCGAACGGGCAGGGACTCCCCGACCTCGAATTTCACTTCCACCGGTGGCGCGCTCGTCCGATCCCCCTCCTCACCCACCACCGCGACGGAACGGTCCAGATCGGCGATGAAGTCCTGAAGGTCCGCCGGGCCTAGCTCGGCCTCTGGGAGTTTCGCAAAGCTGCTGAACTCCCCCACCAACCGTCGAAGCGTGGCCACCTCTTCCTCGATGATCGAACGGGCATCCTCGAGCGCTCTTCGATGCCGCGGGTCGTCGCCCTTGTAGCTTTGCTCCATCTCTTGGGCGGCCAGCTGGATGGGGGTCAACGGATTCTTAATTTCATGGGCAAGACGTCGGGCAAAGTCCTGCCACGCGCTGATCCGCTGAAGGTAGTCGATACGCACCCGCGATTCGCGAAGGTCCTGGACCATCGAGTTGAACGCTCCGGTAAGCTCCTCAATTTCATCCCGCCCCGACGTGGGCACCTGCACGGTGAGATCGCCGGCACCGACCCGCGCCGTGGCTTGGGCGAGATCGACGACTCGTCGGGTGACCCTTCGTGAAAGCACGATGCCGACGCCGAGAGCGGCGACGATCACGGCCAAGAGAAACCCGATGTAGACGAAGAGATAGGTCCCCGAGAGATAGTCCGCACTCTCCTGAAGGCGTCGGTAGACCTCCACCACCTCGCCGGCCCGCTGATAGTCCGAGAACGGCTTCGCCTCGGTCGTTACCGTGACCGCGATCCGGCGCCCCCCGTCGGGGCCCCGCTCGAGCTCGAGGGTGCGGACTCGGGTTTCATCGATCGGCTCATCCCGAGCGATCCGAAGCCAGGTCTCTCCGTTCTCCAGCATGACCTCGACCGCCGCTACATTGTCGTAGCGCTCGAGGATCGCCTGAACTTCGGCTTCGACCCGGTTCGCCTCGCCACTTGCGATCGCCGCTCCCAGCGACTGTCGGTAGGCCACCGCGTCCGCGGTCCGTTCGGCATCCTGTCGAAGCGAACGAAAATGGCGCTGGTAGATCTCGAGACCCGCTTCGAGCTGCTCGTAGAGGCCCGCGTTGACTCCGACGTCGTAGGTGTTCTGCAGCGCGATTCGGCCGAGCACAAGCGATGCGATCAGCGGCATGAACGCTACCGCAACGATCGCCGTCAGAATCTTTCGCTCGAAGCGCGTGAATCGCATCACGGCACCTCGACGGATTGGGAGCGAAACCGAAGGGTCCGTTCCGCCGCACCAATCCGGCGGTTCACGAAGAGGCTCACGAAGGAGCCAAAGAAGGCGTCCTCCCCCGACCGTCCGCCCCCCGGACGCGCGAGCCAGCGGCGAATACGCTGCACCGTCTCCGGTGACAAAGGGTTGAACTCGATCAGCGCGGCGAAATAGACATCCCGGCCCCTCCGGTAACGGGCGGTGAGCTGGGCTCGGCGAACCACCAAACAACGCTCCACGACTTCCTCGAGCGTTCCGGTAGTCCGAGTACCGTCGCTGGTCTCGGTCTCGAGATCCACCCGATAGACTTCCTCCCACGGGTCGTAGACCACCCGGCAAGACCGCACTGTCGCACCGATCGGGTCCGCATTTCCCGTCTGGTACGCGTAGAAGCATTGGCGAAGGCATTGGTGAATTTACACCAGCGTCATACTGATTTGCCGACTTGGGGAAAGCGATCGCAACAATTAGCAGCCCCCTACGCAGCAG
>JBCCZL010000838.1:0-3512 GCA_039187775.1 Myxococcota bacterium
GGGCCAATGAGCGACGCCACCGCCCCCCGGCCCGACGCGCCCGTCGAGACGCCGTTTGCGCGGTTTGTCTCCGAGTTTGCCGAGAACCGGATCGCGGTGCAGGCGGGGGGGTCATCGGGCCGAGCATGGTCGCCTGGAACGCGAGATTCTTACCCGCACCGGGCTGCTGCGGTCCTGCGCCGCCCGGGGGCTGTCCCTGCGGAGGTGCGCCGGCGGGGGGCGCGCCACCCGGCGCCTCCCCGGGTTTCGGCGCGGTGGCCGCGGTCATCATCATGGTGCCTTTGAACTTCGCCCGGGAGCCACCCGCAGGCTTGAGTTCATGGCCACACGAAACGCACTGCGTTGCGGTGTCGGTGTTGGGCTTACCGCAGTTCGGACAGAAGACGGTCACGTGTCCCTCCGTCCCCCAGTGTTGGGGAACACTAGTCGATAGTTCAGGGCTGATTGGAGCCCCGTCCGACCGCACCCTATACAACCCACGCCTACGACGAAAGGTCTTCTTGAGGCTTTTCGGCCTATTTTCGCCGTCGAAACGGTGTCCTAGCGGACCAACTTGCCCCTTGATGGGGTCATGCTTCGTGACCCTTCGATGGATGTCGTCGTGGCGCAAAACTCTGTGCGTTTTCAGGCAGCTAACGAGCCTGTTGGGGAGCTTGACACCCGCGTGGGACACGCCTAGCGTCCGCCCGCGAGCGTCGGCTTTGGTCCCCCCGGACAGCCAGGCAACCTCGCCCTATCTGAATCTTCTCGCCCGTTATTGAACGCAAAACCGTCGAGGACGGCATGGCTTTCACACTAAGCCCGGAACGCGAAAAACAAGTCGACGAGCTCCTGACCCACTACCCCACCAAGCGGGCGGCGTGCCTTCCACTCCTTTGGATGTGTCAGCGAGAGCACGGTTGGTGCAGTCCCGACGTCATTGCGTACGTGGCCGAGCGACTCGAGCTCTCGACCGCCGTCGTCAAAGGGGTCGTCACCTTCTACACCATGTTCTTCGAAGAGCCGGTGGCGCCGAACGTTATCTGGGTGTGCCGCACGCTTTCCTGCGATCTCCGCGGCGGCAAACACATTCAGGAGCATCTCGAGCGTCGCTTCGGTTGCACCGCCGGCCATCAAAGCAAGGACCGGAAGTTCACATTGCTCAAGGCCGAGTGCCTCGCGGCGTGCGGCCAGGCACCGATGGTGCAAATCAACGACGAGTACTTCGAGAACCTCACCGTCGAGGAGCTCGATCGCATCATCGATGGGATCAGCTCCCGTACCGAAACCCCTGCCGCGGAGTAGTTAGAGCCATGGATTCGGAGACCCCTGCCTCGGAGACTGAGAACGACGCTCCCGGGATTCCTGCGCGAATCGACCCGGTGCTGACGCGACGCTACGGCATCGCGGACTCCCACACGATCGCGATCGCCGAGCGACACGGCGTCTACAGCATCGCGAAAAAGGCGCTCGCCCAAATGAGCCCCGAGACGATTCGCGAAGAGGTGAAGAAAGCGTCGATCCGCGGACGCGGGGGTGCGGGGTTTCCCGCCGGGATCAAATGGGGCTTTCTCAACCCTCAAGAGGGCGAGGAAGTGTATCTCGTCATCAACGGCGACGAGAGCGAGCCCGGCACCTTCAAAGACACCTCGATCATGAACCGGGATCCCCATCGCTTTCTCGAGGGAATCATCATCACCTGTTATGCGATCGGGGCCCACAAAGCGTGGATCTACATCCGCGGCGAGCTCCAGATGTGCATCGAGCGCATGGACGAAGCGATCGCTGAGGCACGGCGTCGGGGCTACATCGGTGCGCGCCCGTTCGGAAAGAATCACCCGATCGACATCTACACTCACTCCGGCGCCGGAGCGTACATCTGCGGAGAGGAGACGGGTCTCCTCAACTCCCTCGAGGGGCGGCGCGGCGAACCCCGCTTGAAGCCGCCATTTCCCGCCATCAAGGGCGCCTTCGACCAGCCCACGATCGTCAACAATGTCGAGACGATCGCCCAGGTGCCAGACATCATCGAGTTCGGCGGCGAAGCGTGGTGCAACATGAGCCGTCTCGCGCCCCGCGACGGAGGTACCCGGCTCTACGGCATCAGCGGTCACGTCAAGACTCCGGGGATCTACGAAGGCCCAGTTGGCATCACGATGCGCGAGCTGATCTACGACTTCGGAGGGGGCATGCTCCACCCTGAGCGACCGCTCAAAGGAGTCATTCCCGGCGGGTCGTCGACGCCAGTCCTTCGCCCCGACCGAAAGGTGCACGCGCCCGCAGAGGACCATCCGCTGCACGCGTGGCACGGACAGAGCGAAATCGATGTGCCGATGGGCGTCGATACCTATCGGGCCCTCGGAACGATGCTCGGGACCTGTTGCGCCATCGTGATGGACAGCTCAGTCAACATGGTCGAGGCTGCGCGCAATCTCATGAAGTTCTATGCGCACGAGTCCTGCGGTCAGTGCACCCCGTGCCGGGAGGGCTCGGGCTGGCTGGTCGACATTCTCGACACTCTGGCGGCCCGTCGAGGCAAGCCGGGAGACGTCGACCTTCTCGTGGATGTCGCCAACAACATGATGGGCAACACGATCTGCGCGTTCGCCGAAGGCACCGCGATGCCGATGCTCGGCTTCGTGCGCCAGTTTCATGATGAGTTCGTGGCTGCGGCAGCGAACGGACTCAACCAGACCCGATTGGATCAGGCGGTGATTCCTCTCCTCTCGGAACACCGAGGAGCGGCGGAATGAGCACTGGGGGTGCGCTTCTATTTGTGATCGCGGCGATCTTTGCGATCGGAGGCGCGGTGGGGACTGTCGCCTCCAAGAGCCCTCTTCGCGCGGCGATGGCGCTGCTGACGCATATTATCGCGCTCGCGGGCATCTTTCTTACCCTTCACGCCCATCTCCTGGCTGCGCTTCAGCTGCTGGTCTACGCGGGCGCGGTCGTGGTTCTGTTCGTGTTCGTCATCATGCTCATCGGTCCCTCGGCGGTGGTCGAGGAAGACCCCGATGCGCCGAAACGAGCTTATTTTCTTCGGTGGACCAGCGCGGTCCTGATGGCGGTGGTGACCCTTGCCCTCGCGTCCGGCCTCGTGAATGCGGCCGCTCCCTACGTGTATATCCCCCAGTGTCCCGACGGAGCGGAGTGCGGTCAGTTCGGAGGCGTCGAGGGGCTCGGCACCGAGCTCTACACCCAAGCGATCGTCCCCTTCGAGCTGATCTCGATTCTCCTGTTGGTAGGAATCGTCGGCGCGATCGCGGTCGCCCGCGGACGGAACGCGGAGGAGGTGCGGGCGGCGAAGCTCCGGCGCGCCGAAGAGGCTGCCCGGGACAAAGCGGAACGGGAGCGGGAAGCACGACTCACCGCCGAGGTGTCGGCCCACGGGGGCCACTGAGGAACGCAGGATGGATATCGGCCTTGGAGAATACTTGGGATTGGCCACGGTCCTCTTCGGGATCGGGGCCATCGGGTTTCTGACGCGACGAAACCTTCTGATTCAGCTCATGAGCATCGAGCTGATGCTCAAC
>JBCCZL010000839.1:0-3498 GCA_039187775.1 Myxococcota bacterium
CTACAACGAGACCGACGGTCGCCCGATCCTGCCCACGCCCACCGTCGCGGTGGTCGGTCAGCTCGAAGCGATCGAGCATCGCCTGGGGCTCGGGTTTCAACGCCCGGGCGACGTGGTGGCTCTGCTCGGCGACTTCGGTCCCGGGAGTCTCGGGGGAAGCGAGTGGCTCACTCGCCGCACTGGCCGGGTCGGTGGGCAGCCGCCGACCATCGACCTTCGTGCGGAGCGCGCGCTCCAAGATGCGGTGCTCTATCTGGCCCGGGCCCAGGCGCTTCGGAGTGCCCACGACTTGAGCGACGGCGGGCTTGCGGTGGCGCTCTCGGAAGCGTGCATCGCTCTTGGTCGGGGCGCGCACATCAAGCTTCCCGAGCTTTCGCTTCCTCTCGAGAGCGTGCTCTTCGGAGAGGATCCCAGTCGGGTGCTCGTGAGCTTCGACGAGAAACATCGCAGCCAGGTCGAGGAGGCCTGTCAGCGTCACGGCGTCCCGTTCTATCCTCTCGGGCTGGTCGAGGACGGCGACGAACTGACGATCGACGGGGTGAGTCGCTGGCCCCTGAGCGCCCTGGCCGCTGCGCACGAGGCGGCGCTCGACGCGGTGACCTAACTCGAAACTACCTCGAACCGACCCGTGGTGGGTTGAGCTTGGGAGGCTGGCGGCCTACTCGTTGGTGTCGCAGCGCCGCACGCCGATGAGCTCTGCGATGGCCGCGCCAGCTGGCCGGAAGTCGGCCTGGCAAATCGACTGGACCGTCGAGTTGGGCGTAAGGTCTCGAGCGAGCTCCACCAGGCGTCGGGGAGGAAACGCCACGCCTCGCTCAGGCACTTCGCAGCTCGGCTCGGGGAGGATTTCGTCGCCCTCAATGCGATAGGCCATGCGCGGGTCGGTCAGGATCTCCGAGAACGCGGTCTCTCGACCTCGACTCGCGAGGTCCGTCGGCACCCCGGCGATCAGCGAGAGCGCAATCCGGTCCCGGTCTCCTCCACGAAGGGCGAGGAACCCGTCCACGAACCGCTCGACCGGGTGAAGCGCGGTTTCGAAGTGAATATAGCAGCGAAGATTCGGGTGCTCGAGATAGCGCTCGCTCTCTGGGTCGAAGAGGTCCTCGTCGAGGACCGAGCAGTCGTCTTCATCGGTGACGATCACGAGGGTAAGAAACGAGTCAGGCCGAAGAAATCCATCGTTCGGGCCGTCGCCCACTCCCGCGCTCTCACGATTGAATCGAAGCGGAGAAGACGCCGGAGTGAGCGCCTTGAGGGCGGCTTCCATCGGCTGCTCCTGGCCGCAGCCATCGTCGCCCACCGCCACGAGACACGAGAGGTCGTTGACGAGTTGGTCTTCGGAGCTGTCCCCCATGAAGCTCAAGAATTGCGGGAAGGCGCGAAGGCAATCGAAGTCGCGGGGGTTTCCGACATTTCGCAAGATCCCGTCGCCCCCACGAGGTCGCTCGCAGCTTCCCACCCGAAAGTTTCCGATGCCGAGGTCGGTGGTGACGACCCCGACGTGAAGGTTGGTCACGGGATTCCATTCCGGAAGCCCGTCGCCGTCGAGGTCCGGCGGCCGAACCAGCGCGTCCATCAGCGCGGGAATCTCCGCCGCGAGCGACTCCTGTTCCTCTTCCATCGACTGGCTATTGTCGATGACGAAGAGAAGGTCGACGGGTTCGCCGGGCGGGCAGAGCTCGGGAATGATGACGTCGGGCTGAGCTTCCAGCTCCACATCCGGGATGTTGAGGCCGGTCTTCGAACCGCAGGCCGAAAGCAGCAGGCTCACAAGCAGCAACGGGAGGGCACGACCCACCCTCCCGGCTTACGTCACCGTCGCGGCCCACGCAATGGGCACGCGAATTTGGCGGTGTTCTTCAGGGCATATTGGCCGCCCCGGGGGTCGGGGTGGCGGTCAGCGCGAAGTCGGAGTCCGCGTTGTCGGTGTCGGTGCCGTTCGGGAGCCGAGCGAGCGACCCGGCGCCCGGGTCGCTGGCGCTGAGTGCGGTGCCTTCGACAAGGTTGTAGGTCGAGCCGCCCGCCATTCCAGCGGTGATCGAGCCTTCGTAGCTGAGGGCGTCGATGAGCATATTGCTCGTCGTGTCCACCAGGCAGATGCCGTCGGGCGCCCCGTTCTGGATCGAGCTGTCGGCGGTGTTGATCACCATCACCCCCGCCGGCGCGGTGACCGCGCTATTGGCGATGAGGAGATAGCCGCCTCCAGGGAGCGTGCCGGTGAGAGGGAAGGCCTCGTACTCCATCGAGTTGTTGCCGTTGATGAAGAACACTGAAAGACCTGTCAGATCGATCGGTCCGCCGCCCCGGTTGAAGAGCTCGACGAACTCGGTGGTGTCGCCGCCCGGCTGGTCGTAGTCGACCTCGTTGATCACGAGCGTGCCGGCGAGTGAATCGCTTACCGTCACCGCGGCGGTGTCGTTGGCCGCCCCCGCCGTCGCGGTGATGGTGACCGCGCCCGCGGTCGCACCGGCGGCAAAGGTGAACGGCGCGGCCAACATGTTTGCCGGCACCACGATCGAGGCCGGGACCGTGCCCGCGGTGGCGCTCAGGGAGACGGTGGTCCCCCCGGGCGGTGCGGGAATGCCGAGTTCGATGTCGAACATCGCGGTCGAGTTCACCGGAACCGAGGCCATCCCGGGAACGATCATTAGTGTGGTCGGGACTTCGGCCGCGCCGATCACTCGGACGTCCGCGGTGGCCATGCGGCCGTCGAGGGTCGCGGTGATAGTGTAGGGCGCCGCGCTCGCGGTCACCGGGGTCACCGGCACCGTGACTTCGCGCATCCCTGCGGGCACGACCACATCCATCACGCCGAGTCCGCCCGCCGACGAAGCGAGGGTGACGGTGGTCGCCGCGGCGGGGCTTCGGGTCAGTCGTACGGTGAGCGGCATGGGAAAGGTCGGGCCCGCGCCCGCGCCGGCTCGGGCGAAGGAGAGCGCTGGCGCGAGGCTCTGAAGCGCCGCCCCGCCGAAGATGAGGTCGTCGGAACTACGCGGTTCGACTTTCGAGTTTCCATTCCGGAACGCGAGAATGCCGGTGAGTTCGGTGAGCGCCTCGCCAGTCATGGGGAACGGATCGATTTCGTAAAGGAAGTTGTCGACACGGAGCATGTCGTCGACCTCGAACTCACCGGTTGGATCCCGGTCGCCCGGTCCCGGCGCGGGCATCGTGTCCCCGACGGTGAGGTTCATCAGGCGAACGATCACTCCCTCGAGGGCGGCGGCGCGGGCGCCACCGGTGGTGACTTCGGCCGAAGTCACCATCTCCGGTGCCGGAATCGCGGCGTTCCCCGTGACCATGATCTCCGCGTTGGTGAGCTGGGTCTGGCCGAAGAAGTCGTTGACCACCGCGGAAGCAATATCCAGCTGGTTGCCGGGCATCACCGAGGGCGCGTCTCCGGTGAACACGAAGACGCCGGAGTTATCGACCCCCGTGTAGGCGGGGTCCATCGGGCCGACCTGCATGAAGAAGCCGTTGCCGCCGACGCCGGTGACGATC
>JBCCZL010000840.1:0-3489 GCA_039187775.1 Myxococcota bacterium
CACCCGCCGGTGGTCCGCCGGCTAGTCCTTCACCCGCGTGAGCTTGGTCGATGATCGGGGTGGAGGCGCCGCCGGCCGCCGTGCCGAGCCGACGAGGAATACCCGAGGTATTTCGAGAAGGCAGCGAAGCGGTCGGTGCGGCGGACGGGGGTGGATCCGTCGCGAGGGCGATCAATGTCACGCGGGTGAAGGACTAGTCCATAGCGACCGCAACACCGTTAGAAGTTGCCGGTTTTGGCCGCTCCGGCGCTCAAACGTGTCTCAGGGTCGATCTGTCCATGAATGGGGGTGTTTCGGAGGTATACTTCGACCCGGCGATGCCCGCGTCGAGCAGTGTGGAAAACGAGGGGAAAACCTCGTCGGCTCAAATCGACTCTCTCGAGGGCCGACCGTTCGATAGCCAGGTTCGCCGTCGCATCCACCGCCATCCGTTCGTCCGGGCGCTGGTGGACCGCGCGCCAGCGGAGGCGGGGGAGACCGCGGTCCGCGTCCGCGCCGCGATCCTCACGCTGATGATGCTCGGCATCCCGTTCCTCGCCCAATACGCGTGGATCGGCATCTGGCACATGACCGCAGCGGTCGCGGTCACCGCGGGCTGGGCGGGGCTGATGTTGTGGGCGCTTGACCGGGGGGCGCGACCAGCCCTCGTTGGCGAATCCGCTCTCGCCGGGCTCTTTGGGTTGGTGGTCCTCTCGAACGTGACGTCGGGCGGCTTCTACGACCCGAACATGGCGTGGCTTTTGGTCGTTCCGGTCTGCGCGGCGGCGATCCTCGGTCCGTGGGTCGCGGTCCGGTGGACCATCGCGGTGCTGGTGGCCCAGGTCGGATTCTTCGTCGCGGCGGAGACCGGCGTCGCGCCCCCAAGCGAGATTCCCGAGGAGCTCGCGGGGTTGCAGGCGTTCGTCAATGCGCTCACCGCCGCCATCGCGATCGGGGTGCTGATCGTGTTCTTTGTGCTTCGGCATCGACGCGCGGTGCTCAGTCTCTATCAGCAGACGGAGCGGCTTCGGACCCACGCAGAACACGACGCGCTCACGGGGCTTCTGAACCGACCAACCTTTGAGGCGCGGGTGCAGCGACTCCTCGACGACGGCCGGCAGATCGCGGTGCTCTACGTTGACCTCGACGGAATCAAATCCGCCAACGACGCGTTCGGCCACGCCGCGGGAGACCTCTTGTTGACCGACATTTCGGCGCGCGCGTCGAAGAAGCTCTGGTCCGCGGGCGTTTCGGCCTTGGTCTGTCGTGAAGGGTACTCCTTCCTCCTCGCCGTGGAAGACACGGACCGAGCCGCGGCGGCTCAGCTCTCCGAACAGCTGGTCGAGGCGATTGGATCGTCCCATCAGATCTCCGACCGGGCGGTGCGCATCCTTCCGCGGGTCGGCATCGCGCTTTCGGATGAACATTCGAGCGTGGAGGACCTGGTCGGCGCCGCCGACGTGGCGCTCGTGCGGGTGAAGCGCCGGAAGGTCTCCGTCGCCGGGTTCTCGGGACCCGAGGATCTCAAGGAAGTCCGGCGCCGCGTGCGCCTCGACGCGGCCCTTGGTGACCTCGACGGGGGCGCGCTTCGGGTGCTCTACCAGCCGCTCTGCGACATCGAAGGCCGCGTGTTGGGGGCCGAGGCGCTTCTTCGGTTTCGCTCCGACGAGCTGGGGGACGTGTCGCCCGACGAGCTCATCGACGCCGCCGAGCGGAGCGGTCAGATCGTCGAACTTGGAGCTTGGGTGTTCCGGCAAACCTGCGAGGCCGCGGCAAGCTGGCCCACCGTGCTTCGAGTGTCCATCAACGTGTCCCCGGTGCAGCTTCGTCACAGCGGCTTCGTCGAAACCGTATCGAACATCATCACCGAATGCGGGATGGCGCCCGAGCGGGTCGAGCTCGAGGTCACCGAGAGCGTACTCGTGGGCAATGCGGACTCCGTCCTCGAGACCCTCGAGCGGCTCCGCGGGCTTGGTGTGAGCATTGCGCTCGACGATTTTGGGACCGGCTATTCGTCGCTCGCTTACCTTCGCCAGCTGCCGGTGGAGCGCCTCAAGATCGACCGTAGCTTTGTGTGCTCCATGCATGAACAGACCGCGGACGCCGAGCTTGTCCGAACGATCGTCGGAATCGGCAAGAGCTTCGGTCTGACGGTGCTCGCCGAAGGGGTCGAAGAAGAAGTTCAGCTCCAGATGCTTCGGGGGATGGGCTGCGATGAAATCCAGGGCTATCTCCTGGGCCGCCCCGAGACCCGAGAGGCATTTGTCGACCGAATCGGCAAGGCTCCGCTCGCGTGCTCGGACGCGCCGCGGCGACCGCGACGACGGGTGGCATCTTCGCAGGGCATTTCGCCGCGGCCGAAGTCGAACCAACGCGGAATTCCTTAGGGTTTTTTGCTGCGCAGGGGCGCCCTGAGTGATAATCCGGCCCTGGGCTGCTTCGGCCCGCTCGATGGCGAACTTCCTCGACAGCCTCCACGCGGCCTTTCACCTCCGCAACACTCGGATCTACCGGATCGTGCAGGGAACGATCGGCGTCGTGATCCTTCTGTCGGTCGGCCTGCTCCTCGCCGAACCGATCGCGCCGCCGGAGTACGAGGCCGCGCTTTTGACCGCGGACCGCATTCTCCTCGCGTTCTTCGCCCTCGAGGTGATCATTCGAATCGCGACGGTGCGGCCGCCCGAGCTCCAAGTGTTTCATCGCGCTCCCTTCGGGGTGGTGCGAGCGCACGTGAGGGCGCGGATCAAACACATGCTCGAGCCGCTTGTCCTCGTGGACATCATCACCGTCCTTGCGCTCTTCCCCGCGCTCCGAGGCCTTCGAGCGATCCGACTGCTCCGCCTCGTTCGATCGATCCGGGTGTTTCGTTACACCAACCCGTTTGCCGCGATTTCCCACAACCTCGAGCAGGACCGGCTGCTGTTCACGTTCGCGTTCGGGTTCCTGGGCGTTCAGGTGATCGTCGGAGGTCTCAGCATCTTTCTTGTAGAGCGCGGATACAACCCGGACTTCGACAGCATCGGCGATGGTATGTGGTGGGCCATTGTGACGATTACCACCGTTGGCTTTGGGGACATTACGCCGACGACGATCCTCGGCCGAGTGGTGGCGGGCGTGCTCATGGTGGGCGGGATGTTCACCCTCGCGCTCTTCGCCGGGATCGTAGGCCACAGCCTTCTCAAGGCAGTTCTAAGCATCCGGAAGGAGCAGTTTCGAATGAGCGACATCGTCAATCACGTCGTGGTGTGTGGCTACACCGTGGGTTCAAACATGCTCCTCAGCGTGCTTCGCCGCGAAATCGAACTCGGCGAGACTCCGGTCGTGATCTTCTCGAACTCGGAGCGGCCGCCGGAGGTGGGGGCCGAGTTTTATTGGGTAGAAGGCGATCCGACCAAAGAGAGCGAACTCGAAAAGGCCAACATGTCGCAGGCGTCGGCAGTGGTCATCGCCGGGTCTCGTTCGGTGACACCGCAGGTCGCGGATGCGGTGACCTTGCTTACGCTCTTTACG
>JBCCZL010000841.1:0-3484 GCA_039187775.1 Myxococcota bacterium
GGCGGTGCGGAGGTAGATTCCTGCCGCAAGGATCTGAAACGGTTGAACGACGGGCTCCCAGCCCGGCCCGAGCACGACCCGAACGAGCTCGGGGGCCGCGATGATCGCGAACACGCTCGCGGGAATCGAAACGGTGGCGATGATGTCGATCCCATCGCGAAAGGTTGCCTCTGTTCGCTTCGCGTCGGACTGTAGACGAGAGAGGCCAGGAAACAGGACCGTGGCGTGGAGCGCACCGAAGAGGTTCGGCGCTACCGACATGAGCTGATAGGCGCGGCTGTAGAACCCGAGCGGGCGAGACCCGAGGTAGCGACCGACGATGACGTAGTCGCCGTGGAGCGCCCAGTAGTTGAGGAAAAGCGCCAAGGTTTGGCCCACGCCAAAGCGTCCGAGGGGTTTCCATGCACCGCCCAGGCGCGGCCAACGGAGCTGGTCTCGCAATACGTGAAGCGCCAGGACCCCTGGGAGCAAGGCCTCCGTGTAGTGACCGACGACGAGCGACCAAACCCCTAGCCCGCTCATCGCCGAAACCACCGACGCGACGGCACCCGACACCGAGGCGAACAGCGCGATCAGCGAAAGCGGTCGGAAAGCGAGCTTCCTCCGAAGCGCGGAGAGCGAGAGCATGCTTGCGCAGTGAAGAGGAAACGAGAACGCGAGAACGAACACGACTTCCGATACGAAAGGGTCCTCGTAGACCACCCCCACCGCGTCCGCTCCGAAGATGAGTGCGAGCGTGGCGATGAGACAGGTGCTCGTCGCGATGCCGCAGGCAACACCGACGTCGCGATCGGTCAGCGTCTCGCGCTGAACCATTGCCTGCTCCATGCAGAGCGTGCTGAGAGGGCGAAGGAGTTCCCACGCGGTCATCGACGCAGCGAACACGCCGAACTCGGCCGGACGAAGCAACCGTGCCAAGACGGCCAGCGCGACGAGACGGACTCCGAGTCGAAGAGCCAACTCGGCGCCGGTCCACTTGAAACCACTACGGAGCCGCCGCCCGATACCGTCGGAGGGCCCGGATGGTTCGGTCACGTGGAGGACCGCCCTTCCGACTCACCGAGGCTCCTGGCCAACGACTCGTACAGGCGATCGAGTTCTGGATCCGACGTCGCTTCTCCTTTGGCGACCGCGGACCGACGCACGTCGTGAGCCTCGAGCTCGGGGCTCCAAGATTCGCCGAGGAAGCTGACGACCCCGCGAAGGGTGGACTCGGGCGCATCGAGAAACGTATCGAAGTCAACTTCCATGTACTGTTCGGGGCCAAGGGTCCGGCCGAAGGCACGCCCGGTCGCAACGGACTCGTGCCATCGGCGGAGCGCCGACGTAGTCGAGGGTGACCACCCGAGGCGATAGAACGAGCGGGCGACGTCGGCCCCGTTCCGGATGATGTGAATGAACCGAGCGCCTGGAAAAATCGCCGCGAGGTCAATCATGTGAAGGACGTTGTCCGGGGTGCCGTCGCACCAACGGGCTGCGCCGGACTCTTCGAGGGCGGCCGCCGAACAGGTTTCCATGAAGGCGCGCACTTCGGCACGACGCTGCGGCATCGTGCCGTTCGGAAACGTCTCGAGCAGCTGCGCCACCGCCCGACGGTAGTCTTCGATGGGAATCGCACGGCAAAGCCCGACATCTTGGGCGTTCCGCGCAACCGGTCGGGTGAAAAAGCTCCCTTCGCGGAGCTGCCTGAACCTGGAGGCGAACGACGCTCGGCGGGGAGTACGGATGGCCTCTCGAAAGGCTGCCCCTGAAGTGAATCCGCCGCGAAGTCCCTGCCGTAAGCTATCTCCGAGACGACGGCTCCCCGGGCTGTGCATCCAGTCGATCAGGTTCTCGTTTCCTGCCGTCAAAAGACGAAGCTCGTCCGGGAACGTGAAGATGCGCGGGTGGAGGCCCAGCGTGTTCACTAGCACCGTGGTGCCGCAGCGGCCTGATCCGCCGACGAAGATCGGTGCCCCGGACGAACTAGCCATCCGACTTCCTCCGGTTTCGCTGTAGACCCCAAGACACCGTTCGCGTTCGACCCGTCTCCCGCGCGTGAGCTATCACGGGCAGCGCCGATGATCAAAATGCGGGACCGGCGTCAGGGCAAAGACGGCGTGCCCGCCAATCGACGATAGATTTCGCCGTATCTCGGTGCCACGACCTCGTCGAGGCCGACCCGGCGCCCCGCAGCATCGCGACACCGCTCGCTGAGGCCCGGGCCCTCGAGGATTCGAGCGAGGTCGGCCGCCGCGGTGCCGTAGGTATCACGCCGTGAGTTCTCGACGACGACTCCCACCGACTCGTCTCGAACCAAGGCGTCGTAATCGCCGCATCCCGAAGTCGACACCACGGGGAGTCCGCAGGCGAGATACTCCCCGAGCTTGATCGGAGAGCACGCGAGCTTCGACGGGAACGGCCGCAGGAAACAGAGCCCTACGTCGGCTGCGCTCAGGTAGGCTGGCATCTCCGTAGGCGCGGCGGAGCGAACGATCGTCTCGATGCCGAAACGCGCGGCGGGTTCAGCGAAGACCGTCGGATCGTCGCGAGTCAGAACCAGGACGGTCATCTCGGGAAACTCGCGACGTGCAGCCTCGAGAAACGCCATCATCTCGTCGGTGTCGTACCACCCGCCTGCTTTCCCCGCGTAGACGAAGCAGGTGCCGCGCAGCCCGAGCTCGTTGCGGAGAGCGTCTCGACGTTCCCGGGTTGGCTTGAAGCGCTTCATATCGACGGCGCATGGCAGGACGTAGGTGGGGGTGTCGACGATCAGCGGAGCGACCTCGCGTTCGCGATGTCGGGTGAGGACGGCGGCAACGTCGGCCAGCTCCATCGATTTTCGCTCGCCCCACGACGTCAATCGATGACCGAGCGACCCCTCGCCCCACACGCCAGCGTCGACGTACTCTTGGGAGAGTGGGCCGTCGGCATCGACGAAGAGCTTCGTCGACGCAAGCCGCGAGGCCATCGCTGCAATCGCGGCGGCGACCGACGCGCGACCGTGCACGACGGAGGCCTTCGACCGGCGAGCGAGACGACCTGCGGCCACGCTGCCCCGTACGACATCGAAGAGCGTGGAAAAAACCGGTGGCTTCTTGTGATAGCGAAGCGGATGCCAGACGATTCCAAGCTGCGCGAGGCGGGCGCGCTCGGCCTCGAGTTCCTTGGCGGGCAGCGCGAACTGCGGTTGCTCGAAGGTGATGAGGCCCACCCGGTACCCGAGGTGTGTGAGCGCCGTCAGGTACGGAAGGCTCTGGCTCTGACAGAGCGGGTCGCGGAGGCTCCAGTACGTGATGTAGACGCTGTCGAGCCGGTCAGACATGGCCGAAAGCCTCATCGACTAGGGCAGCAACGCGGGGACCTTGCTTCTCGAGGCAGTACTTCTCCTCGATGCACAGACCTTGAACTTTCCTGAAAATTCTCCACTGTTAAACTGCTGTTGAACCCCGAAGAGACTGTGAGGTTCTATCCACTCCATAAACCCGTAAAAGTCCCCCACACC
>JBCCZL010000842.1:0-3436 GCA_039187775.1 Myxococcota bacterium
CGTCGGTGCACGCGATGCTCGACGCCTTGAAGGTGGCGGCATAGCGATCGAGCTCTTCGCCGACGATCGCCATCCGGGCATCGACGAGCGCCTCGGCCTCCGGCACCCAGCGATCAAACGCGAGCCGAACATTCGCGGCGACGTCCTTTCGACGCTGGCGCTTGATGCCCGAGGTGGTCACCGCGGCGCGAAGAAGCCGTCCTTCTTGCGAGGAGAATCGCTCGAGGCCTGCCGGTGCGATAAGAAACAGACGCTCGAAGAGCGCAGGCTGCGCGAGGGCCTGGAGAATCGACACCTGCCCGCCCATCGAGTGCCCAATCCACACCGCCCGTTCGACCTCGAGCTGGGTAAGCAGCGCGACTATCGCGTCGCCAAATCCGCCGAGGCTGACTGGATCGACGGCGTCGCTTTTTCCGAAGCCCGGAAGATCCACGAGGATGATACGCCGATCGGAAGGGAGCCGGGCCACGAGCCGGGTCCAGGTAAGGCTCGAGCTTCCGAGCCCGTGCACGAGGAGCAGCGGCGGACAGTCGGAGCGGAGCCCAGTATCTCGAAACGCCACGCGCCCGGCACCGAACGCGAAAAATGTGCGTTCGGGAAGACCGGCCTCGAGGTCGAAAGAAGTCATGAGCGCTGCTTTAGGCCGGATCCCCCGATTTGGCAAAGGCCGCCGGGTCGAGTCCGCGGGGTCGCGCGGGTTGGGCTTGCTGCGGTAGCGTTGCGGGATGGGTGGATATCGGGACGAGCTTCAGGCGGCGCAGCGACGCATCGAGTCCTTGGAGTCTCGGCTCCGCGAAGCGGAGGCGAGGGCGGAGGAGCAAGGCCACTCGCGTGAGGCACGGGAGGAGCGGCTTCGGAAACGGGTCGATGAGCTCCAGGCGTCCCTCGAACTCGAGCGACAGAAAGAATGGGACATCGGGGTTCGACTTCGATCCAAAGATGACGAGATCCGGGTACTCCGGCAGCAGCTCGAAGAGCAGCGTCGCGAGGAGCGTCGCCACCTCGAGCGGGAGCGGGCGGAGCGAGCGCTCGACGATGTCCTGTTGCGGACCCGGGCGAACGAGCTCGAGCGAACGATCGCTGAAAAGACGGTGACGCTCGAAGCCACCGAACGAAAGCTGACCCTTCGAGCGAAAGCACTCAAGGACAAGCAACAGGCAACGGCGACCGCACTAAGCGAGGTAGAAGCCGCCTACGCGGAAGAGAAGGACAAGCTTCAATCGTCGGTCAAAAAGCGCATCGCGACCCTGAGGGATCGGGAGCAGCGGGTGGCCGAGGCGGAGCCCGACGTGGACAAGCTCGAGCGGCTTCAGAAGAAGGTGAATGAGCTTCAGCGCGATCTGGAAGAAGCGGTCGATGCGCGTCAGCGCTCTGAGTCGAAGCTTGCAGCACTAGAGGACGAGGTAAAGGCTCGCGAAGCGGAGCTGGCCGCCCGCGAGGAAAAGGCCGAACGGCTCCTCCGCGAGGTCAGAACCCACGAAGCCGAGCTCGATCTGCTTCGAAGAGACAAGGCCCAGGCGTTGGAGCGGCGGGGCAAGGCAGCCGCGGGAGAAGCGTCGCGGAGCACCGGCTCCTGGCTGCTCCTGGTCGTACTGCTGGTGCTCCTCGGAGTGGTCGGCGCCATCCTGATCTGACGACGAGTCCCGCGAGCGCGTCTTTCGCTCGGATGGGCGCTACAGGTTCTCGTCGCCCTTTCGGTACCGGAAGGGCCCGGGGCCAGACCGCTTGATCTTCCAGATCCGCCGGATGTCGGCGGCTTTGATGCCAGGCCGCGCTTCGGCGAGGGCTCGGCTGAACTGGGCGTACTGGTTCTGAGGAAGCGACGCTTCGCGATAGCCCTCTTCGCGTTTCTTTCGGTCGAGCTCTCGCCAGAACATGACCGCATCGCCGAGCGTCTTGCCTTCATTTGCGCGCATCCACGCCATGAACTCATTCGAGAAGCGGAACTTCTCGCCAGCGTGCTTCTTCATGAACGATCGAACGTTCTGGGTATTGCGATAGCTATCCGTGATGACCGTGCTCTTGCGGAGGCTTGACGTCCGCCAGTCGAAATCGGACCGTATCCGCTTCTTCTTTGGCGCGGCGAGACGGTGCCCGGTGTCGATGAACGCGGCCACCCGTTTCGCAAGCTCGGGCTTCTGTCCCGTCGTCGCGATTCCTCGGGTCCGAGCGAACGCCACGAGCTCGCTTTTGAGCCAGTACCAGCGGCGAAACTCGGCGGCGCTCTTGATGCGCTCGATCGGCGGCCGAGTCCGGGACCCCTGCCGTTTAGCCACTATTCGTCCTTGGGTTTCCGGTGGCCTCGGTAGCGCACGCGCATGCTGGTGCCCTCGAAGCCAAAGCGCTTCCGGATCTGGTTGGTGACGTAGCGTTGGTAGCTCCAGTGCACGTCGTCGGGCCGGTTGCTGCTGATCATGAACGTCGGCGGTCGGACTTCGGCTTGGGTAATGAAGTAGAGCCGAACGTTCCGCTTGCCGACGGTGGGAGGCGGATGGCTTTCGAGGACCTCGGAAAAGAAGCGGTTCAGCTCGCCGGTGGAAATTCGCTGGTTGTGGGACGCGAGAGCCCCGTCTACTGCAGCCATGAGCTTCTGAATTCCCCGGCCGGTTCCCACGCTGACCGGCACGATGGTTGCCCAGGGCACCATGTTGAGGATCTCACGCGTCCGCTCGATGGTCTTCTGTCGCCCCTCCCGGTCTCCCCGCAGTAGATCCATCTTGTTGAGGCCGATGACCAGCGCGCGGCCCCGCTCCTGGGCAAGGCCCGCGATCTTCGCGTCCTGCTCCGCCGGCCCTCGCTCCGCGTCGATCATCAGGATCACCACGTGACTTCGTTCGATGGAGCGAATCGCGTGAATCACGCTGAGGCCCTCGATGCCGCGGACTTTCTTTACCGCCCGTTTCCGCCGCATGCCCGCGGTGTCGATGAGCACCATCTCCTGGCCGTCGCGGACGAGCAGCGAGTCGATGCTGTCCACGGTGGTTCCGGGACGGTTGTCGACAAGGTGTCGGGCTTCGCCGACGAGCCGATTGACGAGCGACGACTTTCCCGCGTTGGGCCGGCCGACGATCGCGACCCGCGGCGCCCCTCGCCCCCCCACCGGCGCGGGTTTTTCTTTCTCTTCCGGCAGCGCCTCGGCAATGCGCTCTTCGAGATCGCCCACCCCGCGGCCGTGCAGGGCCGATACTGAGATCAGATCCTCGATTCCCAGCTCGTAATGGCCCACCGCGAGGTGGGCTTGCTTCGGCGAGTCCGCCTTGTTCGCCACAAAAATCGTGGGCTTTTCCGCCTGGCGAAGGAGCCGTACGGCCTCCTGGTCGGCCCGGGTGGCATCGGTCGTCGCGTCGAGCACGCAGACGATGAGCTCCGCCTCGTCGATGGCCAGTTCGACCTGGGAGGCGATCGACTCCGCCATGGGGTCTTCCGAATCCGGATC
>JBCCZL010000843.1:0-3429 GCA_039187775.1 Myxococcota bacterium
GGTATTTCGACCAAACACGCCCTTTCGCTAGTGCATCATGGCGGCGGGCAAACCCAAGACCTGGTAGAGCTCGCGCGCCGCGTTCGGGATGGCGTGCAAGAGGCGTTCGCCATCCGACTCGAAGTCGAACCGGTGCAGCTCGGCCTCACGATTTAGGGTCTACATGCAGGCGGTGGAAGCGCCGGCAATTCGCGTGGCGAGGCTCTCCACAAAGCCCGCGTAACTGGGAGAGCAAATCGAGCCGATCGCAGTGGCGGCGCCGCGCCCTTCGAGGCCCTGAGCGGTCTGAATCATCCGCGTCGCCGGAAACGCGACCCCCGCCGACGAGGTGCACGCGGTTTCCAGCCGGGTGGGATCCATTGCGGAGACTCGCGGCTGCATGCGCGGATCTGCGAGGATCGTCGAAGAACCCGAGCCGACAAGATCCTCTGGGATACCCGCAAGCACCCCGAACACGAACTGCTCGGGCGACGTGGACGCCTGAAGCAGCCCGTCGACGTACCGGCTCACGCCGTGCAGCGCGTCCGGAAACTGGAAGCACCGGAGGTTGAGATCTCCGACATAGATCGTCGTGTTCTGATTGAAGAGCTCAGGATCTGCGGCGGAGCAGTCCGATTCGTCGGTCACCAGGACGACGGCGAGGGTCGATCCTGGGCGCTTGAACCCCGCGTTCGCCCCATCGCTATGGCCCGAAGTGCCGCCGAAGAATGAGATACCGCTCGCCGCGCTCGAGACCGCCTTGAGCGGGGCCTCGAGCTGTTGCTCGAATCCACACCCGTCGATTCCCTGAATCGCAAGGCACGCGGCGTCGGACGCAAAGGTGCCGACTGGACCCCCTCGGTAGGAAAGCACCGACGGGTAGCTCGCGGCACAACCGCTCTCGGACGCGGACTCGGTCTGGAGAATGCCGTCGTCGCCGTCGAACGGATCACCGCAGGTCACGACCTCGAACGCTCCCGTGCCCATATCCGTGGTGACGACACCGAAGTTGAGGTCCGTGACCGGAGGAAACTCCGCCGTGCTGTCGTTGTTCACATCGCCTGTGGTGAGCGCCCGAAAGAGCTCGGGGAACTCGCTCGCGAGACTCTCCTGCTCCTCACCCATCGAGATCGAGTTGTCGATCACGAAGAGGAGGTCGACGGGCTGAGATAGGGGAACACAGCAGGTCTCTTCGACACACGCTTGGGTGGTGGGGCAAGTGTTCCCGCACGAACCGCAGTTGCGCTCGTCGATTGCCGTGTTCACGCACTGGCCTCCGCAGAGTCGCTCGGCCGGACAACCGCAGCTGCCGGAGATGCACTCTTCGTTCAGTCCGCACCCCACCGAAGCCCCGATCCCCTCATCGACTAGGCCATCGCAATCCTGATCGGTTCCGTCGCAGGTTTCTCCACGCGGATTGGTACAAATCGGTCCCGTTTCGGGGAGTACGGTTCGGTCGCCGTTCGCATCGAGCGACGCGTCCCGACCGGCGCTATCGCCGACAGACGCATCGAGCGGCGTTGTCCGGCTCTCCGGGCAACCAAAGCAGAAACACACAAGACCAGTCATAAGAAGAGCACGCATCGAGGCTCCTTGTTGGGATCAGCACAGCCGCACGCAGCTCTGAGTCGTCTGAACACCGAGCGGTTTCCACCCGGGCCACGAACTTTTGAGTTGCATCCTTCACGGCACAAGAAGCTCTACGCTTCCAATCGCCATTGTCTTACGAAGTGCCGCGAAACAGTCGCGCGTCTTCGACCCGCCGTCGCCCAGTGCACCCTCCGAAATTCTTTGGCTTTCGTCGTAGGTTCAGGTCAGCCAAAAAAGGTCGCGCATCCGAATGAGATATCGACCTGGCCCGCAGCGTCGTTTTTGATCTCATCGCAAGTGAGCGGGCAGAGGTTGATCCGCGTGGGAGCCTCCGGATCGTCATAAAACCAACCGCCACGTGTGCAGTCCGGGGGGTTGCCATTGCCAATATAGGGAAGCGGCCGCTCCGAGCCCGCCCCTGGCGAGTAGAGAAGATTGACCTTGTTTTGGTCGAGCTCCTGGCCATCAGGGGGACTAGGAATCGGGTACACGCAAGGCAGCGCGGTGCCGACCGCGACCGCCGCGGTCAATGTATTGAAGAGCGACGTCCAGTCCTGCGTGCAAATCGAAAACGTGAGTCCCCCCGTCATTCCCGCGAGGTCGTAGTACTCGTCGCCGGGCTCGGCGGCACCATCGGGAGGAAATCCACCGTTGTTGCACGCGCCGTCAGGGAAGTTTCCGGGGACCCGTTCCGAAGCGATCGCGTGAAAGGTGAAGTTCCGCTCGAGATTGTCGAGCATCATCGTTCGGAACTGCGCGGCGGGAAGGTCGCTTTCGTCATCGGTCACCCCAACGATATGAGTGATCGCGGCACGCCGAAGAAAATCCGAGTAGTTGGGGAACTCGTCGAGAAGCGCGATCAGGGGCTCGTTCGAGGAGACCGGTCGATCGATCAAGCGGTAACGACCGCTCGTCGAAAGGGGCGGACCCACCGACACATAAGAACTCGTGGTGATGACGACAACGCGGTAGTCGATGCCGACCATGCCCATCGCTTCGGAAAAGCGGTTCAGGTTCTCCTGCACTCGCTCGGCCTCGTTCGACATGCTGCCGGAAGAATCGACCACCCAGATCACGTCGACGGGAGCGAAGCCTTCCATCGCCCGGACCGAGCTCGCGGTACACTCCGAAAATCCGCCTTCCGGAAATCCGCCCTCCGGAATCCCCGACTCCGGAGTTGTTCGGTCGGCGGTGACGCCACCGTCGCCGGAGCCCGTCCGGGTTCGATTGCCCCCGGCTTCGCACCCCAAAAGACACAGCGCCGCCACGCCACACGCACCTAAGCCCACCCGCAGCAACATCCCCTTAGAATGTGGCATACAGCCCACAACTGACAAGGCAGCCCCAGAAAACGGCCAAGCATCTTGAGATCTTGACGATCCTTCGTGGAACCACACAACTTCCCACGGCGATGCCGCACCCCCTCGAAGACGTAATCCGCAACGCCTACGGCTTCCTCATCATCGGGGATTCCTCCCAGGACCGCTTTCCGGCGATGTCGTTTCACAACAATACCGCGACCGGACAGAAGTTCTATTGCCTCGATCTCGGAGGACTCACCGAATCGCGGGGGCGGTCAGCGGGCCGGAAGGTCTATACCTCGGTGGCCGAACTGCCCGAGGACCGAAGCGATCTTGCCGTCATCTGGGTTAAGCCAAAGAGCGCAAAGAACGCGGTTGACGTCGCGAAAGAAGCCGGTTGCACCCGTGTCTGGTTCAGCTTTCAAAGCGGCCATCGGGATGCCGTTTCGCACGCGCGGGAACTCGCGATCGAGGTCGTCGAGATCGGTCGCTGCCCGGTTCACTACATGGCAGACCAGGTTCCCATCTGTCGGAGTCATACCGTGGCGATGAAGCTGAC
>JBCCZL010000844.1:0-3424 GCA_039187775.1 Myxococcota bacterium
CCTCATCGAGGCTGAACTCGAGGGGGATCCGTACTGTCTGGCCAGTGGATTTAGCCTCGCCGACCTTTACCTGGCGCTCTTTTGCCGCTGGGACCTCGACGCCCCGGGGCGACTGGTCCGGCCGCGGCTCGAGGCCCTCATGAACGCGGTGAAGGCTCGGCCGGGCGCGGGCAAGGCGTGGGCGCGCCACTGGGGCGCGTGAGTCACCGGCGTCAGACGACCGAGAGCGCGACGTCGATGTTTCCGCGGGTGGCGTTCGAGTAAGGGCAGACCTGGTGGGCGGCGTCGACAAGCGCCTTTGCAGTTTCCTGCTCCATTTCTGGGATATGCACTTCGAGCTTCACCGCCAAGCCGAAGCCTCCACCATCCAGCGCGCCGATATCGACATGGGCCTGCACCCTCGATCCGTCGACCGATGCCTTCTTAGACGCCGCCACAAACTTCAGCGCAGAGTGAAAGCAGGCCGAGTAGCCCGCGGCAAAAAGCTGTTCTGGATTGGTGGCGCCACCTTTGCCTCCGAGGCCCGGCGGCATCGCCAGGTCGAAGTCGAGGAGACCGTCATCGGTGCGCACGTGCCCGTTTCGGCCTTCTCCGGTCGCCGTCGCATGAGCGGTGTAGAGCGTCTTCATGGTTCGTCCTTTCTGCGCAAAGGCAATAGCGCTTCCCTGGCTCCGTCGAAGCCAAAGCGCCAGGGCTGATCATGGCTCGCGCCGTTTTTCGGAAGCGCTCGTACCGAGGGGATCGCCGCGTCAGGCGCGAACGAGGGTCGCGTGAACCTTATGGATCAGGTCGAACGAGGGGATGCGCGGGGGCCCAGTCACCTGGCGGTATGCCATTCGCATCTGGACCGCGCATCGTTCGGACTCCATGGCCCCGATTCCCGTGCCGAGTCCGGGGCACACGACCGAGCCGATGCGTGGACCGTCGCCCGCAGTTTGATTGAAGCGGATCGTCGCCAAGAGAATCGCGCGAAACGCAAGGTACGCGTTTGCGGTACGGGCTACACTCTCCGGGACCCGCATCGTCGGAGCCACGATGAGGAAGGGCCAGCTGGGGTGGGGAGTCTGGACGATTTCGGCCTGGCCGACTGCAAGCTCGCCGTGGTGCTTTTCGACGATGAGCTCTTGTGCGCTCCGCTGCACCTCGAATCCGAGGATGTCTCGAATCGCGAGGTCGAGGCCTCCGTCCATGATGCAGAAGCTGTTGGCAGGGCTCACCATCGCGTCCGCGGGCTCGGAAAAGAAGTCGGCCTCCCGGATCTCGACGTGTTCGTACTCGCCGAAGCACCGCTCCCATGCGGTCACGAGCGACGGGGTGCGATCCACGAGAATGATTCGGTTGGGGAGGAAGGAGGCCATGCGCCGTCGATCGTAGCCGGTTCCCCGATGGCCTGCGCACCCGGGACAGCCGAACCGATGGGTTTCTTATGACGGGCAAGCGCTCTCGGCTTCACGGCCGAGGTCCCGGTCGGTGTTCCCGACAAACTCCGCGACGAAGTCCGAGGCCGGGGATGCGCGAAGGTGGTCGACGGAGCCCCGCTGAACGATCCGCCCGCCCTCGATGACGGCCACGGTCGCGTCGAGCGTCTGCACATCGTTGATGTCGTGGGTCACAACGATCGCCGGAGTGTTTGAGGCTCCGAGTCGGTCGCGGAGAAGGCGACGCACCGAACGCCGCGTGGAGGCGTCGAGGGCCGCAAGGGGCTCATCGAGGAGCAGGAGCTCCGGTTCGACGACAAGGGCTCTCGCGAGCGCGACCCGCTGCTGCTCCCCTCCCGACAGGCGACGGACGCGGCGATCCCGAAGAGGAGCGCAGCCGAGTTCCTCGAGCATCTGCTCCGCCCGAGCCCGGCGGTGTGGGCGCTCGAGCTTTTCTTTGCCCATCGACAAGCCGAACGCGACGTTTTCAATCACGCTCAAATGGGGAAAGAGCGCGAAGCCCTGGGGAACGTAGCCGAGGCGACGTTTTTCCATGGGAACATCGACCTTGCGTCGGGTGCTCGATAGCACCCGGTCAGCCACCCGGATCTCCGCCCGGTCGGCGGCAATCGCTCCCGCGACCAGCCGAAGAAAGGTGGTTTTTCCGCTGCCGTTGGGCCCGATGAGGGCGAGCACCCCACGATCGCCTTCGAGCTCCACGTCGAGTTCGAAGGAGCCAACGTGGGCCTGGACCGAGGCGTCCCAGCTCACCCGGGACTGCCCAAAAGCTTGGGTCCGAGGCGCAGAAGCGCGAGGAGCGCGGCGCCCATGCCGGCCAACACTAGCGAAAACACGACGGCGAGGCGCACGTCGGCTTCGAGCGCGGAGAAGATCGCGAGCGGCATGGTTTGGGTGGTTCCCGAGTGGCTCCCCGCAAAGAGCAGCGTGGCCCCGAACTCGCCGAGGGCCCGGGCCCAGGCGAGGGATGCTCCGGCGATCAGTCCGGGCAGCGCCACCGGCAATCCCACTCGAACGAACGCTCCAAACGAAGATGCGCCGAGCGTCCGCGCCACCGTGAGCATGTCCGGATCGACTTTGCGAAACGCGTTGGCCGCGGCTTGGACAAAGAACGGGGAGGATACGACCAGCTGAGCCAGGACCACCGCGTGCTCGCTGAACGGGAGGGTGATGCCCGCCGTGTCGAGCACGGGCCCGAAGAGCCCCTGGCGACCGAAGGTCTGGAGGAGGGCGATGCCGAGCACCGCGGGGGGAATCACGATCGGAAGATCGACGACCACGCCGGCGACCCGCGTCCACCGCGACCGCGATGACGCGAGCCACCACGCGAGCGGAGTTCCGAGAACAACGGTCAACGCCAGGCTCTTGAGCGTCGTTCGAAGGCTGAGCCAGAGCGCCGGCCCGAAGAGCGGGTGAGCTGCGCCCTCCCGAAGGTCGTCGAGGGAGGTCGAAAGCGCGAGGGCCACCACGGGGAGCATGAGCAGCACCAGGAGGGTGCCCCCGAGGAGTCCGCTCGTCGCCGCGAATGGCGAGGGCCGAAGGGTCCTCACTCTTCCGCCTCGCGAAAACCGTGGCGGCGGAGGATTCGCTGGGCGCCGCGAGACCGAAGATAGTCCACGAAGGCTCGGGCCTCGGACCGGGGGTTGAGCCGGCCCACAAAGTACTGAATCGGGCGTTGAAGCTCGTCGGGAATCGGAACGAGCCGAACCCGATCCGAGGCGAGCGCGTCGGTGCGGTAGACGATCGCTGCATCGGCTTCGCCGAGCTCCACTTTGGCTCGGACGAGTCGCACGTTGTTTTCTTCCGAGACGATGCGCGGCTCGATGCGGGCGACGAAGTCTTCGCCGCGGGCGGCGCCCGCGCGGTCAAGAAGTTCGCGGGTATAGATCCCGACCGGAACGTGGCGACTTCCGATGACGATTCGTGATGCATTGGATAGGTCGGCGAAGGCATCGATGCGCGCGGGGTTCGCCTCCGGCACGATCACC
>JBCCZL010000845.1:0-3422 GCA_039187775.1 Myxococcota bacterium
GGCGCCGAGCGTACGGTCCACCGTGTAGGGGCCGACGGCGCGCGGTCGGGGGGGCTCGGCCATATCCTTCGTCAGGGTAAAGGAACTGTCGGCGATCGCTCCAGTGTTCGGCGGTTGGAGCGTCTCGGTTGGCCGATGAACGACCGTCTCCGGGTTTATGACACGGCCGAACCGGTCACGGCGTCCTGGCGTGACACGTCGTGAACTGCCGAGCGGCGCGGCCGGTGCGGTCAATATGAAAACCCAGCGACGCGGTCTGGTGCGACAGGTCGAAGCCGGTGATCGTGATGACATCGACCGAGGCCGTTGAACGGTGATCGATCGAGAGCGAACTTCGGACGTTCGGGCAGGTGTTCTGGTACTCCGCGACAAGAGCCTCACGCCGTTCGAAGAGGTATTCGGGGCGACGAAGCGCCTGAAAGCTTGTGAAGGGCGCATTCGTCACCGTGTAGTGGCCATCCCTCACCGTCACTCGGAAGGACTCGCGGGCGGCCGGAGATGTGAACTCGAAGCCCCAGATGGCTTGGGTCCCCTCCATCTCTTGATGCAGGCTGATGACTCGCAGTTCTGCATCGTCGTGCTGGCGTCGGGCAACGGCGAGTGCTCGATCGAAGACCGCGACCTCGGGGCTGTTCGAGGTGTCGGGCCGGTGGAAGGTGAGAATCCCCACCGCCATCCCCAGGCCCAGCGCCAGGGCACCGAGAGCGAGCCCCCAAAAGAGAACCCAGCTTCGTCGGTCGGGCCAACTTGCAGTGCGACGCAGCGGGGGCTGAAGGGCGGCGATCGCTTGGTTCATCGCTTCCGCCGAGGGAAAGCGCTCGGCCGGGTCCTTTTCGAGGCAGCGATCAACAATCGGCTGAAGCGCATCGGGAAGATCGCGCCGCGCGGCCGCCAGTCGGGGCGCGGGTGAGCTCAGGACGTGATAGAGCGCTTCCGGTGACCGGGGCTCCGAAAACGGGGGCTCTCCAGTCAACATCTCGTGGAGCACGCTTCCCGTGGCCCAAAGGTCGGTGGCGGGTCCGATCTCCCCTCCACGGAGCTGCTCCGGCGCCATGTAGGCAGGCGTGCCCACGGTCATGCCGCTGGCGGTGAGCCTGGCGTGGCCTTCGCTTTCGTGGAGCTTCACAATCCCGAAGTCGAGGATGATCGCTCGGCGTCCGCTGACCATAATGTTGTCGGGTTTGATGTCGCGGTGGACAAGGCCTGCGTGGTGAGCCGCGGCGAGACCGGAGAGCACGTCTCGACAGATCTCGAGAGCCCGAGGGAGTGACAGGGGACCCCGCGCGAGGGTCTCACTGAGCGGTTCGCCATCTACCAGATCCATCACGAGGAAGGGCTGAGCGCCGCGGAGCTCGAACCCATGGATGCCAATGACGTTTGGATGCTGAAGGGCCGACGCTCCGATCGCTTCCCGTTCGAAGCGAGCGAATGCCCTCTTGTCCTCGCGAAGCTCGGGCCGGAGCACTTTGATGGCCACGGGTCCTCGGGGGCCCAAGGCTCGGTAGACCGCACCCATGCCTCCCGCGCCCATGAGCTCCTCGAGCCGGTACCCTCCGACCAAGACCGAACCCGGGAGCTCTTGGGTGATCGTGTACCGCCAGTGCTCTTCCGGTCCCATCGAGGACACTACTCTAATCGATGCGATCCTTCGGGCGATGCGGGGCGGATTCGGGTGCGCCATCCGCGCTTTTCGATGCGCCGTACATTCGGGACGGGACCGAGCGCTTCGAGGTAGACGAGCAGTGCGTCGAGCTCACGGTCGGCGGGGTCGCCTTCGAAGGCGTCGATGCGAATCAGATTGCCGTAGCTTCGCTTCAGCTTTCTCGGCGAGTCGTCGACCACGAGAATCTGCTCCTTGCGATAGCCCCGGCGCCGAAGCTTTCGAAGGTCCTTGAGGTAGCCGTGCTCGCGCGTGTCGATGTCGTGGTGCCAGGTGCAGCGCTTTCGGTCCCACAGGAACGCCAGGCGCTCGAGGTCGACAAACTCTCGCACCACCGGGCCCGCGTAGTCGCGCGTGGATGCGGTCCAGATGCCGACGGCAAACCACTCGAGGCAGCGTTCGATGAACGGTCGAAGGCCGGGGCGTTCGACAACAAAGTAGGGACCCACCGTGCGCTCGCCCGGCGCCCCCCGCGCGATGACATCGGCGTACACCAGCGTTTCGTCCAGGTCGAGCACCAGGAGCTTGTCGAAGCGCGGCACGCTAGGCCTTAGCCCGCGCGTGCCGGCGAGGCAATGCTCGTCGCGCTACTCGCCGACCGGAGCGAAGGCGAGGAACACCGCTTCGACGGAGTTCCGGACGGCCGCATCCTCGACATCTGCAACCCCGGCGACCGCCACACGTCCGCTGTCGATGCCTTCGGTCAACAGGATGGCCTTCGCCGCCTCCGCGCGGGCTTCGGCTCCGGTGAGTCGTGCCGCGGGGGTTCCCGTGCCGGAAAACCCACGGAGCTGCACCGGTCCCTGTGGGTGGGCGTCCATCAGAGTCGCCAACCGGGCGATCCGCGCCTGCCCCTCGGGGCTGATGCGTGCGGCGTTGCCCACAAAGATGCCGGGGGCGCGCACCACGAGGCCACTGTCGCGTTGCTCCGTCTCGAAGCCCACCGCGGTAGCGGCATCGATGAGGGCTTGCCGCTGGTCCGTCGAAGGCGTTTCGCGCTGACCGCGGAGTTCGCCGAGGGCGCCCATGGCTTGGCGCACGGCTCGGTCGGCGAAGCGCATCGAATCGTGGGGATCTCGCTGGGCTTCCGACTCGGTGACCAGCGCCTCGACCGGCTGAAGGCTCGCGTCGGTCGCCCCGATGGCTCGCGCGGCCGCCACAAGGAGCAGGGCGCGTCGTCGAAGGACCGCGGCCGCATCTCGGTGGAGCGCGACGCGCTCTCGAGAGCGGTTCCGGTATCGTCGCCGTTCGTCGGTGATCGCTTGCTCGAACGCGACGCGGGCTTGGGTTTCCGCGGTTTCGGAGGCCGCACGACGCACCGCTCGGTCCTGGAGCTCGAAGCGGGCTTCGCGAAGCCGACGCAGCTCGGTTTCCTGCGCCTCCAGGCCACGTTCGATCGTCAGCCGTTCTTCTTCGAGGCCCAAGCGCTGCGCTTCGGTGATCGCGAGGTCGAGCTGGAGCCGAGTGGTCGTCTGAAGATCCGCGATGGTTTGCTCGTCGCTGCGTCCGGTGGCGCGGTCGAGCTCACGCCGCGTTTCCACCGCTTCCGCGAACAGGTCCGGCGCCCGATCCCGCGCCACTTCGGCCTCGTCGGACTCGAACCGCTCGGCGAGAAACGCGCTCCCGTTGGTGGATGGACAACCCGCAAGGAGACCCGCGCCAGCGGCAGCGAAGCTGAGCCCTAGCAGGCTGTTGCAAAAGGCCCGTGGGTGGATCCAGCTTCGCGACGGTGCCGGTCGCGCCCGCGAGCCGACGAGGAATA
>JBCCZL010000846.1:0-3419 GCA_039187775.1 Myxococcota bacterium
CGAAGTCTTTATGGATATCGTGGTGCAGCCCTTCCCGATCGAGCAGGCGCATGCCGAGGGTGTTCGCGAGCTGAAACTTCAACCGCTGCTCGGGCATGTCCGCGGAAAGAGTGAGCACCCCGCGTTCGTGGTCCCAGCGCCGAATCACCGAGCTCTCCGGGTCGTCCGGATTGACAAGACGGACATCGATGTCGTAGCGCGCCCGCAGGAGCTCCGCGAGCACCTGACTCGTCGCCTTTCGGCCGAGCTTCGCTTCCGCCCACACCCGTTCGGCGCGCTCTTCTAGGGCGGGAAACCAGTTGTGGTTCGCCTCGAGGAAATCCGTGACCTCGTCGAACGGCGTGAGTTCGAACCGGAGCGCCGACCCGCCGGGCTCCTCCGCTCCCCGCTCCCGCGCCGCGACCGACTGAAGCAGGTCCTGGTGCTGCTGGCGCGTCGACTTGTAGATATTGAAGAGCGCGGTGATCGTGGTCACCGCCTTTGCGCTTAGCGATGAGAGGTCGGTCTCGCTGAGGCTCAACGAGCGGAGCAGGGGATCGCTGACGAGCTCCGCGAGTCCGTCGTCGACCCGGGTCTCGCCGACGCTCGCCATGAACGACTCCATGGTGATGCCGTAGAGGCCAAGCATCTTGATCAGGAGCGGGAGATGAATCGCCCGACGCCCCGACTCCATGAGGCTCAGATAGGCGGGCGAAATCGAAAGCCGGCGCGCGGCCTCACCCTGCTGGATCCCCTTTTCAAGCCGGAGCGCCCGAAGCCGTTGGCCCATCAGTGCGTTTTGGCTCGACACTCTTGACGTTTTACAAGCTGTTTACATGTAAAGCCATCTTTTTGTTTGTTAACGATATGTAAAGCCCTTGATTTGAGTCAAACGGTGTTATGTTACGCGTTGCGTCAATGTTAATCTGTAAACAGCACCATTCAGGGTCTCGTGTCGCCTAAAGAGCGCTCGCGGCCCTGGATCATGAGGACGTACGCCGGCCACTCCTCGGCGGCGGCGTCCAACGCGCTGTTTCGGAGAAATCTCGCCAAGGGACAAACCGGGCTCAGCGTCGCCTTCGATCTGCCGACGCAGACGGGTTACGACTCGGACCACAAGCTCAGCCAGGGTGAAGTGGGCAAGGTTGGCGTTCCAATCTGCCACCTCGGCGACATGCGACGCCTCTTCGACGGCATCCCCCTCGAAGAGATGAACACGTCGATGACGATCAACGCCACCGCGCCCTGGCTGCTCGGCCTCTACCTCGTGATCGCCGAGGAGCGGGGCATCGCCTGGAAGGGCCTGCGCGGCACCACTCAGAACGACCTCCTCAAGGAGTACCTCTCCCGCGGCACCCACATCTTTGCCCCAAAGCCGGCCCTTCGGCTCTCCGCCGACCTCATCACGTTCGCAGTGGAAGAGATTCCGAAGTGGAATCCGATCAATATCTGCAGCTACCACCTGCAGGAGGCGGGGGCTACGCCGGGCCAGGAGCTCGCTTACGCTCTCGCCAACGCGATCACGATTCTCGACGAGGTCGAGGGACGGCCCGAAGTGAGTCGGTCGCAGTTCGAGTCGGTCGTTGCCCGGATATCTTTTTTTGTGAACGCCGGCATTCGGTTCGTCGACGAACTTTCCAAGATGCGGGCGTTCGTCCAGCTCTGGGACGAGATCACCAAAGAGCGCTACGGCATTGAAAACCCGAAGGCCCGGCGGTTCCGCTACGGAGTCCAGGTCAACTCGTTGGGCCTCACCGAACAGCAGCCGGAAAACAACATCATTCGGATCGTGCTTGAGATGCTCGCGGTCACCCTAAGCAAAGACGCGCGGGCCCGCGCGGTCCAGCTCCCCGCGTGGAACGAGGCGCTCGGCCTTCCCCGCCCCTGGGATCAGCAGTGGTCACTCCGGGCCCAGCAGATTCTCGCATTCGAGACCGACCTCCTCGAGCACGCCGACATCTTCGAAGGAAGCAAGGTGATCGAGGCTCGTGTCCATGAGCTCGCCGAAGAGGCACGAGCCGAAATCGCCCGCGTGGATGCGCTCGGCGGCGCTGCCTCGGTGATCGATAGCGGATACATCAAAGCCGCTCTGGTTCGCGAGAACGCGACCCGACTTCGGGCGATTCAGAACGGCGAGCAAACCGTCGTCGGCGTCAATCGATTCACGGGCGGCGAGCCGTCCCCCCTCGGGAGCGGCGAAAACGCGATCGAAGTCGTCGACGAGGCGGCCGCGAACGATCAAATCGAGCGGCTTCATGCCTGGCGGGCGTCGCGCGACGCGGGCGAGGTCGCTGCGGCCCTCGCCGCCCTCCGGAGCGCAGCCGAGGGCAGCAACAACATTATGGAGGCCACGATTGTCGCGGCGCGCGCCGGCGTGACCACCGGGGAATGGACCGATGCGCTTCGCGATGTGTTTGGGGAGTACCGGGCCCCCACCGGAATCGGTGCGGTGCAAACCTCGGCCCAGGGTTCGGAGCTTCAGCGGCTCCGGAACCGAGTTGGCCACCTTCGACAGGCGCTCGGTGGCTCCCCGCGAATCCTGGTTGGCAAGCCGGGCCTCGACGGCCACTCGAACGGCGCCGAGCAGATCGCCCTCTTCGCCCGCGACGCCGGCTTCGAGGTCGTCTACCCCGGCATTCGCCTCACCCCCGAACAGATCGTCCGAACCGCGCTTCAGGAGGGCGTGCACCTTCTCGGGCTCAGCATTCTCAGTGGCTCGCATCGATCGTTGGTGCAGGAAGTCCTCGACCTTCGGAGCCGAGAGGGCCTCGACGATGTGCCGGTGGTCGTGGGCGGGATCATTCCCGACGAGGACGCCACCGCGCTCCGCGAGGCGGGCGTCGCGGCGGTGTTTACGCCGAAAGACTTTCAGCTCGCCCAGGTGATGGATCGCCTGATCGAGCTTCTCGAATCAAGGAAGGCAGCCCCGCTGCCCTCCGATGAGCATACGCATCCGGGATGAACGCACACCAATGGACTGGGAGGATACTATGAGCGCCGCAAACCTTCGGACCGTCGAGGCAAACGACCTTCACGACCTGCATGAGGTTCCGCCCCTCGGCGAGGTCCCGGCGCGGATGCACGCGTGGGTGATTCGACCCGAGCGCTTCGGAGAACCGAAGCAGTCGTTCCAGACGGAAGTCCTTCCCACCTGGCAGCCTGCCCCCGGCGAAGTCCTGGTGCGGGTGATGGCGGCAGGCATCAACTACAACGGGATCTGGGCAGGCCTCGGCAAACCCGTCGATGTGCTCGCACGCCATGGGCAGGGCTTTCATATCGCCGGCTCGGACGCCGCCGGCGTGGTGTGGAAAGTGGGCCCGGGCGTCACCCGCTGGAAGGTGGGCGATGAAGTCGTGGTGCACTGCAACCACCTCGTCGACCCCGGGGCGAGCCACAAGCAGACGATCTGGGGCTACGAGACCGGCGACGGCTCGTTCGCC
>JBCCZL010000847.1:0-3417 GCA_039187775.1 Myxococcota bacterium
CCCCTCGATGAGCCGGTGACGAAGCGCATCACGATGCGGGTCTGATTTGTTATTGAAGCGCGCGCTGAACATCCTGCCCCGGTTGGTCGACCCGCTGCGTCCGCGTTTTCCCATATTATTGGAGGGTGACTCGAGCGTTTGGTGCTGCGCTTTTGTGCGTGGCAGTCGTCCATGGATGCAACGACTCGCCCGCGGCGACTCCGCCGGAGGAAGTTGCGCCGCCATTCGAGGCGTGGCCCGCGTTGCCCACCGACGAGGCCGCCGCCGATGCGCTGATCGCCCGGTCGACGATCGTCGATCCGGTTCCGGTTCCGAGCCGCTCGGTGCCGCACCTCATTCAACGGATCGAGGCCGGGCCAATCGTGATGGGAATGGCGTCCATCGCCGAGCGCCTTCAGAACGATCAGCGGACGCTGGTTTTCGGAACGCATCACGATAGCGGAGCGCAGGTCAGGACGTTTCGCCGGCTCCTTACCGCTTCATCGCGCCGGGTGATCGGGCTCGAGATGCTGCGCGCCTCCGGTCGCTGGCGGGGTGTCGACGAGGCGTCGCAGGCTGGCGACAACGCGCTCGTCCGGCGGTACCTCGAGCGGGGCGAAGGCCTCCGCGCCTTCCTCGCGTCGCAGGAAGATCACAACTACACCGCGTGGAAGTACGACTATCTGGACGAAGTCGCCGACCTCCTGATCCAGGCGCGGGCGGAAGGCCACGAGGTGATCCCCTGCGACATGCCGGGCGCGCTGCAGAACCGCCTCCGGTCCCTCTCCGAAGAATCTCGCCTCCGCCTTCGTGAGCTTCACTGCGTTCATGCGCTCGGTGGTCGGCTGCCGGGAGCGGCGCTTCTTTGGGGCGAGGCGCACCTCGAGGGATCGGGCCTTCGGCGCTTTGTCGAGGCGCCCGGAGTGCATGCCATTCACATGGTCGGCGGCCGAAAGGGCACCGCCGGAATCGAAGCTGCCCTCGGCGAGCGCCTGCGGGTCTCCGATGCGGTTCTCGTTCCGCTCGGCGCCAACGACTCCGCGCTGATCATCCCGGATCGTCACACCCGCTGGCCGGTTCACCGGGCACGGATCCGCGAACCGGAGGCTGCGCTGGAGGTTCGGGTTCGCTTTGACGATGGGGATGTGACCGTCCGTAATCTCGCGTCCACCGAACAACGAGCGGTTCAGTCGGGCGAGCCGCTCCAGCTCGGTGCCGGCCGCTGGGCCATCTTCTATCGCATCGATGACCGCCTGCATCTTGCGCAGGTTTTGACGGGTCGCGGCGCTCTCGACGTCGACGTGTCCGGACCGGAGGTCTCCACGGTGGACCATATGCGGGAGTGACCGTGCTTTGGCGCAACGTTCCCCGCGTCGTCGCTGACCAGGGCGGATGTTTGTCCGCGCGTTCACCGCCGTTGGACGGGCGCCAAAGGGGCCACCTCCAGGCTCCCAAGCGATACCCGCGAGCCTGACCCTCAAGCGCTGTCTGACCCGCGCACCTTTGCGCGGACGGAGGTCAGTTGCCGATGAGGCGGCGAGCTCGTCGAGCGTACATCCCGTTGGGGTTTCGCGCGATGAGCGCCTCGGCGCGGCGAACCGCTTCGGACCGTTGACCGATCCGAAGGAGCGCGTCCACGATGATGAGTTCCCGTTCCTGGGCGAGCTGGCCTCGGGGAAACGCTCGTCGGTGGACTTCGGCTTCTTGAATCGCGGCGCTCGGGTGAGATGCGACGAGCGCTTGCGCGCGTTCGAGGAGTCGCACCTCCTCGCGCAGCGGATCGTCGGGGCTTTCAGAACGACGTTCGTCGGAAGCCGGTGCGGCGCCAAGTCCCCCGATGGAGTTCCGGTCCGAGACCGCCTGCAGGCGACTTCCCGTCTGCGTGGCGCCGTGACGGTGTTCGATTTGCCTCCGCGTGTCGTCCCCGCGGAGGTTCGGCCCTGCAGTCTCCGCGGCCCCTGCGGTTCCATCAATCGAGTCTGCGGTTCCATCAATCGAGTCTGCGGTTCCATCAATCGAGTCTGCGGTTTCGTCGGTTGGCCCTGCCACTTGAACGCCGGAGTTGGGGTCGCTCGGAGCCGGGCTCGGCGGAGTCTCTTCCTCGGATGGGGGCGTCGGCGCGCTCGGTGAACGACGCGCTCCGTCGTTCCTATCGCCCGCCCCCGTGGCGTTTGCGTCGGCCACAACCGAGTCCTCGGTCGCCGTCGTACCGCTGATCTGCACTGCGGCGACGGCTGCTCCTCCGCCCACCAGCAAAATCGCCGCGACGGCCTTCGCGCTCAGAAGCGTGCCCGTCACCGCCGCCCCGGCCGCAACCCGGGTCACAAACGTCGAGAGGCGCTCCCGGTGGTCACTGGTCATCGGTGGCGTGGACGTCGAGGCTTCGAGGAGACTTCGAACCCCCTCGTCGAGGGAAGGGTCGTCGAGCAGTCGTTCGGGGTCTGTCATCGCGGCCTCCCCTCTTCCCGCGCTCGAACGCGCTTCAGGCTCTTTTTGAAGTCACGACGCGCCGCGTGCAGCCGCGAGTGGACCGTGCCCACCGGCACGTCAAAGAGCTCGGCGATCTCCGCACACGAGTTGCCTTCGAGCTCGAACATCATAAATGTGGCGCGCCGATCCGGGGGAAGCGCATCGAGCACCTCCCGGAGCCGCGCGCGCTCTTCGGCCCGGACGGTCTGGTCCTCGGGAGTCTCGGATGCTTCGACATCGACCGCTTCGCAGGGACGCTCCCGGCGAAACCACGCGCGTCGCCGATACGCGGCCGCGACCTTCAGACAGATCCCAAAAAGCCAGGTCCGAATCCGGGTTTCGGGGTTCCAGGTGCGGAGCTTTCGGTGCACCACCACGAAGACCTCCTGAGCCATGTCCGGCACGTCGGCTTCCCGCACGCCCAGTCGATGCAGGCTGGCCCAGACAAAGTCTCCGTGGGCTTCATAGATTTCCGTGACCGAGGGGACGGGGAGCGATCCAGCGAGGGCGGCCGTAGAGGACACTGTGCCCCCTTTATGCGCCCAGTCCTCCCATCGCTTCACGGAAAATGCACTCCTAGCGAAAACACTGCCTTCGGAATGACCACGGATTGCTGAAATTCGATGGAATCTCGGCCTTCTACGCGGAATCGGTAGCGATCGAAGGGAATCGTCACGCCCGCCTCGAGGGCCACCACTAGTGGCCCCACCAGCTGAAGCGACGCCATCGCGCTCGCCTCCAGCGCCGAATAAAACCGAGCCCCCGGATCGGTCGGCGACGGCTGATACACCACCGCATAGAGGGCCCCGAGCGACAGCGCCGCGCATCCTCCGACGGACAGCCGCCCACGGGTCAGAGCGCAGAGCCCCGCGCGGGCCGAAGTGAGCCCAAACCCAAACTCGGCGCGAGGGCCGTCGGTTCGCTGCTCCGGCACGTACTGCATGCCCACGAGAAATCGGAGCGGGCCCC
>JBCCZL010000848.1:0-3413 GCA_039187775.1 Myxococcota bacterium
CACCGCCATCGGGGGCGACGGGCTTCTCGTACGAGTGGGAGCCTACTACCACGACCTCGGAAAGACCTGCCAACCCAAGTATTTCGTGGAAAACCTCGAAGACGGCGAAGAGAGCCCGCACAAGGGCCTCGACCCGGATGTCAGCGCCGACGCGATCATGGCTCATGTGGTCGAAGGCGTGAACATCCTGCGGAAGGGAGGCATCCCCGAACCCGTCGTCGAGTTCGCCTACACCCATCACGGTACGAGCGTGATCGAGTATTTCTTTCACAAGTCCCTCGAGGCGGGGAATCCACGAAACCTCACCGAGAACTGGTTTCGCTACCCGGGGATGCGACCGCGGACGAAAGAAACCGCGATCCTCATGCTCATCGACTCGATCGAAGCGGCATCCCGGACCATCGACCCTCCGACCGCGGAGAACTTCGAGGAGATGGTCCAGCGAATCGTGTTCGTAAAGCTCAAGCAGGGCCAGCTCGACGAGTCGGGGCTGACGATGGACGACCTGCGAATCCTCGTGAGTCGGATTTCCGAGACGCTCACCAAAGTCCATCACAAACGCATCAAGTACCCCTGGCAGAAACGAAAAGAACAAGGCCAGGACCAGCTTCCGATTCCCGGCAAAGCGACGGAGGAGGAAGTGCAGCAGGTCGCCCGGGAAAAGAGCGAAGGCGGCGAACCGGAACTCCGGGTCGCACCCACGCCGGAGTCGCCGGACGACGCCACCGAAAGGCCGGAGGAACCATGGTGAGAGCACGGGAACAGAGCTTCATGAAGGCGCTCTTTCACGGAGTGATCGATGAAGAGGTGATCTTTCCCTACCCGGAGATGTCGCGCGACGAACGAGAAACCGTGGCGATGATGTGCGAGAGCATCCGCAAATTTTGCAAGACGCGGGTCGACTCGGCGGCGATCGACCGAAACCATGAGATCGGGACGGACGTGCTCGACGGAATGCGCGAGCTCGGCCTGTTCGGGCTCAATGTGCCAGAGGAGTACGGCGGGCTAGGCCTGAGCGCGACGGGGTACGCGCGGGTGATTCAAGAGCTTGCCGGCATCGACGGTTCGCTCGCCGTCACCGTCGGCGCCCATCAGTCGATCGGCCTCAAGGCGATCCTGCTGTTCGGCACCGAAGCCCAGAAGAAGAAGTATCTCCCGAAGCTTGCGAGCGGGGAGTGGATCGCGGGCTTCGCGTTGACCGAACCGGGAGCGGGAAGCGACGCCGCGAGCATCACGACCCGCGCCGAGCTCTCTGAAGACGGCGAAGGTTACATTCTCAACGGCAATAAAATCTGGATTACGAATGGCGGCTTCGCCGATGTGTTCACGGTGTTTGCGCGAACCAGCGACCCCAGCACCGACGCCAAGCCCCGGATCACCGCGCTGATCGTCGAACGCAGTCACGGCGTGAAGAACGGCCCCAACGAAGAGAAGATGGGGATTCGGGGTTCGTCGACCACCGCGCTCTACTTCGAAGACGTGCGCGTCCCCGCGGGCAACGTGCTCGGGGAGGCAGGCCGAGGCTTCAAGGTCGCCATGCAGGTCCTCAATAGCGGCCGGCTTGGCCTCGCCTCGGGCTGCATCGGAGGATCGAAGGCGATGCTCGCCATGGCGATCGAGCGCGCCAACGAACGAAAGGCGTTCGGGCGAGCGATCGGCGACTTTGGGCTGGTGCGCGACAAGATCGCGCGGATGACCTGCCAAACCTACGCGCTCGAGTCGATGACTTACCTGACGACCGGTCTCATCGACGCGGGGGTCCCCGACTACTCGCTCGAGTCGGCGATCTGCAAAGTCTTTGGCTCCGAGACCTACTGGATGGTTGCGAACGAGACGCTCCAGGTGGCTGCGGGGATCGGCTACATGTCCGAGTATCCCTATGAGCGCATGCTCCGGGACTCGCGCATTAACCTGATCTTCGAGGGGACGAATGAAATCCTTCGCGCGTTCGTCGCCCTCGCGGGATTTCAGAGCCCAGGCAAGCAGCTCTCCGAAGTGGCGCGGGCAATTCGTGAGCCGATCAAAGGCTTCGGCGTTCTGAGCGACTTTGCGGTTCAGCGGGCGCGCACTGCCCTCGGACGAGAACGAATGGACCGGGTTCATCCGGTATTGAAGACCGAGGCGGTGGTCTTCGAGGAGGGCGTATCGGGGCTCAGCCGCGAGGTGGAGCGGGTGCTTCGAAAGCATGGTCGAGACATCGCCGAGCGGCAGTTCGTGCAGAAGCGCGTCGCGGAGGCGGCGATCGATCTCTACGCATTGGCCGCGGTCCTCGCCCGAACCACTCGCTTCGTCGAACAGCGGGGCGAGGAAGGGGCGCGGCGGGAAATCGATCTTGCCAAGGGATTTGCATCGCTCGTCGCGCGACGGCTCGAAGAACGGCTTTCCCACATGGAGCGGGAAGAGGATGAGATCCTGAAACAGATCGCCGGCCGGGCCTACAAAGACGAAGGTTATCCGCTCGATATCTTCGACTGACCGCTTAGGGCCGGAGCGCCCGGCTGGCGCCGTCCGGGCGCACGCGCGAACATGCGCTCTAAAAGAAGTCCATTCCCGCGCCGACCCCGACGGTCATCAGCACGGTGTCATCCACAAAGGTGGGGTGCACATCGAGGGACAGCGTAAATCCGATCCGGCGCGCCCGCTCGACCGGACGAGAACCGAGGAGCAGTGCGATTCGACCGTGCAGGCCGAATGACGTTCCGGCGATCCCCTCGAGCGTCGTGCCCGCGCCGTTGTCGATCGTTCCCGAGATCGCCGCCACGGAGTCGATCGAAGGCCCCGCGGCGAACTCGAGCATATGACCGAGGGTGAAGCTCGCAAGCACGGTATTGTAGTACGCCACGTACACCGCGCTCTCTTCGACGTCCCCGTCGCCGAGCGAGTAGCCGCCGCCATCGAGCGTGCCCATGTAGTAGACCGCCCACTGGTTATCGATCTGCGCGCCAGCCCGAAACGAAAAGCCGCCGAAGCCGCCGCTGCTCGTCTGACCCCGCGTCGGAATCACACCGCCCGCGTGAATCGTGAACCCAAAGCGGAATCGCGTTCCGTCCATGTATTCACCCATGATCGGAGGGGGAGCCGCCTGAAGATCCGCCGCCGGGGGAGGAGGCGCCGGCTGAGCCCCGCCATAGTTCACGTGCGTGGTCGGACTCTGCGCCGCGGTCGGCGAATGCGGTCCCTGGGCCGCCGCGGACGACACCGCGATCATTGAACCCACCAATCCAAGACATCCTAGCCGTAAGCCATCCATCGTAAGCCTCCAAGCCCTCCATCCACCCACGACGGAGGCACTCGGAGCTCCGCAAAGCATGTACCAAGCGGAGAGTTCACCTCGCGGCGTAAGTTCCGGGGCCCGATCGAGAACCGGCGGCTACACTCAGGGGTTTTCTTTCACGCTCGCCGCAATGAACCGG
>JBCCZL010000849.1:0-3404 GCA_039187775.1 Myxococcota bacterium
AGATCGAAGACGACTTCCACAATTTCACGGCGTTGAATCCGTCAGGCTCTCGATCGATGGTCCCTCGACGGCACGGACGTGGTTGTCCCCACCCAGCTTCCGGTGGCCGACCATCGGATGGCCTATCGGCTACGGACCCAGGTGGCCATCGATGGCGCGCTTCGCGCCGAGCCGATCGACCTGGTGCTTCCTTATCATCCAGCGGCGGTGGAGCTTCGGGCCGATGGACAAGTGGTCCCGCCGGCGGCGGCGGTCGCTGGCGGCGCGTATCGACGAACCCTTCCTCACCGGTTTCCGTTGCCGGAAGCGGTCACCGAAGACGGAGAGGTCGAACTCGAGCTGACGGTTCGTCACCGCTGGACGCAGTCGGGGTGGTTCGAAGCCACCCCCCGCCTCATGCCGCGTGATGCGGTCAGTGCGGATCTTCGCGCCGCGACGATCCTCCATCGAGTGGTGCCGGCGTTTGCGACGTCGGCCTGCGTCTTCCTCGCGTGCGTCTATTTTCTCGGCTGGCTTCTCGACCGCCGCCGGCGAGCTCACGCGTGGTTTGCCCTCGAGGTCGGGGCGGCGTCGATCTATCCGCTTCACGTCGCGGGCTGGTCCCAAACTCTCTTTGGGGTGTACGACACCGCGGTCGCCGGTGGGACCTTAGCGATCGCGGGCTACGCCGCGCTTCGCTTCACCCTGGACTATTTTCGGCGGCCGCCCCCCCACTGGCTCTGGACGGTGCCGGTCGCCGCGATTCTAGGGGTCTCGGTGGTCTGTGGCGGTCCGTTTCTCGCGACGGCCTGGGTGGGAACGCCCGTGGTTGCGTTCCTTGCGGTGATGATCGGCTACACGCTCTATATCTGCATTCAAGAGCGGCGGCGGGCCGACCGGCCGCTGGGATCGACATTCTGGTTCGTTGGCTGGTCGATCGCGGCCACTTCCTACTCGAACGAGTTCATGCTCTGGACGGGACAGCTTCCGTTCCTCGAGGGACTCCGCCCCGCGACCCTGGGAATCGCGGTGCTTCCTGTTGTGCAGGCGTTTCTGCTTAGCCACGAGTACATCACGTCCCTCAATGCGACGGACCGACTCAACGCGACGCTCGCCGAGCGGGTGCGGGAGCTCGAGGAGCAGCGCCGGGACCAGGCGGAGATGCAGATGCAGCTCACCGTATCCAGCCGCCTCGCGGCAGTGGGAACGCTTGCTGCGGGAACCGCCCACGAGATCAATAACCCGCTGACCTACATTGTTGCGAATGTCGACGCGGCGAGGGACGGGTTGGCTCAGGCCCAACTCCCCAAGGAGCCTCAGGGCGAACTTGAAGGGCTCCTTGACGAAGCGGCCATGGGGTGCCGCCGAGTCGGCGCCATCGTGCGGGATCTGATGCGTCTTGCGCGAAGCGAGGGCCCGACGGGCACGCCGACGAACGTGGTGCGGGTCATCGAATCGTGCATTCGGATGGCGGGCAACGAGATTCGGCACCGAGCCTCGGTGGTCCGAGATTATCCCGGCGAAATGCATGTGCTGGGCGACGAGACGCGGTTGTCGCAGGTGTTCTTGAACCTGCTGGTCAATGCCGCCCACGCCATTCCTGAAGGCCAAGCTCGAAGAAACCAGATCCGGATCTCGATTTCGGCGGGCGAGGAAGTGCGCATCGATGTGGCCGATACCGGTCGAGGGATCGATGCGGCCACGCTGGAACGGATCTTCGATCCGTTCTTTACGACCAAACGCCAAGGGCGAGGCCTCGGGCTCGGGCTGTCGATCTCTCACTCGATCGTTGAGAGCCTCGGCGGTCGTCTCGAGGCCCAGTCGGAGCTCGGCAAGGGGACGACGTTCTCGATGTGGCTCCCCCGGGCGGAACCGGTGTCATCCGACGACGACGACACCACCCAGATCGTGGCCAAGGTCCCGCCCGCGAAGGTGCTCGTGGTCGATGATGAACCGGCGGTGGCGCGGGCGCTTCGTCGGCTGCTTCGCGGCCACGAGGTGACCTTGGCAGCGAGTGGGAGGGAAGCGCTCACGCTGTGCGAGCAGGAGAGCTTCGACATCGTGCTCTGCGACATGATGATGCCCGACCTCACGGGGGCCGACGTGTATCACGCGGTTCGGAAGTCGAATCCTGAACTCGCAGCGCGCATCGCGTTCGTCACCGGCGGCGCATTTACTGAAACAGCCAAAGCGTTCCTCGAGTCGGTGCCCAACCCGGTGCTGCAAAAGCCGGTCGAAAAGGGCGCGCTGCGAAAGCTGATCCGGGAACACGGAAAGCCCGCCCTACCGATCGAGGCCGTGGCATCGCCGTCATCGCCGTCGCGCTCCCGCGCGCCGTGCTGAGCCCGTTCGAGCCCGGGACACGAGCTACGGTCGGGCCCAGGTGCGGTTTGAAACGACCGCGATCCATCGCGGGTGAGTAAAGCAAGACTCGCCGTTCTCGCCCGAGCCGGTTCCATCGATGCGCCACGCGGTTCGACGAAGCGCCTCGGTGACTATCGGTAGAGCTTCTCGCGATACGTTTCGCCGTAGTACTCCTCGAGCTCTTTGAGCGTGAAGTCGGGCTTCTCGAGGGCCTTGGCGAACTCCGCGCGCGAGGGAAGGGCGTCGGGCTGCCATTCCGATGGCTCCCACAGCGACGACCGAAGAAACGCCTTCGAGCAGTGGTAGAACACCTCTTCTACGGCGACGAGGATCGCGAGCACCGGCCGGTGTCCTTTCACGGTCAGCGCATCGAAAAAGGGAGCGTCGCGCAGGATTCGCGCCTTCCCGTTGATGCGAAGCGTGTCGCCGCGACCAGGGACAAAGAAGAGGAGTCCGACATGGGGGTTATCGAGGAGGTTGTGAAACCCGTCGCCGCGTCGGTTTCCTGGACGTTCGGGAAGCACCAGGGTTCGGTCGTCGAGGACGTGAACGAATCCCGGCGGGTCCCCCTTGGGCGACACATCGCAGTTGCCCGCCGCGTCGGCGGTGGCGACCAGGCAAAACGGTGACGCCGCAAGCCATGCCCGATCGAGTGCGTGGAGTTCCCGCCGGACTTTGTGTGCCGTAGTGGATGCCACTTCCCCGAGAATGCTCCGAAGCTCCTCCGCTGAGCGCACCTCGGTGAGTGCGGCTCCCATGTCTGCCTCCGCCATGTGTTCTCCTGGCCTGAAGGATAGCGGTACTTGTGCGACCGTCGCTCGCGGAACGGAGGGGGACCCACGGAGGCGGTTCGCGCCGGAACAGGAGAGGACGAAGTCCTCTATAAGGAGCTACTAGCCAGGGCTAGCCATCGGCCACCCGTCGGCGTGTCTCGCGCCCGAAAGCACCACCTTCCCCGGGCCTTCTCCCCGGGCCTTCTCCCGGGCCTTCTCCCTCCAGCCGTCCTCGCGGTACGTCGAGTACCGCTGAGGCGTCTTCCCGTGGACCCCGGACGGGAAGAC
>JBCCZL010000850.1:0-3387 GCA_039187775.1 Myxococcota bacterium
GGAATCGGGTTCGAGGTTGGTGGGCCTGGCGACGAAGGACGGCCCAAAGGCCATTCGAGGAGAGCATCGCGGTCCGGGCTGCCGAGATCGGACCCGAGGGCCGGCAACAACCCGGAACGAACTTCGGGGCGGGGGTACTAGAAGGAATAGCGGAGCTGGATTCCTCCAGCGTCGCCCAGGATAAAAGCACCGCCCTGTAGCCGCGGGTCTTCCGGTTCGTCGACAGGGACGAGATCCCAGCTCGGAATCGCCCCCACGATCATGAGGATCATGCCCGCGGTTTGAAGGCCGCCCACCACTAGAGCTCCGGCGGTTCGAATGTTGCACATTCCGCGCACCACGCCCGACGCATTGCAGTTGGTTGCCGCGGCCGCAATGAACGGACCAAACACGGGCACGTACATCCACGGTGCCGCTCCCGCGTTCGGCTCTTCGCTTGCCATGTGGAGCCCGAGGATGATCGAAGTCAGGTAGGCCACCGCGCCGAGGATCGCACCTCCGGCGATCGGGCCGGTGGCGCCCGCGCGCTCGAAGCGGTAGCCGGGAGGGGCTTCGGGCCCCTGGGTTTCGTTGAGTGCATCCTCCGAGTCATCTCTGGATTCGCTCGTCGACGATCGCTTGACCACGGGAACGCTAAGCCCCGTCGCCGATTCCTGGGCGTGGAGGGGTGAGCTCAGAGCGAGGACCAGGCCGGCGGCGGAGCACCAGAGGAAGCACTCGCCTCGCCGATCTTTCACTCTCCCGAATGCTGACCCCACCCGATCAGGATATCTCCCGGCACCGTGGATGCCGAACGTCGGTCCGAACGCTGCAAGATCGCTAAGGTTCGATGAGCGTTAGCTAGAACCGGAAGCGAAGCGAGGCGCTGCCGCCCCCGGGCGTCGCGGCGATGGAGAGGTCGTACTCGATCTGCCGCCGGTCGCGGACCAGCGTCGGCCTTGCATGCGATGCGATGACGGTCAGCACGATGCCCACAGCCTGAGCGAGCCCGGTGACCACCGTGCCGACGGTTCGAATGCCGCACAGGTTGGGGACTCGAGTTCGCTCGCAGTCGGTCAGGCCGGCGCTAAGAAACGATCCTGCCACCGGAACAAAGCTGAGGTATCCCGCGGTCTCGTTGCCGTCCTCGTCCAGAAGCGCGCCCCCCATCGCCGCGCCCACCGCGTATCCCGCCACCGATGCAATGATCCCAGCGGCGAGGAGCTTCGAATCAATTCGGTCTTCGTACCGAAATCCGGCGGGAGCTCCTTGCTGGGGCCGCGGTTGCCGACGAAGCCGGATGCGGGGACGCGTGAGGTCTTCTGCGTTCTCCACCACTTCCCGGTCGACCACCCGCGAGGCGAAGAGCTGCGCCTCGGCGAGCGAGGGAGCGGCCCCGATCCACAGCACCAACCCGACGATGACCGAAACCCGCCCGCCCATGCTCGCCAGGATAGCGGTCGGCGGCGCAACGGCAAAACCGTCGAGACAACAACGGCGATAGACCCGAAATCCTCCCAACCGAGGCGCCCTTCTTGCCGAGTTCGGAGAGGAACGAAAGCGCAGGCCAACCAAGAGAATCGACTGCGGGGTGACCGCGGATGCTGCTAGGGTAGAAACCGTGTTGCGCGGCCTTTTGATAGTGCTCGTGAGTGGCCTTCTCGCTTGTGAAGGCACCGACATCGCACCGATTCCTGGCTCCGACGGCGGGCCCGGTGATGGCGGAATCGGCGACGCGGCAAGCGACGCCGTAGTCCAGTCGCCCGACGCGACTCCCGACGCGATGGTGGATGCGGCGATTCCGATTCCTCCACCGGTGGTCCTCGAGCCGAAGTCCATTCTCTTTATCGGCAACAGCTTCACCCTGACCGGTCCGGTGCCCGAGGTGGTTCGGGACTTGGCGGTGCATGCGGGCTTTCCCGAGCCCAACGCGGAGATGCGCGCGCTCGGCGGCCGGACCCTCGAGTACCACCGGGGCGACGACGGCCCGAGCGGAGCGCCCGCCCGCGTCCGCGAGGGATGGGACGTGGTGGTGCTCCAGGAGTTCAGCACTCGCCCCACCGATCAGGTGGGGCCCGCGGAACAGTTCAAAGAAGATGCGGTCTGGTTCTACGACCTCGCGAAAGAAGCGAACCTCGAGACCGACGTGATCCTCTATGAGACCTGGGCGCGCCGGTTTAATCATCCGATCTACAACCGCACCTTCGAGTCACCGATGCAGATGCAGGACGAACTGCATTTTCACTATTTCGACGCGGCCGAGCGCTACATCCCGATGTTCTCGATGTCGGCGCGTCCCAACGACGCGCGGGTCGCTCCCGTGGGCGATGCGTGGGCGCTTCAGCTCTCCGGTGGCGAACCCCCCCGCCTTCACAGCCGCGACGACTATCACCCGGGGCCCTCCGGCGTCTATCTCAACGCGCTGGTCCTCTACTCGACGATCTATCGACGCGCCGCCCAGGGCCTCGCGCCGGTTCGGGTGACCGAGGAAATCGCCCGCGTCCTTCAAGTCGCCGCGGACGCGACCACCGGGGAGACCGCGCTCGGACCGGAACTTGGGCCCTTTGTTCCGCTTCCCGAGGGTGAGGTCGTCCGGGTCGATTTTGGCCCCGACTGGATCGACGGCTGGCAAGCGCTCCCCGAGGAGCAAGCCACGATCGGTCCCCTCGCGACCGTGCAGGGTACGCCGACCCATGTTCGAGTGACCTCTTGGGGCTTTGCGGGCACCCAGACCGGCGGTGCCGACGACAACGATCTCGGCTATCCCCCGGAGGTGAGCCGCGACACGCTCTGGGTCGGCTCCTTTGATGGTCATGCAGCTGCACTCGAGGTCGGCGCGCAAGTCTTGCTGCGAGGGCTTGCCGAGGGCACCTACGAGATCCGTTTTTTTGCATCCCGCGACGGGACCGACAACGGCCGCGGACGCCTCGCCCGCTATTCGTCGGGCGACGCGAGGGCCGAGCTCGACGCGGCGAACAACCAGTCCAACGTGGCCACTCTCGAAGTTGCGCCCGATGAGCACGGTCAGGTGGTCCTCGATGTTCGAGTGAGTCCTGAGGGCGAAGCGCGCTTCGCCTACATCGGCGCGCTCGAAATCCGCACGCTAGCGAACTAACGAGTGGTTCGGGATTCGCGGTCTCGCCACGGCCTGCGCAGAGAAGTTCGCGGGCGGCCCGACTTTGGCGCGTGGGTCAGCGCAGGCTGGGAAGCCGATAGACGAATGGCATGGAGAACGAACGGGCGGTCTCGAGCGGGGGCGGGGGCACTGTCCCGACCGCGCGGGCTGCTGCGATGGCTGCGTTGTCCAGGGTTTCGTGGCCGGATGAGCGCACGACGCCGCCTTCGGGCCGGTTACCGCTGCCTCCAACCTCACGGCGCTGTTGACCGCGTGGCGCCAGATGGCCGAAC
>JBCCZL010000851.1:0-3382 GCA_039187775.1 Myxococcota bacterium
CCGGCCGATGTGGCGGCCATCGATGGTCCAACCCGTTCCCACGCGGGGCATTTTTGTGTGGAAGATGAGACCGGCTCTCTGGAAGTCGACCGTCAGGTGCTGACGCTCGGAGATGTCTGGGGAGACCAGGGCGCCTCGGTTCGAACGCTTCGGGACGGCGACGAGGTGGAAGTCCTTGGTCTTGTGGTTCCCGGTGCGGCATCCGCGGACTCCAAACTCGACGGGTACCGCGGGCATCGGCCAGCGATGCGGCTCATCGGACGTCCCGGCATGCCCATCCGCATCTGCCTTCGACGAGCGCGTGTGCGCATCCGCGTCTTTCGCCCCGTCCGGGTTGCCGCCGCGGAGGGAGCAAGAGCACTGTTGAAGAGAACGTCGCAGGAGGGAGCGCCCCGAGAGGCGTCGGTCGAGGGACGGCGCGCGGATCGAGACGCAAGGGACGGTCCGAAGCCGTAGGTGGGCGGACGTCGTTTGTGCGGATCGCCGCCGGTCCGTTGCGCGGTTGGCGAGAGAAGCTATGGTGCGCGCCCTTCGACCATGCGCCTGTTTGATCCGGACCGCCCCTTTTCGCCGCGACGCGTGCCGTTTTTTTATGGCTGGTTGATTCTCGGGGCCGCGGTCGTCGGCATTTTGATGAGCCTTCCCGGTCAGACCGCGGGAGTGAGCGTCTTTACTGACCATCTGATCCAAGCGACGTCGCTCGATCGACTTCAGCTCTCGGGGGCGTATTTCGCCGGCACCCTGGCGAGCGGCCTGCTCTTGCCCTTTGGGGGGCGCTGGATCGACCGGTACGGCGCACGAAAGACCGCCCTCGTCGCGGCACTGGCGCTCGGTGGAACCGTGTTCCTGTTTGGTCGGGTGGACCGGCTCACCGGGGGCCCGGACGGCGCGGTGGGTTCGACGGTCGCGGTGTTTGTTCTTGGGTTTTTTCTTCTTCGCTTTAGTGGGCAGGGGATGCTTACGATGGTGAGCCGAACCATGCTCGGGCGCTGGTTCGACCGTCGGCGGGGCCTCGTGGCCGGCGTATCGGGGGTGTTCATCGCGTTTGGGTTCGCTTCGGCACCTCCGGTACTGAGCTGGCTGATCGCGGGCTTCGGGTGGCGTGGAGCCTACGGCGTGATGGCGGGGGTCGTGGTCGTGACGATGACGTGTGTCGGCTACGTGTTTTATCGAGACACGCCAGAGGCGTGCGGGCTCCGAATGGATGGCCGGTCCCCGGAGGAGGAGGTTGCGGGCCAAGGCAAGACGCGCGCGACGGGCAGAGACCAAACCTGGCAAACGGCGCTTCGACGACTTGCGTTCTGGTCGCTGACGTTGGCGCTTTCGGGGCAGAGCCTGATCATCACGGGGATCACGTTTCATATCGTGGATCTCGGAGCGCAGAACGGCTTTGACGAAGCGCGGGTCGTGGCGGTGTTTCTGCCGATGGCGGTGATGAGCACGTCGGTCGGACTGCTCGTCGGGGTGGTCGCGGACTATGTGCCGGTACGGGCGCTGGTGTTGGTGATGATGGTCGCTCAGGCGATCGGAATCGTCGGCTTTGCCAATTTCGACCACTCCGTATTTCACTGGGTGGGCGTGCTCGCGATGGGGTTTACGAATGGGTTCTTTGGGCCTCTCTCGACGCTAGCGCTACCGCGATACTTCGGCCGGAAGCACCTCGGCACGATCTCTGGCGTACAGATGATGTGCATGGTCGTCGGCAGTGCGATCGGTCCTGCGGTGTTCGCGCTCGCCACCCAGAGTTCGGGGAGCTACGACCTGGCCCTCCACGGCGCGCTTGCGTTTCCTGCGCTTGCGGTGGTGCTGACGCTGCTCGCGCGCCACCCGCAGGCGGAAGCCGTCGCCTGAGCGTTCCCGAGTCTGCTACCGTCCCGATCCATGTGGATCCGGTTTCTCATCGCAGCTGCTCTTGTCGGACCAACGCTCGCTGGCTGTGGGAGTGAAGAAACGTCCGAAGGGGCTGCATCGACAGGGGCGGCATCGGCGGGAGCAGGGGCTGCATCGAGAGGAGTCGCGTCGACTGGAGTGGAGTCGAGCCCCGAGATGCCCGAGACGATCACTCTCCTCGAGCCGTCGGATGCTCGCGCCCTGCTTGAGCGTGAGAACGACCTGGTGGTTCTCGATGTGCGCACCCCTCAGGAGTTTGAAGGAGGCCACCTTCCGAACGCCGTCAACATTGACATCACCGCGCCCGATTTCGAACAGAGGGTCGCTGAGCTCGAGCGTGGCCCCGGTTACGTCGTGCACTGCGCGGCGGGTTCGGAGGGAGGCCGAAGCACGCGGGCCCTCGCCCAGATGAACTCGCTGGAATTCGGCCGGCTCTACCATCTCGAGGGCGGCTACAACGCGTGGAGCGCGGCTGACCTTCCGACCGCACACGAACCGTGAGGGGGGTGGCCGGACAGCTCCGCGTTGTTTGGTTCGGGTCGGTCCTCGTGTCCGCTTCCTGCGGGGCGGGGACTCCGCCGGCAAGCGAGCCCGCGGAGAATGCGGAAGAACCGCCGAGGGCTCCGTGGGTGCTCCGGTTTCTTCGTGATGGCGAGACGGTGTTTGGTCTGGATGCCGACGGCAACGTCCGACAGGAGGGGGAGACGGTCGCGGTGGTTGTCGGCGACGAGCTTCGCAGTGACGAGGGCGAGCTCCTCGCGACGATGCCCGACGACGGACCGGTGAGGGCGGCGGATGGGAGTGAGCTTCCCTTCTTTGTCTCCCCCGACGGGCAGCTGCTCATCGAGGGGCAGGCGGACCCTGTGTCCATCGACGACAACGGCGTGCTTCGTTATCCGCTGATCGATGGCGAGGTGACGATTCAGGGGCTTGACGACACGCCTTCGGGAGTGCGTCTGCGTCGGACCGCGCTGTTGTTGATCCTTTACCAGTCCGACTTTCTTTCGGATCGTTTTCGTCAGTACGTTCGTCGGGCGAAGGCCCTTGAAGCGCGCCGCAATCTGCAGGCGATCGCCGAGGCGCTCACCGGTCGGTCAGAGTTCCCTGAACGGCTCGGACCGACCCCCGAAGACCTTTCCTGTGACGAACGTCCCTGGCCCGGCGACTCCGGTTGGGAGGCCCTCAACTTCTCCCCGACCAACGTTCGGTTTCGCTACGCCCTCGAGCGTGACGGCACCACCCTCACCCTGTCCGCAGAGGCCGACCTAGACTGCGACGGCACCGCCGAACGCTTCATCCTCGAAGGCCAGGTCAGCGAAGATGGCTACCAGCAAGGCACCATCGAAGAGCAACCACCCAGGACGAGGTGATGAATCTCCACCACGACCGCAAGCCCGCATCGGTCACCAGAGGTGATGGATCGGGTTCGAAAGTGCTGGATTCCCGCGGACCTCGGACGGGAAGACGCCGCAGCGGTACTCGACGTACCGCG
>JBCCZL010000852.1:0-3359 GCA_039187775.1 Myxococcota bacterium
CCGTGGACCATCATCAGCCCGTTGAACAGGAGCACATTCGGCATCTCTTCGAAGAGGCGCATGTAGTCGCGAAACACGTCCTCATCGACATGGGGCTTAAGCGTGTTGATCGCTTCCGCCGGCTTCACCCCGCCGTACACGCGGCCTTTGTATTCGACGTAGTACTCGTGGTTTCCGCGCAACACGTACACGTGCTCGGGGGCGGTCACGAATAGCTGAAGCACCGTACGAAGGACCCCATTGAGGCTGAACATTCCGCGGTCGATGTAGTCGCCGAGAAGCACGAGCATCGGCTCCGGAGCGTTCGCTGGGTCGTTGCGAAACGCCTCGACCTTTTCAAAGAAGCGCGCCTGGAGCACGGCAGCCTTGAGGTTGCTGTAGCAGCCATGAAGATCCCCGAGCACCGTGAGGTCGTATTGCTTGCCCGGCTCGGGCCGAACCACATAGGTGAACTCGTCGAGGAACCGCTCTCCCGCCGCGAACTCGCCTACGCTGCTCTTCCCCGCGAGGCGTCCTGCCCCTGCGGCGCGCTGCGTCTTCCACACCTCCGAGGCCCGCTTGAGGAGCGCCCGGTCCGCCTCGACCTGCTTCAGGATCATGTCCTTCTGCGCCGAATAGTGAAACTCGAACTGCTGGAAGAATGGGTGTCCTTCGGCAGGTGGAGCAAGGGCGGTGGGAAGGCGGACCTCGAGGCTTGGGCGAGCCCCATCCTCGACGAGCTCTACATTCAGGTCGGCCTCGAGGAGCTCCGCCAGCTCGTTTCGAAACTTGAGCTCCGCGGGATGCACGTGACCATCGGCCGCGATCAGCTCATCGACGGTATCCATCAGTGAGTCTTTGTTCTTCGCGTCAAAACTCTCGAAGATCTCAAAGCAACGAAGCTTCAGCTTCGCGTGCACGAATGCCTCCTGGTCCTCGTCTTTGGCGACCGATTCGGTGAAGAGATCTTTGACGTGGCGATCGATACCTTCGAAGACTTCCATGAAATGGGCAAAGAACTTCTCTTCGAGCTCGTTCCGGACCGCCTCGTCGGCCTCGGGCATGCCGGTGTCGATCCGCTTTCGCACGAGGCCCCGGATGTAGTTCCGAACGTACTCTCGTTCGGACGCGTCAAAATCACCGTCGATGCACCCGAACGTTGTGAGGTAGAAAATGATGGCCCGCATTTGCTGCTCGGCCACTTTCGGGTCATTGGAGAACGTCAGCATGAGCCCCTCGATGGTACAAGATGCGCGCAGCTTCGTGGCCGGTGCGACCGGCTATACCGGCCAGGCAGTGATCTCCGAACTCCGAAGCCGGGGAATCGATGCGGTGGCGCACGTTCGCCCCGATTCCGCGCGGCTCCATGAGTTCACTACAAAGTTCGAAACCCTCGGAGCCACCGTCGATACGACCCCGTGGGAGACGTCGGCCTTCGAGGAGACATTCCGGCGGCTTCGACCGACGCTGGTGTTTGCGCTCCTCGGCACCACCAAAGCTCGGGCTCGCGCTGCCGCCGCGTCCGCGGAAGGGCGAAGCCAGATCGCGGAGACCTACGAAGCGGTCGACTATGGCCTCTCCTCGCTTCTGATCGGGGCCACCGTTTCGGCGACGCCCTCGGCTCGATTTGTCTATCTTTCGAGCCTCGGCATCACCGAGAGCACGCGGAACCCGTACCTTCGCGCCCGGCTTCGGGTCGAGCGTGAGCTGGAAAAGAGTCCCCTCGACTATGTGTCGTTTCGTCCGTCGTTCATCACCGGCGATGACCGAGAGGAAGACCGAGGCGGCGAGCGGTTCGCTGCCAAAGCCACCGACGCGCTACTTTCGATCGGGGGACACCTTGGCGCGGGCCGGCTCCGCGATCGCTACCAGTCGGTCGACGCGGCCGCCCTCGCCAGCCACCTCGTGGATCTTGGCCTGGCTTCAGAGCCGATGCGCCGGGTGGTGCAAATCGACGAAGTGCGCGCCCGCTGACCGAACGCCCCGCGGCCCGGAGATCGGGTGCTCCCGCACGTTTTGGTTTCCGACCTGGACCCCTTCGGCTTCGAAAACCGAGAAGAATCACGCCGAGCGCGTGCAAAGGCCTCGCGCGTGGTTAGACTGGGGCGGTGGATGTCGACGCGCCGGCGAAGAATCGCAAATTCGAGCTCGCGAGGCGTCCCAATCCGATCGAGCTCCGACGCTTTGCCGGCACCTTGAGCCACTCCGAGCAGCTCGCACAGGTTCGGGTGGCTCATCTCACCGACCAGCATGTCGGTCGAGTCACTCCCCTGTCGGTCCAGCGTGCCGCCGTCGAACTCACCAACGCCCAAAATCCGGACCTCATCGCGCTCACCGGCGACTTCGTGTGCCATAGCCAGGCTTATCTCGATCAGCTCGGCGAAGTGATCGCCGGTTTCGACGCGCCGGTCTTTGCCGTCCTCGGCAATCACGACTACTGGTCCGGGGCATCGGAAGTGCGCCGCGTGCTTCATCGAGCCGGTGCCGAGATCCTCGACAATGCGCACACCACGATCACGATTCGCGGAGACAAGCTCCAGGTGCTTGGGCTGGACGACGCCTACACGGGTCATGCAGACCGGCGAAAGGCGCTGAAGGGGCTCGATCGAAGCGCGCCCACCCTCGGTCTTTCGCACATCGCGGAGGAGGCGGACGGCCTTTGGGACGCGGGCGTTTCGCTGGTGCTGTCGGGCCACACCCACGCTGGCCAGATCACCCTCGCCCGCCTCCACGAGCTCGCGGTCGGAAAGATCGCCGGCCACAAGTACGTCCATGGACTCTACGGCTGCCGTTCGCGCCAGCGCGCCGACGGGGCGGTCTACGTGGGAGCCGGGATCGGCGCCGCGGTCATGCCCCTTCGCATCGGCGAGCGGGCGCGCCGCGAAGTGGCCCTGTTCGACCTCGGACACGAACCGGGGAGCTTCGACGAGCATCACGACGAGCAGCCGGCCCAACCCGGCCGAAAGCCCTCGATGAAGACGAAGCTCAAGCGAAACCTCGCGGTGCGGAAGAAACACGAGCGCCGTGAGAAGCGACAGAAGCGCGCCGAGGCCCGCGAGGCCTCGAAACAGAAGAAGAACGGTAAGCGCTAGCGCGCCGAACCGCTAAATGTCATCGCGGAAAGCAAGACGTTCGTCGTCTGGGCGAGTGCCCCCACCGCCTCGGAGGACTCGAACCGAGTGCCGCGCTAGCCCGCGCTCATAGGTGATCACTTTAGGGCGGCTCCCACGGGTTGGAATCCAGCGGCGAGCCGTCCGCGTTTTCGTTCTCGTTTTGGGTTCGAACGCCTTGCGTTGACTTCGAGAAATGCAAAGACGTCGCGCAAGACGGCTCGAAGAACGTCGAAACCGTTGCCCATGGACCGGCACAGTGGGCCGAGG
>JBCCZL010000853.1:0-3338 GCA_039187775.1 Myxococcota bacterium
CCGCAGGAAGATTCTCAGATCGACGCCGAGCTTTGCCGCCAGCTCCTCCAGCTTCAGTACGTCGACCCTCGCTGCGAAGAGCTCCTGTAGAGCGGTCTCCACGGTTGGTCGCTCAGCCGCGCTAGAGCGTCTCGCCGCGCTCGAGCATGGCGGCAAACTTTTTGATTCGGCGTTCGCGGGTGTCGGCCCGCTTCGCCTCGTGGATTCGAATGAGGAACTTGTACTGTTGGCTTTTGACAAGGCCTTCGAAGTTGGCCTTGGCTTTCTTCGAGAGCGCCTTCCTGAAGTCGTCAGGCACGGTGATCTGCGACTGCGAGGGGTACGCGGCGTCCCAGCGTCCGTCCTTCTTGGCGGCATCCACCTCGGCTTTGCCCGATGGCTTCATCCCTTTCTTTCGAAGGAGCTCTTCCGCGATCTTCCGATTGATTTGCGACCACTTGCTTCGCGGTCTCCGTGCTGAAAATCGAAGCACGTAGTAGTCGTCGTCGAACTTGTTGATGAGACCGTCGATCCAGCCCCAAGCGATCGCGGATTCGCGGGCCTCTTCGTAACTCAGCGTCGTTTTCTCCGATCCCTTTTTGGCGAACTTGAGCCACACCGTCTCGGGGTAGCGGTAGTTCTTTTCGAGCCAGTTCTCCCAGAGTCTCTGGGAGCGCATGGTGAGAAGCTTCTTGTCCTTGTAGGTCGCCACGCCGCGCTTTGCACTGTATTTGCGATGAGCTTCGTCTGTCGGTTCCGCCGAGTAGCTGTACCTAGCGCATTAGGATCACGAGCACGAGGAACGCAAAGATCGGCACCATGATGAGCGCAAGGATGCCGAGCAATATCACCGTCGACTTCGCGCCTTTCTTGTCGTGACTCGGCGGCGCCGGCCAGGGCTGACCGGCAGCGGCGGCGTGGGCGCAGGCGGTGATGTGGCCCTCGAACATATCGAGCGCGCCTTTCATGAAACCCATCGGGTCCGCGAGCGCGAGCAGCTTTGCGGTGAGCTGCACCCTAGTCGCCTGCTCGTTCAGGACCTGAAGCTGCACCTCCATCCCCATCGGGTTTGACCAGCCGAGGACCCGGACGAACTTGATGAACCCTTCTGCCTGACGCTCCGCCTCACGGTCAAAGCCCGGGAGCTGCACCCCCGCATCGCGAATGAGCGGATAGGCCTGTTCTCCGGCGAGCGGGAGGTCGAAGGTTCGAGTTTCGGATGCCATGCGCCGAGTTTGACCTGGCTTTGGCCGGGTCGGCAATGGGTGAGGGGCCGGTCGGGTGGTGCGGCGCCGAATTTTAAGCCGACCTTAAGCCCTGGGTCCGCAGCAACGCGTGCGCTTGGTTGCACTCCCGAGTGGCATGTTCAAAGCGATCCGTGACGCCGTGTGGCATCGCACGAACTTGTGCGCGACGCTGAATGCACTCCCTGCCACTCGCCACCGAGGACCGATGGAGAGTGCACGATGAGATTGACTGCCTTCGTTTTCTTGATCTTTGGTGTGGGCTGCGGTGCCGACCGAGGCACCTCCCCTCGTGACGCGTCGGTGGACAGTGGCCGCGGGTCGACCGATGGCTCCGTTGCGGACCGGAGCGTCGATGGAAACGTCGGCGACGGGGGCAGTGAGATTGATGGGAGTGCGGATGCGGGCGCGGTGGAGTTCTTCTGTCGAGCCTTCGATCACCCCAACGTCATCGTGACCACGGGCGATCATTTGCGCGGCGGGGACAGCGTGACCGTTCGCTTGGCGATTCGGTTGGAGGGGCCCGCGGCCACCGGCATCGAAGTGCGCTCGCTCGACCTTTCGTTCGGAGATGCGGCGCCGCGATCCTTTGCCGTGAGCGATCTCCAGTATCCGCCTGACTTCAGCGGTTCCTTGGTTCGCGAAGCGGGGCAAAACCCTCCAGAACTTGTCGCGACGCTCGTCGACGATGCGCAAGCGGAGGAGTTGGCTCAGTGCGACCTCGCGCCGTGGGACCGTGCGTTGGGTCGTGTCCGGGCCACCGTCTTTGCGAACGAAACCGGCGAAGTGGAGGTCGAGTGTCCGCTCGGTTCGAGCTTCGGAGGACGCGGCCCGGAGGAGCTGCGGTTTGGGTGCGCCACGGGGATTCCCGGGGCGGTGGATCGGCCGAACATGTCCTACACCGAGGAGTTCAACATCAGTTTGATCGACGCACAGGTCCTCGCGATGGGCTCAGGGCCAACCACCGCGTCGGCATTTGCCGCCACTCGCATCGAGGCATACACCACGGAAGACACGTTCGTTGGGGAAGCCGCGTGCGCGGAGCCCACCGAGTGGAGCGTGGACACTGGCCGTCACGACCTGTGGAGAGGGGGAAGCAGCGACGACACCTGGAGCGGTCCAGTCCAACCGGGCAGCGAGGAAGTGGTCAACTGGTTTTGGCAGGAGAACCGGCCGTTGCCCGCGGGGTTTTGCTTTCCTCCCGGAGACGGCAGCATCGATGACTGCCTCCGCCCTTCCATCTACTTCCGGCTTCACGGCCAAAGCTCCGTGGGCGCATGGTCGTGGGAGAGCGACATCTTTGATTGTCTCCAGCTCTGAGAATCAACTCACGAACCGCTTCGCGATCGAGATAGCGCCTCCTCCTGTCGGCCGCAGGAATGGAGGTGAAGGCCTTTCCTCCCGACCTGCGGTATGGTCCTCGGAGTGGATGAAACGGTGGATGCGCTCGTCGTCGGGGCTGGACCGGCCGGGACCACGGCGGCCAATCTTCTGAGGCAGTACGCTCCGAGCGCGCGAATCGTTCTCGTCGAGCGAGCTCCGTTTCCGCGGCATCATGTGGGCGAATCGACGCTGCCGGACGCGAACCGCATTCTCGCGCGGCTCGGGGCCCTCGACGCGATCGACGCCGCAGGGTTCGTCAAAAAGGGGGGCATCAGCTTCAAGTGGAGAAGCGACCGACCGACCTTTGCCGAACGGTTCGCCGATGCCCCGGTGCGGGTTCCCGGCGAAGTGCCCCGCTACTCCTATCAGGTCGAACGTTCGCGCTATGACGCTCTGCTTCTCGAGGCGGCTCGCGCGCAGGGGGTCGAAGTGTGGCAGCCGGCCCGCGCCGAGCAGGTGCTTCGCGATGGAGAGCAAGTGGTGGGCATGGTCGTGGATGGCCGCCGGGTGGGGACTCGACATGTGGTGGATGCGACCGGCCAAGCTCGGCTTCTTGGCCGGGGCCTGGGACTCACGGCGGAAAGCCTCGGCCTGGGCGACCTTGCGATCTATCGGTACTTTCGGAACCAGGGCTGGCCTCGAGAAGTGGGCGAGCCGGCGCTCTCTCAGATCTTCTTTGCCGCTTGTCCCGCGGGGTGGCTGTGGTTCATTCCGCTTGCCGAAGACAGAGTC
>JBCCZL010000854.1:0-3337 GCA_039187775.1 Myxococcota bacterium
CCTCGGGGCCCTCGATGAGAATGGGTTCCTGAAGATCACGGGCCGCAAAAAAGACCTCCTGATCACGGCCGGCGGCAAGAATGTCGCTCCCGCGGAGATGGAGGGCTACATGAAATCGATCTCTGGCGTGGCCCACGCGGTGGTGGTGGGAGACCGTCAGCCGTACCTCTGCGCGCTCCTCGTGCTCGATGCGGAAGCGATCGACGATCTCGTGGCCAAGGCGGGGGTTGCGGACAAGGACGTGGCCCAGCTCGCCAAGGATCCGAAGATTCACGAGTGGCTGACGACCCAAGTCGAAGAACACTGCAACACTCGGGTGGCGCGGTATCAAACGATCAAGAAGATCAAAGTGCTCCCCACCGACTGGACGGTGGAGTCCGGCGAGATCACGCCGACGATGAAGATCAAGCGCAACGTCATCGCCAAGCGTTACCAAAGCGAGATCGACGCGTTCTACGCGTAGTCGTCATCTCGAGCCGACAGCCGATCAGCTCTCCGACCACTCGAAGTCTGAGATGGTCATCCGGTGCATGTATTCATCCACCGGGTCGGTCGGCTCCGCGGTCACCGTCATCACGTGGGGGATCCATACCCCGTCGACCTCTCGCTGATCATCCAGGTGACATGTTCCAGTGGCGAAACGTGCGATCTCTCGGACCGTGTACTGCACCTTGCCGATCCGGCCGGTGTGTTGGTCGATGAACACGAGGTATTGGTCTTCGCCGTCATGCGCCTCGACCGAGGTCCACGTCGCGAACACCACGTCGTACCCACGTCCATCGATCGTCCGTTCGTCCACCCAGCGAACCACCGGGGCTTCGGTGAGGCGCTGAGACAGCTCGATGAAGTAGTGGACCGTCGGCAACATAAAGCGAAGGTTCGGGTCGTCCGACGCCGTTCGCTCGCCGCCGGCTTCGGTCCAGCCTTCTCCGTTCTCGATGCCCCAGGTCACATTCGCTGACTCACCGTTCAGGAGCGTGGCAGTGGAGTTGAAAGTGTGCGTCTCGATTTCGAACCGAACCCGCTGGTCATCGTCTGGCCACGGATTGAAGAGCGTCGCCGTGCCGACCCAGTGATCCCGAAGCTCGAAGCGCGCCGAAGAACGAGCCAACGTACGCTCGCCGCCGGCCGCCTCCCACGCAGACTGGAGAAGCGTCCGTCCGCGCTCTTCTCGATCGGGCTGCGATCCTACGGTGACGCTCGAAGGGCGGAGATCGGCGAGAGGACCTCCGGTGACCGCAAACGCCACCCCGCCGATCACCAGGAGGCCGACGAAGCCCGCCGCGACATAGCCCAGTTTGCGTTTCATGATTCCTCGTTCTCCGTTGCCACGTGAAGCAAGCCCGGATCCGACAGAGATCGCAGGGTCATTTGAACAAAGCAGTCGATCGTCTCGTTGGACGCTCCAGTGCGTGCCTGCAAGAGGATCGCCTGCGTCGAGATCGTGAGGTGGCACGCGTGGGCGCCGATGTCGGTGGACGCCGGAAGTTCTCCCGCCTGAACCGCCCGCCGGAGTGCATTCCGATAGGCGGTCTCGATGCTCGCGAAGTGGTGCTTGAGTTCCGCGTCGCAGTCAGGGCCGGCCACCGCCGAGTTGATCGCAAAGCACCCTCGATGCTTTGCCATGCCTTTGACGAACTCCGCGATCGCGAAGATGTGGTTGCGGACCCCTTCAAGCCCGGCGTCGGCAAGCGGGTTCAGGAAACTCGAAAGCGTCACCGCCCGGTATCTGCGAAGGGCGGCGCGATAGAGACCATCCTTGTCGCCCCATGTCGCGTAGAGCGAGTGACGGTTCACCCCCGTGGCCACGACGATGTCGGCGATCGACGTGTCGGCGTAGCCGCGGGTCCAGAATACCTCGAGGGCCGCGCCCAGCGCGTGATCAGGGTCAAAGCTTCGTGGACGGGCCACGAGCTCAGCGTAGCGATTTCAGAACAGTTATTCCAGAACAACCAATCTGTAATCTGAAGCCATTGATATCAAAACGTTATTCGACGCCTAGGCGGGCATCCGCCAAAGGTACGAAGTCAGGGACCACCCAGTGGTGGCCCGGCCGACACTTCTCGGCCATTCGTCTCCTGTTAATCTCAGACGCCGCGCTTTCCGCTCTCGCGACGCCTTCGCCATTGAGCCGGCGTCTCTCCGGTCCAGCGAACGAAGGCCCGGGTAAACGACCGTTCATGCGAGTATCCCAGGCGCTCCGCGACTTCCCGCAGACTGAGCCCCGGATTCTCAAGCAACGTCTCTGCCCGAGCCCGCCGAGCATTGGCGAGAAGTCCTCCCACCTCGCATCCCGCGGCGAGGGCGCGGCGTTGGACCGTGCGAGGACTCATCGCCATTCGTCGAGCGAGCGCCTCGACGTAAAACTGGCCGTCGTCTGCCACCTCGTCCACCGCCCGCTCCAGCTCGGTGCGAAACCCGGACGGGCGATGGTCAAGAGATGCGACGAAGCGATCGATCGGAGTGCGTTCCACCAGAGAAAGAAGCAAGTCTGGCTCGGCGCGCGGACGGTCGAGCGCCTCGTCTAAGAACACGATCGACGCGTGCTCCTGCTCGAAGTCCACGCGTTCTCCAAACGTTTGGTGGTACGTCGAACGCGGGCCGAGCGGGGCATGCGGAAGGGAGACGCGGTGGAGCGCGACCCCGCGATCCGAACCGCGGACCATGCGGACGATCTGAGCGAGGACGAAGTCGAGCGGGTGAGCCGCTTCGACAATGAGCGGATGATACTGCAAGCGCAGTTGGGTCAGGCCCGCTGCGCACTCCCACTCCAGGCGAGCCCCGGTCGTGACCTTCGGAAGGCTCTTCGCGGCGGCGTAGAGCGCTTCCCGTCGAGTGCGGGTGCCTTCCGCCATCTGGGTCATCGCGCGAGGGCCGACGATCGACGCCTCAGCAAAATGGAGGCCGAGGGCACGGTTCGGAAGCCAGCGCGCCGCCTCGGTCCACACCTTGACCGCCTGGTGATACGGAAGGCGCGCGGGAGCCTCGGGAACCTGACCGTCCTCCCACTGCACCGTCTGGAGCACCGCGTCGGCGGGCGCCCCCTGGCCTACCGCAAGCCTTGCGCACTCCACGATCAACCCGGCGGCGACCCATTCGTCGCGCTTTGTCGGTTCTTCGTCGCGCATCGTCATCGACGGGCCTGCCATTTGTCATCAACCATCGGAGACCCCTGTGGATAGACCTGACCGATCGGGGGCGCCGAGTCCAGACCTCGCCGAACGGTTCATCGCTTTTAGGAGATCCCGCATGAAGGATGAGTTGAGCACGCTGTTGAACACCATCGAGTCGGTCGGCCCCATTCTGAAAGGAGCTGTCGCCCGAGGGCAGCTCCTGC
>JBCCZL010000855.1:0-3330 GCA_039187775.1 Myxococcota bacterium
CACGAGGCGAAACGCTCGGGCTCCTTTGGGGGACGACCCCGACCGGTCATTCGGTGGCGTGTCCGATCGGCCCCATCCTTTCTCACCTTGCCCTCCGCTGGCCCGACCTCGAGGAGAACCGATGAGCAAGCTCTACACGGCGGGCGTTCGCATCCAGACGCCAGATACGCCAGCGCTAAGCGATCGGGGCGATGGTGCGCTCGGGTGCTTTGTGCAAACCGCCGACGGCAAGCCCGCGCTCCTTTCCTGCTCCCACGTGTTGTTCCCGGGCTTCGCTGCGGTGGAACCCGTCGGGGTGTACAGCCCCTCCTACACGTCGTGCTGCGGGGATGATCCGATCGCTCGAACCGTCTTCGACGCGAGTCAGCCAGCGAGGCAGGCCAATCCCACGGCGGCCGGCCCTGGGCCGTACTGGGGCGGGTGGCGCGAAGGTCAATGGACGGGAGGATTCGCTTTCAAAAAAGCGCAAGGGTTCGTGCCCGGACCGAATGGACCGACTCGCCGCACGGATCTCGACTGCTGGAAAACCGACTGCGGCATCGCGCTACTGGAGCCCGGCGTGCAGTTCAAGAACGTCTGGCAGGTCAAAGCCGAAGGCGTCGTGGTGGACGAGATCGAACTTCGCGGCGAGCCGATCACCCGAATCGATATCGAGCAGCTCAGCCGGCCGAACATTGGCGAGACGCCAACCCCCGATCATTACGTCCGCGTCTACAGCCCTCGGACAGGCAAGGTGATGTGGGGCACGCTGATGTGGAAGGCGAGCTTTCTCGGCGGCATGACGCCCGAAGTCGACGAATGCGTCAGCGACGACAGCGACGCGAGCGCCGGGATGCTCCCGTCCGCCTACTCGCTCTGGATCCTCCCCCGCCCGAAGCCCGAGCACCCCGACGACTATCGCAAGGACTATCCACCGCTGAAAGAAGAGCCGTTCGGCTTCGACCATGGCGATTCGGGCAGCATCGTGATCGACCACCGAAACCGAATCATCGGCATGGTGATTCGGAAGGCGCCATTCAACGCCGAGCACATGTTGGCCGAGCCGACCCATCGAAAAACGCCGGAAGCCAGGGCGATGGTTGGTCAGAGCCTTGGCATCGCCACACCGATCTACAGCATCCTCGACCACCTCAACGTCACGATCCCGTTCAGTACCTCAAAGCCGGTATTCGAAGGCACGGTGGCGCCAACCCGCGGGGAGCCCGCATACATTTCGGTGCGTGGGCTACGGAACGAAACCGAGCTTGCCGCGCACCGCCAGGGCATCCGCCGCCTCCGGGAGGGGCTCCTTCGGAGCCGCCGAGGCCGGCTTCTGGTCGGCCTCATCGGTCGGCACCGAGCAGAAGTCCGCTGGCTCTTCAAGACGGTGCGCGCGATCTCCGCGGCGTGGCGGGAACTCGAGGGCCCAGCGTTCTATCACCATGCACTCCGGAGCGTCGCCGATTCCGAGCACGCGGTCCCCCAAGCGATCAACGGCGTGTCTCGGCAAAGACTTCTCGATGTTCTCGTCCCGCGGGTCCGCGCCCACGCAAGTCCCACGCTCGCTCGTGACCTCGATCGCTACGGCTCTTGGGCGGAAGACACCCTCACGCCGCTCTCGGGATTTCACGACGCTCCAACCAAGCTGCAGGCAGCGTGGAGGCCTCGATGAGCAATCGCGGAACCCTCGAGGCCTTGGTCACCGAGCTCACGCGGGTGCTTTCACCGCTCCGCGAGCTCGGCCCCGGAAGCGCGCACCAGATGCTGCGCGAACTGGGCGTCGCGGCCTCTCCCAACGACGTGACCGCAATTCAGGGGGCCCTCAGCGGCGTCACCACGAGCCTCGCCCAGCTCGTCCACCTTCAGCGCGAGCTCGGAGCCGCGATCGAGGCCGAAGACTTCGGCACCGTGGCCGCGAAGGCGGTCGCCGCGGCGGACGCGATCGGCAACATCATCTCCGGGTTCAACCAGCTGTCGGGCGCGGTCGGAGGCCTCGGCATTCCCGATGCGAGCTCGCTGGCCCAGAAGCTCCCGGAAGCCCTCCTCGACTACCTCCTCGCGCGCTACCTCGGTCGAAGCACCGGCGTCCTGCCGATCCTCGAACTCCTCGGGATCCTCGAGCGAACCGACCATAACGTCACCACCATCGACCCGGCCGTGCCCTTCTATACGACGTACAAGTTCCACTTCGGTCGAGTCGGCGGGTGGCTCACCGACCCCGAAGGACAGCTCGTCGAACTCTACGATTGGGGAACTCCGAGCTTCGGGCCGAAGCTCATCGGGCTCCTCGGGCGGCTCGCCGGCGAGCTTGGCCTCCCCGCGCTCTCCCTCCCCGGTCCGACACCCACGCTAGACGTCTTCGCGGCACGGCTTCAGGGTGGGGCCGCTGGCCTGGTTCTTGAGACCGACTACAACATTCGAAAAGGGACGCTCGAGTTCGGCGGCGATGACTGGGCCCTGACCGTAGGTCTCGGCGCAGACCTCCCGCCGGAGACCAAGCTCACCGCAGCTCCCGGTTCGATCGCCATCGACCCGCCTGGTGCCACCAAGGTTACCGGAAGCCTCGATGTGGGGTTTCGCTACGCGGCCGACGAGCCGCTCACGCTGCTCTCGCTCGGCGGAGCCGAGGTATCGGTCGAAGAGATCGGAGTCAATCTGGGCTTCGAAGCAAACCCTTCGGGCAGCGTCGACTTCCTGTTCGGCGCCGCCCTCCGGGGAGGGCTCGTTCAGATCGGCGCCGAAGACGCGGACGGTTTCCTCGCCAAACTTCTCGGCAGCCTCGGCATCAAGAACACCTTCGATCTTGGTCTCGGCTTCTCTCTCGACCAGGGCCTGTTCTTTCACGGTTCGAGCACCCTCGAGGTTCAGCTCGCGTCACACCTCAATCTGGGACCGGTAGAGTTCACGTCACTCACCTTCGTGATCGGGGTCGATGGCGGCAAGCTGCCGATCGGGATCACCACCGACATCAAAGCCTCGCTCGGACCGCTCACCGCGATCGTCGAAGGCATCGGCGCCGGCGCGGAGTTCGAGCTCCGTGACGATGGGCAGGGGCTTCTCGGTCCGGTCGACGTCGGCGCCCGCATCATCCCGCCGAGAGGTGTGGGCATCAGCCTCGACGTCGGGGTAGTCCGCGGCGGAGGCTATCTCTTCTTCGACCCGGACCGCGAGGAATACGGCGGCGCGCTCCAGCTCGACATCATGAACATGGTGAGCGCGAAGGCGATCGGCCTCGTGACCACGCGGATGCCGTCCGGCGAAAAAGGGTTCTCGCTCCTCATCATCATCAGCGCCGAGTTCAGCCCGCCCATCCAGCTCGGCTACGGGTTCACCCTCCTCGGGGTGGGTGGC
>JBCCZL010000856.1:0-3296 GCA_039187775.1 Myxococcota bacterium
CGCATGTAGTCGATGTTTCCGTGAATCTGGTAGGTCCGCTCGAGGGGGCTGCCCGCGCGGAGATGAAGGCCATCGACGTTCTGGGTGACGAGAAGAAATCCATCGCCGAGCGCAGAGTCCAGATCGGCCACCGCCCGATGGGCCGCGTTCGGATCCGCAGCCCGACAGACGCTTCGACGATAGAGATACCACGCCCACACTTCGTCGGGCATCGCCCGAAACGCGGCCCGCGTAGCCATCTCCTGCGGATGATAGTTCTGCGAGCCGACCCTCCAATAGCCCTCTTCGCCTCGAAATGTGGGGATCCCACTCTCCGCGCTGATTCCCGCGCCGGTAAGGAACACCACCTTTCCCGAGAGAGTCCGGCTCTGCTCGAGTAGCGCTTCGGTGTTCATCGGGGAGAGCCTACATCGTCCATCGCCCAACGGCATCGGCGGTCCCGACCTCGCGAACGCCGCCCTCGCGGTCGGGTCCTACGGGACAGCGACGTTACGACGGGCGTACTTTTGTGCGAGATCCGAGCTAAGCTCTCGTCGGTGAGCGAGCCTGCGTCGCTGAGGTTGCTCCGGGAAACCCTCGAGGAGCGGATACCGGCCAACCTGGCCGCGACCATTTTGATGACCGCCCTCGCCGACTGGGGCCGGACGGTTCCCGATGACCGCGAGGAACTGATGCAGTTCATCGGCGGTCCGCTCCGTCAAACGCTTCTTGGAAAGGTCCAGAGCCACGAGGCCCAGGCGATGATCCGCCGAATCGAACGGCTCTTGATCGATGCCGAGGCTCCCACCGGTTCGCGGGGCGCCCTCTCGCCGGAAGCGCGAGAGATGTGGCCCCAAGAAGAGCGCACCACCGAACAGCTTCCCAAGGTTCCGGGACCGACCCGCATCATCGTCCTCTCCCAGGCCGCGGGGTTCGAGCAGCAGCTCGTGAAACGCTATGGGCCACACCGGGTCGTCGTGCTCACCATGGACACCCCACCGCTGCTCCGAAGCCTGAGCCCCCCGCACGACATCCTTCTCATCGACGGAGCGATGCCTCCCGACATCGAGGCCCCATCCCTCGCCAACTGGATCCGGCGCATCCCCGCGGTCATTCCGCGCATCGTGTGGGGCTCGGACCTCTCCTACGGCAAGCGGGTTCTCAGCTCACTCCGCGCGATGGGCCAAGAGTACAGCGCGTTTTCTGTCCTCGACGGCCTCAGTCCGCTGTTCGATCTGATCCACTCTCGCGTAGAAAGTTAGGCGTCACGAGTTAGGCGTCGCGAGTTATCGCGCTTCCACCCACTCGGCTTCGGCAAGCCCACCACCGTTGCCGTAGAAGCTGTCGACGTGAATCCGAATCCGGTCGACCGGCGCCTCGACGTCGACAAACTCGAGCCACGGGGAGGTGATATTGGGCGCGCCGAATTGACCGGTGCGGATCGCGATCCGTTCGCTGCCCTGAAAGAACTCCACCCGAATGGCTTTGGAACCCAAGCTATGGTGCGGAGGATGGCAGGCGTTCTTCAGCCGAAACACCGAGAGCCGCTTTTCGCCGCCAAAGCGAAGCTCGACCCATCCCGGCGACTGCCACGGCAGAAGCCACTCATGGGTCAGCGCTTCGAAGGAACCATCGATCAGGTTCTCGGGCGGGTACCGCTGGTCGAACTGCGCCGACGCGGACACCGCCACCGGAGGCAACGGCCGGAGAAAATAGAACGCGATGGCCGCCACCGCGACGACGACCGTCCCCACGCGGAGCACCCGCCGACCCCACAGGCGAGGTCGGGAGAGGGATTTCGGCCCCGCCACCTGGTCGAGCACCCGCCGGGCACGGACGACGCGCCGGTAGAGCTTGACCTGCTCCCTTCCGATCTCGCGTTCAAACAGCGGAAGCCGAGGTCGCTGCGCAAGCTCCCGCTGCGCGACCGTCCACGCTTCGGCCGCCTTCGCGCCCACCAGCCGACGATCCAGTGTTGGCGAGGATTTCTTCGGTGGCGGCCGACTCGAGGAAGCTTCTTCGATCTGCTCGAAGAAGTTCGAGCTCAGAGGAACCGAACCCGTCGGCTCGTCGCGCTCTTCGCCTGGGTCGGCCTCTTCCGGCGAGGATTCGGAGGGGTGCAGGTCCTCCGTGGACTGGCCCATCGCGGACGCCACTGCGTCAACCGTCACCTCGAGCGCATCGAAGGCCAGCCGAAGTCCATCGGCCCGATACCCAGAGAACCACAGCGTGTCGGCCGCGGCCTCTCGCTGCCGCCCGAGCACCAGTCTTTCCCGGAGCTCTTGCTTCGCCTCGACCTTACGAAGTGCCGCAGCTTCCCGACGGAGGAGGAACAGGTCGACAATCGTGCTCGAGATCCGCCTAAGCATAAGCTCGCCGGCGCGTTACCAGGGGCGCCGGACTCCGGCCGACACATCTCACGGAAGGCTCCTCGGCGCAAGACTCCTTCAGGCTCCGGCGGCCGCACGCGAGGACTCGAAGCGGACGAGACGGTCTGTTAGGTTCCCGCCCGGCGAATCGATGGATGATGCCGAAAGCACCGGAGTTTCCCGCGCCCCCCGGATCGGCCAGGGCCTCCTCGTCGCTGCCGCGGCGCTCGTATTGCTCGGCGGTCTCGGCCTTCGGGTCCCATTCCTCGACGGCGTGCCGAGCGGTGGAACCGACGAGGGAGTGTGGCAAACCTTGGCCCTCGAGCTCCATTTCGGCCACGACGCCGCCCATCAGTCCGACGCGAGCTTCGTCACCCTTCTCGCCGCAAGGCTCGTCTCGTTTGGCTTCGCGCTCTTCGGCCCCGCGACCTGGAGCGGCCGGGCGATCTGGGTCGCGATCACCGGCATCGGCGCGCTCACCGTCGTCGTCATCTCGTTTCGGAAGGCCTGTCCGGCGCTCGGAATCTTCGCTGCGGCGCTCTACCTATTTCACCCCTGGGCGATCGCTTGGTCCCGGACGGTGTCGGTCCCGTACGCGGTCTGCCTTGCGATCGGAGTCGCGCTCCCGGCGCTCTTCATCTACGCCGCGGAATCGCATCGGTTCTGGACCAAGACGCTCGCGTACACGGTGTGCTGCCAACTTGGCGCGATCGCCCTCCAAATGAGTCCGTTGGCGGTCCTTCCGCCGGCGGCGTGCGGGATCTGGTTGCTCCTCAGTCGGTACCGTCGCGACCTCGTGCGCGGCCCATTTGCGATCGCGATCCTGCTCGGCGTGCTTCACGCCGTCCCGGTGGTCCTCAACATTTTGTCGGCGACCGACCGCGTCGGTTCCCCCGACAACGAGTTCCACTGGTGGCGGGCCGAAAAGTACCTCTTCGGGGTCGTCGA
>JBCCZL010000857.1:0-3295 GCA_039187775.1 Myxococcota bacterium
CCTTGGAGAATGTCATGAAGAAGTCGCCGCTACAGGAAGTAAAGGACCGATTCGGCGGAAAAGCTGAACTTATTTCCGCAGTTGAGGCCCTCCAGGGCTCGGATCTATGGGTCGACCGCGTCAACGACGACAAGGGCCTCGAGCGGGTCTCGAACGCCAAGCTCCTTCACCTCCACGACGTGCTCGAGGCGGTGAAGAAGGAGTTTGGGACGCGAAGCGACCTGATTTCGGCGATCGTAAAGCTCGAAAACCGAGAAAAAGACACCGATTACGCGACGCACTTCGACGGCTGGCCCACCCCGCGGCTCTACGACTACTACCGCGCCGCCAAGAAGCGCTCCTAGCGGTACCCGTGAGGTAGCCCGCCGAAATTGCGGGCCTTTCTCCTTCTCGCCCGGCTTGATGTTGCCAGGGCCGAACCTTTCGCGTTAGTGGTTGTCGAAAGGTTCGTGGCTCAAGCAGAGCAGACCGCAATCGCGACCTTCGAGGAGGCCGACCCCGAGCTGGTGGACCTTCCGGCGCCGCCTCGAGTGCGTCGGTTCGCGGCGATGACGGTGATGGCGCTTTCTGTCGCCGCTTCGCTCGCGTTCCTGACCACGCTTCGCTCGGACATCGGCTATTTCTTTGCCAACGCCACCGCAGAGGACCTGGGAGACGCGATGGCCGTCGATGCCGCGGCGCTCGAGCCCAACACGTACGTTCGGGTGAGTGGATCGCCGATGGCTTCGGGAACCGTGCGCTACAGCCGGATGTTCTCGGGGACCTACGCGGTCTATCCGCTCGCGGGACAGCGCACGATCTTTGTGCAGATTCCGCTCGATGGTCCGCAGGATGAGCGCCTCTTGCAGCGAAGGGAGTATGCGGGTCGCCTCGTGACGTTCGGCCAGCTTGGCTCGCGCTTCGGACCGGTGGAGCGTTACCTGGACGGCCGGATGGATCTCGAGGTTTCGGGAGAGTCGTTTCTGCTTCTCGCGGATCAGCCGCCTCGGACCTACAGCTGGGCACTCTTTCTGGCCGCCCTCTGCGTGCTTTTTGTGTTTTTGAATGTGTTTTTGCTCTGGCGCTGGTTTCGGCCCCTCCCCACGAGCTGAGACAGCGTTTTGTTCCCTGTGGTACCTTGGGACCCGGTCTGAGCGCACTCCCATAGACTGCGCTCGTCCCGCAGGCATGGCTTCTCCTCCCCAGCAGTCGTCGCTTCCGCCCACCGACCATGTGGCCCGGGTGCTGTTGAAGAATGGGGCGCGCGACCACGCCCTGCGACTCCTTCATGCGGCGGTGGAGCGCGACCCGGGCGAGAAGGCCTGTGCGGCGCTTCTTCGCGCGGTGGAGGCGCGCCCCGATGCCTCGGTATATGGGCCGGACCTCGATCTGACATTCGATTTGGTGCAGGCGTACACGCGAAGCGGGATGCTTATGGAAGCGCTCGCGGTGGTGGAGGGTGCCGGTCTGGTCGACAGCGACGAGGGCCGAGTTCGGGCCGAGGGGCTGCGAGAGCTCCTCGCGCCGGTGCCCGAAGGCGCGGACCTCGAGCTTCGAGAAGTGGATCGGCAGCTTCGCACCGGCGGCGCTTCGGTCGCCCTGACCATGCTCGACCAGCGAAAGGGGAACCTGCCGGCCTGGGCGGAGCGGCGGCATCAGCTTCTTTCGAGCCTTCTCCTTGACGCGGCGGTCGCCGCGCCGTCGGCCCCGGAGCTTCAGACCTCGGACTCGCCGCTCGGCAAAGCGTTGGACGAGTGCCTTCGGGCCCGCGATCTCAAGGGCGCGGCAAAGGCGGCCCGCGAATACACGGCGCAGCATCCGGGGGACACCGATGCCTCGGCGGTGGCGGTGGCGCTCGACCGGATCGTCGACGGGATGGGCGCGCTGTCGAAGGGAATGGGTCCAGGGGCGGTCCTTCGCACCGTGCCGATGACCGGGCACACGGTGGCGATGTTTCAGCTCCGAATGGGAAACCTCGAGAACGCCGAGCGCATGTTTCGGAAGATCGTTCTCGAAGACGCGATGGACGAGGTCGCGCGGCAACGGCTTGACGATATTCAGACCCTTCGTTCGGTTCTTGAGGGGCGCCCGGTGCAGGTGCCGTCGAATGCCGGCCGCGCGTCCGCCCCGAGTTCGCCGCCACCGAAGGTCGACCCGCTGATGGAAACGATGTCGGTGAGCGACGACGAGCTCGACCGCAGTATTCGCGAAGCCCAGGAGCTGAGTGGGCTGAAGCGGATGCCGACCGGGGCTGACGACGAATCGCACCCGCGGATCCGGTTTGACGACGACGAGCCGGCGACGGGCCAGATGAGCGCCCGCGATTCGGCGGAAATGCTCCGGAGGATGGAGGCACCCGAGGAGCTTGAGGCAGAGGCGACCCGGCAGGTCCATCTCTCGGTGCCTCCGGAGGTCCGTCGCCCACCGACGTCTCCTGAGCTCCTGAAAAAGAACACGCGGCCGCAGCTCGCGGATTACCAGTCGTCGGACGACTCGGACGAATGGGAAGATGCGTCGACCACGATCGGTACACCGGAAGAGCAGGCCGAGCTCTTGATGAAGCAAGGGTTTCATAGTCACGCGCTCTCGATTTACGAAGTCCTTGCCCAAAAACACCCGACGAATACGGAGTACATCGCGAAGACTGCGGAGCTTCGGCGGTTGGTCCGCGATGTGGGCCCGGTGGCTCGGCCATCGGTGCAGCCCGCGCCCGCCCAACCTGCGTCCCTCACGCCGGTGTCCGCGCAGCTCCAGCCCCCGATGGTGCAGCCCCCGATGGTCGACGACGAAGACGTGCCGACGCTGTTGCACGAGGACAAGGCGCCCATCGACACGGCGAAGCTGGCGGTGGAGGCGACCGCGCCGTCGCTCCCCGCGGCGCCGGTAGGGCTTCCTCCTCCGCGGCAATCGACCGCGTCCCCGGCGCCGAACGTCTCGGGCCACGGTCCGACTCCACCGGTGGGAGTCAGTGCGTCGGAATCGCCTAGCCTCTCGGGTCCGCCGCTCCGTCGCTGGGACGATGAGACCACGCGGGTGAGCCCGGATCCTCGCTACTACCAAGACGATGGAAAGAGCGCGAACGCCGCCACGGTGCGGGTGTCGCGGATCATTCGAATCGAATAGCGGCTACTCAAGGAGCGAGAAGTACCAGTCGACGAGCTGCTCGCCGAAGAACAGGAACTCGATCGCACCGAGGGCGAGAAACGGCCCGTACGGCATCTTGAGCTTGCCAACGTCCGGCATGTCGTCGTCCTCGGGCGTGTCGTCGTCCTCGGGTGTGTCGTCGTCCTCGGGCGTGTCGTCGTCTTCGGCGTCG
>JBCCZL010000858.1:0-3292 GCA_039187775.1 Myxococcota bacterium
CGAGCCGACGGCTCACCCGCCCGGAGGCTACTCTGCCCGGTTCCTCGGGATTGGCGGCCCGCAGACCCTGGCCATCCAGGTGGAGTCGCCGACCCAGGGATTCGCCGCCGAGGTCTACTCTGCGGGTCACGAGCTTCTCGGAGTGCTAAGCGATCGTTCACCTCTCCTCGACCTCGAGGGCGTGGATGGCGACTTCTATGTCACCGTCGCCATGGCTCAGAACGGCCAGGTCCGATGGGCGGATGATCGGGCTGAGGTTCGCGTGCGCATCAACCCCGGCGCGTCCATGTGCACCGACGAAGGCGCTTCCTGCGGAGGATCGGGGCCGGCCTTCGACGACCAGTGCTGTGGCGACCTGATTTGCGTGGTCGGCAACTGCCGCGAACCCGCCGGTCGAGAAGGTGATGCGTGCGGCGACGAGGTCAGCTGCGCCCTTGGCCTCCGCTGTGCGCCGGTGGGCGAAGCCGATGCGGCCTCCTGCTGCGCGCGTGACGGCGACTATTGCGCGGACAGCAGCGACTGCTGTGGGCTCCAGGAGTGCAGCGGGGGGCGCTGCGTCGGGCGCACGATCGGCCAGACCTGCCGCCTTGGCGACTGTGTCGGAACCGGGTTTTGTGCGGAGGGTCTCTGCTCTGACGGCAGCTGATCTAGCAGGCTGTTGCAAACTCCGCACGCGACTACCCGCTCTTTGCGCTGAGGCCAATCCGGTTCCGACCGACATCGACGGTCATGACCCGAACCTTGAGGCGATCGCCCACTTTGACCACCTCGTGAGGATCGCTCACGAAGCGATCCGCGAGCTGGCTAATGTGCACCAGGCCGTCCTGGTGAACGCCGATGTCCACGAACGCTCCGAAGTTCGTCACGTTCGTCACCACGCCTTCGAGCCGCATGCCCTCGCGAAGATCCGTGATCTCGCGAACGTCTTCTCGGAACTTGGGCGCCTCAAAACGCTTGCGGGGATCTCGGCCGGGCTTCTGGAGCTCGTTCACGATGTCCCGAAGGGTTTCCGCGCCGACCTCCGAGCCAAGATAGCGCTCCGGCCGGATTCGCTCGGCAAGGCCAGCGCTGCCGACGAGAGTCGCGAGGTCCTCACCGAGGTCTGCGGCGATTTTCTCCACCAGCGCGTATCGCTCTGGATGCACCGCTGAGCCGTCGAGCGGATGTGCGCCCTCGCGCACTCGAAGAAAGCCTGCGCACTGTTCGAACGCCTTTGGACCCAGTCCCTTGACGTGGCTCAGCGACGCGCGACTCAAGAACCGGCCGTGCGCCCTTCGATAGGCAACGATCCGCTTCGCCAGCGACGGCCCCAAACCCGCAACGTGAGCGAGGAGTGGCGCGCTCGCGGTATTGAGTTCGACACCGACCCGGTTCACGCAGCTCTCGGTCACCTGGCTCAGCTGGGCGGCGAGGAGTTTCTGGTCCACGTCGTGTTGATATTGGCCGACCCCGATCGCCTTCGGGTCGATCTTCACCAGCTCAGAGAGCGGGTCCTGAAGGCGGCGAGCGATCGAGATCGCGCCGCGCACCGTCAGGTCGAGATCCGGGTGTTCGTCGCGCGCGATCTCCGAGGCGCTGTACACGCTCGCGCCGGACTCATTGACGCTCACCACGATCACCTCCGGCCGGCTCGCCGCCCGAAGGGTCTTCCGCACGAACGCTTCCGTCTCGCGACCCGCGGTGCCGTTTCCGACGGCTACCGCCTTCGGGCGGTACCGGTCGATGAGCCCGATAAGATCGCCCGACGCGCCCTTCCTGTCGGGGAACACAGTTCGGTGCCCAAGAAATGCACCGGTGCCATCCACCGCGGCACACTTGCAGCCCGTCCGAAAGCCCGGGTCGATTCCGAGCACGGGTTCGGCACCGAACGGTGCGGCAAGAAGGAGCGCCTCCAGGTTGGTGCCAAACACGTCGATCGCTTCCCGGTGCGCCCGGAGCTCAAGGTCGGCGCGAACCTGATTCTCTACGCTCGGACCGAGGAGGCGCTTCAGTGAGTCGGTGACCGCCGCTTCGAGCTCCTGGGCAAACGGTGATCGCCGCTTTTGCCCGAGGATCGCGAGAAGACGCCGAACGAGCCGTGCGTCGTCCACTTCAATGTGGCCTTTGAGAAACCCCTCTGCCTCGCCTCGGAACACCGCGAGAACACGATGGGAGCGGATGCGGCGAAGCGGTTCCGAGAAGTCATAATACTGTTCGAACTTCGACTTGGTCTTCGCTTTTCCGCGGGCCGCTTTCGAGCGAAGCACCCCGTGGGTCGCGAATGTCTCACGCGCCGCGCGCCGGGCCTCGAGGTGCTCCGACACGACTTCGGCCACGATGTCTCGGGCACCCGACAGTGCGCTCTCCACGTCCGGAACGTCTCTCTTCGGATCGATGAAGCGCGCCGCGTCCGTTCGCGGATCGCCGGACACGGGCTGACCCAGGATCTTTCGAGCCAGAGGCTCAAGCCCTCGTTCCCGTGCGACCGTGGCACGAGTGCGACGCTTTCGCTTGTAGGGAAGGTAGAGGTCTTCGAGTTCCGCACGCGACCGCGCTTCCGCGATCGCCTTTCGAAGTTCGGCGCTGAGTTTTCCTTGCTCCTCGATCGATGCCAGGATCGTGGAACGCCGTTCTTCCAACGCGAGGAGCTGGCCCTGGCGATTCTCGATCGCTCGAATCTGGACCTCGTCAAGGCTCCCCGTTTGCTCTTTTCGATACCGAGCAATGAACGGAACCGTGGCGCCTCCCTCCAGAAGTTCGAGCACTGCGAGCACTCCTCGGGAACGGAGGTCAAGCTCTTCGGCGATCTGTGACGCAAAGGAACCCACGGATGAGATAGCAGCGTAGCTGCCCGTTCGAGGTCAAGACCCTTGGCGACCAACCCTCGGCGCGATAGCCAAGCGGTCGCCGTTCACTCTTGCGTCGCACGGCACTGTGGTTCCGGGTAGCCTCGTCGGGTGAAACCGACGAAGACGGTGTTCGGCGCACTTACGGCCGCGATGGTCATCGGTGCCTGTGGAGGCGGCATGAGTGGCCTGTCCCGAACCGAGATCGGCCAGATCGCCAACGAAGTCGAGACCAGCCTCGACGATTGGCACGACGCTGCCGCCCGTGGTGACTTCGAACGGTACTTCGCCCATTTCTCGGACGCCGGCATGTTCCTTGGCACCGACGCGACCGAACGCTGGTCGGTCGCCGAGTTTCGAGATTATGCCCGGGAGCCATTCTCGGACGGCGAAGGCTGGGTCATGCGGTCCGTGCGACGATCGGTTCGGGTGTCCTCCGCGGGGGATGTCGCCTGGTTCGAGGAGGA
>JBCCZL010000859.1:0-3269 GCA_039187775.1 Myxococcota bacterium
GACGACCTCGACGCGCTCACCCGCCTGCTTCGACCCGCCGGGGCGGGCATCCACACCGTATCTACCGGAGTCGCTTCGCAACTCGCCCTTCAGCAGGAGATCTACGGCACCAAGGGCGACCGCACGGAGATCGACGCCCGGTGGAGAGCAACCATCGAATCTCTCGCATCGGCTCGCGCCGTGGTGCTCGGGGTGCCTTCCGATGTTGGCGCGGGGTTTACCCGAGGCGCGAACTTTGGCCCGCAGGAAATCCGGCGAACGCTGCTGCAGAAGGCGCCAGAGACCTATCGGCAGGCCGTCGATCTCGGCGACGTCCTCGTGGTCCCGCAGCTCCTCTCCGACGAGATGCTGTCGGCGGACCAGCTCCGACGAACCCGCGCGGCGGTCTATGGCGACCCCGATATTGCGCTTGCCGCCTCTCCGCTGACCAAGGCCGAAGATGCCCTTCGAATCGTCCGGCGCCTCGCGCCCCGCGCGCGGCCGCTGATTCTCGGCGGGGATCACTCGGTGGGCTGGCCGGGGTTTGCCGCGGTGGCGGCGGGGCGCGAACACGAGATCGGCATTCTGCACTTTGACGCGCACACCGATCTTCTCGCAGAGCGGTTGGGGGTTCGCTATTGCTTCGCGACCTGGGCCTACCACGCCAACGAACTCTTGGGACGCGGGGGGAAGCTCGTTCAAGTGGGTCTTCGAATCTCGGGCAAGACGCGGGCACACTGGGAAGAGACCCTCGACGTACGCCAGTACTGGATGGAAGAAATGCGGTCGCGTCCGCTTGGTGCAATTGCGGACGAGATCGTCGAACGGTTTCGAAGTCGAGGGGTTCGCGGGGTCTACATCTCGAATGACATCGACGGGACGGATCCTACCTTCGCGGGTGCGACCGGAACGCCGGAGCCTGGGGGTCTTCGGCCAGACGAGGTCGTCGGACTGATCGAAGCGGTCGGGGCGGCGTTTCCGGTGTGGGGCTCGGATGTGGTGGAGGTTGCACCGCCACTCGCGCACGGGAACCGAGCCGAGCCCGAACGCACCCTCGAGACGGCGGCGAGCTATGCGGCGCTCCAGCTCCAGCAGATGCTTCGGGAGTCTTCGACGGGAGAGTCGAACACTGGGACTCAGTGATCTCAAGGGGTTGCGAGTCGTGGTGGGGAAAAAAAATACCTCGTCCCCGATTGTCTCGGGTGCAAATGGCCTCATCTTTACGGACCATGATGGAGCGGAGTTCGAGCTAGGGGATGCAATATGATGTGGCGATCTGTGGGGGTGGGATTGCGGGCCTTACCCTGGCCCGGCAGCTCCGGCGCGAGGTTCCTGACGCGACGGTGGCACTCATCGACCCGCTTTGTCGTCCTCTGCCCGAGGCGTGTCACAAGGTGGGCGAGTCGACGGTGGAGCTCGCCTCCCATTACCTCGCGACGGTCCTCGGGCTGAACGACTATTTGCGATCGAGCCATCTGATCAAGAACGGCCTTCGGTTCTTTCCCGGGGGCGGCGAGCTGCCGGTCGCCTCACGGACCGAGATCGGCCCGCCCGAGCTTCCGATCGTGCCGTCGTTCCAGCTCGACCGGGGCCGCCTCGAAAACGACCTTCGTGCAATGAATGAAGCCGATGGGGTTACGCTGTTCGAAGGCCACAAGGTGGTCGACGTCCGCCTCGGTCCCGAGGAGACCGAGCACGAGCTTGAGCTGCACACGCCGAGCGGTCATGCGACCTTGCGAGCTCGGTGGATCGTCGATGCCACGGGGCGACGGCAACTCCTGTCCCGAAAGCTTGGGCTCCGCCGCCGCACTGGCCACGACGCGCGGGCGGCGTGGTTTCGAGTCGCCGAGCGGATCGATGTCGCCGAACTCGTCCCCAAGGAAGAAGAGCGCTGGCACGCCCGCGACCCGCATCACCATCGCTGGCTGTCCACCGTCCACTTCATGGGCGAAGGGTATTGGGTATGGTTGATTCCTCTCGGGAGCGGCTACACCAGCGTGGGCGTCGTCGTCGACGCTTCGATCCACGCATTCGATGACATCCGAACCGACGATCGTCTCCGAGCGTGGATCCGCCGCCACGAACCGGCGCTGTCCGAACGCCTCGACGGCGTGGCCGCGGAGGACTTTCGGTGCCTTCGCGAATATAGCTACACCGCGAAGCAGGTATTCTCGAAGGACCGGTGGGCGCTCGTGGGCGAAGCCAGCTCGTTCCTCGACCCGTTCTACAGTCCGGGCTCGGACTACGTCGCACTGGCCAACTGCTTCGTAAGCCGGCTCGTGAGCGCAGACCTCGCAGGTCACGATGAAGAAATCGAAGTGTTGAACGGATGGTTTCTTCGACTCTTTGACGAGGCGGTCGTCACCTTCCAGCACATGATGCCGTGCTTCGGCAACCCCACGGTCATGACCGGGAAGATCTACTGGGACAACCTCCAGTACTGGTCGTTCTTCTGTCAGTACTTCATGCAGGGCGCGTATCGGCTTCCCCTCGACGAACAGCGCGCGGTGCTCGAAGAGGGAGCCGAGTTCTCGGAACAGCATCGGCGCGCCCAGGCGCTCTTTCGTGCGTGGCATGCGCTCTCGCCGGAGGCTTCTCCGGATCCAAAGCATGTCACCCTTCCCCCGATCCCTTCGCTGCTCGCCAACGCGTACCTCGACCTCCAAAACAAGGTCGAGCCCTCCGCGCTTCGCCCGCTTCTCGCGAGGAAACGGCAGCTCACCGAGAAGGTCCTTGCGGAGCTCGTCCTTCGAGCCCTCCGCGACCTTCCGGTCGATGCGGGCAGCGCATTGGTGGAGCGGCTCGGGATTCCACGCTGGGGTCTCCCGTTCGACGACCGGCGGCTTGCGCTCGACGACCTGTCGGCGCGCGAGCGGCGACGGGCCCTTCCTGCGGTGAGCAAAGACCTGGAGCGGTGCTTTGGAAAGCCTCGGCCCCGCAGCGACGTTCGATGCTGGGAAGACCTCTATCGTGAAAGGCTGGAGCTTCCCCAAGCGCTCAGCGAATCCGGTTAGTGACCGCGGAGCGCACGAGAAAATCGGTCAGAGGTCGCTGAGCGGACCGTTGCAGTACTGAGGATTTCCGAAGGTGTTCTCGGCGATCCCGTAAGCCTGCTGCATCGAGACCCACAGGTCGCTGTGCGGCTGGCGGTCGTAAGACAGGAACCGGCCGGTCTGGAACGCCCCGCCGGCCGAACCGGCGAGAACGATCGGAATGTTCGAGCGGGTGTGGCGCGAGCCGTCTCCGAGTTCGTTGATCCACACGACGCAGGTGCTGTCGAGGAGCGTGCC
>JBCCZL010000860.1:0-3256 GCA_039187775.1 Myxococcota bacterium
CCGGATTGCTCGCTGGCGTTCTGCTCGGCGCGATTCACTTCTTTGTCAGCTGATTCTTTTTCTGGCTTTTTCAGCTGCCTCCTTAAGTTGAATTCTTAGCTGAGCACCGCGGATGTGGCGGCCGGCGGCACCCAGCCCCCGAACGCACGCTCGAGCTCGACGGCAACCGCGATCGACCGATGGTCTTCGCCGTGGTTGGAGACGATCTGCACTCCGAGCGGTAGCCCTCGGGAAAGACCGAGGGGAACCTGCGTCGAGGGGAGCTCCATCACGTTCAGGATGCCCGTATAAACCCAGTGCAGCGGCGTCAGCATCGGCGTGTAGTGGCGGGGCGCGACCCGGCTGTAGCTCGGATAGATGAGAACCCCGTCGCCGATGGCGCGGGAAAGCTTCTGCCGGAGCTGCTGCCCCACCTCTCGCATGTGGAGGGCTCGCTTTTCCATGAGTCCGGGCAAGCTCTCAAGGGCGCTCAGCGCGAGCGCGGGCAGCGTGTGCTTGGACCGGCGGAGCGCCCAGCGAACAAACTCCCGGCGCGCCTCGAGGCGGCCTTCGCCGACCATGTGCTCCGAAAACGGCGTCTCCGCCGCCGCCTCCATCATCGCCGACCAAATCTCAAAGGCGTATCGGAGCTCCGGAATGCGCTGCTCGCGGACCACACAACCCAGCGCCTCGAGATGGTCAACGACGCGCTCCTGCGCCTCGCGGAGTTCGGGTGTCACCGGCGTTCGGCCGTCGTCACGAATCAGGAGCACCCGAAGTTTCGGAACCGACACGAGCGCCGGATCTTTGAGCTCCCAGTCGATACACCCATGATCCTCGCCGTCGGGCCCGGCCATGAGCCGCACCATCGGATAAAGATCCTCGGCGCGTCGGCAAAGCGGCCCCGTCGTCAGGTATCGCAGCGCTTCGTTCTCTGCGAGCGGCCACTGTCCGGTGTTGGGGACAAGCCCGCCGGTCGGCTTGTGGCCGAACACGCCGTTAAAGAACGCGGGCATCCGAATCGATCCTCCGATGTCCGCGCCAAGGCCCACCGGCGAAGCACCGGCGCCCACGATCGCCCCTTCACCACCGGAACTTCCGCCCGCGGTCCGAGACCGATCGTAGGCGTTGTTGCACCGGCCATAGACCCGGTTGTTCGACTCCATCCACATGAGGAGTTCGGACACATTGGTGGTGCCGAGAGGAATGAGTCCGGCGCTTCGCATCCGGGAAACCGCGGTGGCGTCGTCGGTGGACTCGACGCCCCGCCGTCGGAGCAGGCCCGCGGTGAGCTTCATTCCGGTAAGCGCAAACGACTCCTTGATGGTGCACGGCACTCCGGCAAACGGACGAGCCTCGTCCCCCTTGGACAGGTCACGGTCGACCGTGTCGGCCTCGGCCCGGGCCGCCTCGTAACGCTGCTCGACCACGGCATTCAGCTCGGGATTGACTTGTTCGATGCGGGCGATGTGCGCGTCGACAACCTCCCTCGACGACACGTTGCGAGAACGAATAAGCGCGGCAAGCGCGCTCGCAGACTGATCGGTGAGCTCCACTCGAATCCTCCTAGCGGCCCGACAGCGCCCGGACCGCGACGGATGCGGCGGCGAGACCAAACGCCCCGGTCACAAACGCCGCGCTACCGTCGATTCGACTTCGGGCATCACACGTATGAAGCCCGTTCTTTCCGTTCGGACACACGCAGCGAAAGCCCGTCCCGTCGTCGTAGCTCGGCGAGAGAGGTTCCTTGGGCGGTTCTTCGCTATAGACCGCAGGAATCCCCACCGGGATGCCTCGCTCGCAGGCAATACCGTGCTGCTTCCGGAGGATCTTCCGAAGGGCCCGGGCAAACGGATCGCGTTCGGTCTCGGAGAGATCTCGGCACCGAATCTGAGTGGGGTCGAGGCGAGCCGCCGCCCCCATGGACGAGACGACGGGGAAGCCACGCTCGAGGCAGGTCGAGAGGAGATGCGCCTTCGCGGTGAGGTTATCGATCGCATCGACCACGAAGTCGACGGGACCGCTCAGAAGCTCATCGCTGCTCTCCTGGTTGTAGAACTTGCCCACCGGTTCGATCACCGCCGTGGGGTGGACGCGGCGGAGCCGCTCGGCCATCACGTCCACTTTGCGCTTTCCGATGTTCCCTTTCAGCGCATGAAGCTGCCGGTTGCTGTTGGTGACGCAGATCTGATCGAAGTCGATCAGAGCCAGGGTGCCCACACCGCTCCGGGCGAGGGCCTCCGCGGCAAAGGAGCCGACGCCCCCGACGCCGAACACCAACACTCGGGCGCCCATCAATCGATGGAGGCCTTGCTCACCGAACAGGCGAGCCGCTCGGTCAAAGCGACGATGAGTTCGAAGCGGCTCTGTCCGAATCGGCTCTGTTCGAAGAGGCTCCGTTCGAATCGGATCGGACGGTGCCGCGGCGTGGTCGATCGCCGGCACACCCGGCGCAAGCGGAAGGGTCATGGTGGCGAGAGCTTGACCTCAAAGCCACGGACGCGCAAAGGCGGACGAGGCCTTACGGCAGCCGCTACCGCGTCGAAGAATCCCCAAACGCGCCGCGCTCCTCGTGCACTCGACCCCGGACAAAGAGCGCCTCCGCATTTTCGAAGGTCGCGGAGGCCACCTCCTCGACCGAGCAGTGTCGACATTCCGCAATCGCCACCGCGATCTTGGGAAGCATCGCCGGTTCATTTCGTGCCCCCTTGGCAAGCGGCTGGTCCGGTGCGTCGGTCTCGATGAGCAGCCGATCACGGGAGACCGCTGCCGCGGCAGCTCGCGGTTTCTTCGCCTGCGCGCGGGCCACCCCCCCGGCGAAGCTCAAATGAAGATTGAGTGCCTCGTAGCGAGGAACGAGCGCCGCGTTCCCCGAGAAGCTATGGACCGTGCCCCCGGCGGCAAGCGGCCCCCCGGCCTCGAGGGCCTCGAGGGCGGCCCCATGCTCGCCCACCACATGGAGGATCAAAGGCAGGCTTTGGTCCTCCGCCACCGCCCGATGAGCGAGCAGCACCCGTCGCTGCTCGTCCAGCGACACCTCGCCTCGAAGGCTTCGGTCAAAGCCGACTTCGCCGATCGCCGCCGCGTGCCGTGCGGCTTGGATCGGAAGCGCTTCGAGCGCGCGGTTCAGCCCGTCCGAGTCGAGCGAGCGCAACACCCACGGATGAATCCCGAGGGCTACGGACACGCCGGTCGTCTCACGCAGCCCCACCACGCGATCCCAATTTCGGGGATCGACTCCCGGGACCACGAACCGTTCGACGCCCGCCGCGCGCGC
>JBCCZL010000861.1:0-3252 GCA_039187775.1 Myxococcota bacterium
CCGGAACGGTCGCTGCGGTCGGCCAGGAACCGGTAGCCGCTTCGTCTCGGCCAGGCGCCGAGTCCACCACCGTCGAATCTGGAGCGGCAACGTCCGCACAAGAAACTCCGGTCGCCGTTCTACCAGACGACGAAGGCGAAGAGGTCCAAGGCAGCGGAGCAGATACTGAGGCTCAAGGAGAGGAAGGAACCCCTGAGGAAGAAGCCCTAGCGGAAGAGACCGCGGGAGAAGAAGGCGGGGTGGAAGAAGGAGGGGAGGAAGAGACCGAAGAGGCGCTCGCTCTCGACACCGAAGAAGCCGACGAGGCGGACGGATCGGAAACCCCAGGGGACCCCACCTCGAACGAAGCGAGCGGTGAACCCGAGCGTTCGCCCGAGGTGGCCGAGTGGCTTCGGATCGAAGTGCCTGCCAACATCGAACAAATGTCGATGGGAGCTCGACAGATCGAAGCGCAGGACCTTCGCATTTATGCTCGGTCCCTCCACGGCAACGGCCTCCACCGGCGCGCGGAGACCACCTGGCGGCAAGCCCTCGAGTACCTTCCCGAGCATCCCTCCGCGATCGATGGACTCGCTCGGTCCATCGCTCGGCAGGGACGGTTGGACGAGGCGCTCGCCTGGGCCCAGCGGGCGATCGAAGTGAGTCCAGAAAACCCTCGTCACTACGAGCTCGTCGGCGAACTGCTCGAAGAGCAAGAGCGGTTTCCGGAGGCGGTCGCGGCCTACGAACGAGGTCTTGAGCTTGCACCGCGGGACAGCCGACTCCGTCATCGACTCGCCCGCGCCCGTCGATCCCTCTAGCGGGCCGGCTCCCGGCTCCAGCAGACCCCGCCGGCGCCTTCGGCGCGGGACACCGCGGTTCGCGCCTGCGACCCGGGCCTTTGCCTGGCGCCTCAAAATAACTCGGTTATTCCTCGTCGGCTCGCGGGCGCGATCGACCACGTTCCCGTGGCCGGATCCGCATGCGGATTCTCGACGGATGCTGCTAGGCTCCGCCCGATGACGCGTTCTGGGCTCCCTTGGCTTTCTTTGTGTTTGGTAGTCGCCTGCAGTGCTCCTCCGGGCCGGCCAAGCGAAACCGCGTCGGATGGGAACGAACCTCGCTACGGCGTCGTCGATCTCGAGCGCGTGCTCGCCGAAACCCGCCGAGGTCGGCAGGCACGCCGAGAGTTCGAAAACCTCGAGCGACAAGCCGGCGAGCAGCTTCAGCAGATCCGGGCCCAGCTTGAAGCGAAGGCCGAGGAGCTCGGCGCGGCGCAAAACGAGGGAACCAGCGAAGAAGATCTCGCCAACATGGTCGCCGAGTATCAGCAGATGGTGCAGCAGGCGCAGCAGGCCCAGGGCGTCCTTCAGGGGCAGCTGGAGCAGGCGCGAGAAGCCCTCACCCAACCGATCCTGGAGGACACTGCCCGGGTGGCCCGCAATATCGGCCGAGAGGGTGGCTACGCGCTCATCCTCGAGCTCAAAGCGGCACCCTACGTGATGGAGACCTCCGACCTCACGGACCAGATCATCGAGGAGCTCGAGCGACAAGGATCGCTTTCGAGCGAAGGGTCGCTCCTTGGCGACCTCGCGGGGTCGGCCGGAACCGGAGACTCAACCGAGGACGGAGCCGAAGACGCCGGCGATCCGGAGTCCGCAGAAGAAGCGGAGGAATAGGCCGGACCCGCCTCCGAAGTTCCTCTCCCCCGCGCCTCCCAACCGTTCGATGCGGGTCGCCGACCGCTCGGACCGATGGTTTGCTCCTCGGGACGAAGACCGGCCCACCGTGGAACTATGCGATGGGTACTTGGTCTGTTGCTTCCCCTCGGAAGCGTTCTGCTGCTCCTGCCCCGCTGGGCGGGGAGTGACGCGGGCCAGGCCTACGACGGCGCCCCGGAGTTTCAGCGGGCGCTGGCGGCCGGAGTGAGCGCGCGCCTTATCCAGGAGCCGTCGGGCCCGACCGGGGTCGCTCGCTACGACGGGGAATGGGCCCTCGCCGTCCGCATCATGGCAGGGCTCGGCTACGGTCAGCTCTTTGTCGAGCAGGGCGACCCCGAATACCGCGACGCGATGACCGACGCGCTTCAGCCCCTGCTCGACGATCGCAGATTTGCGACGTTTGATGAAGTCGCGTGGGGCCGTTCGCCGTTCGACGACCTGAACACCGAGCGGTGCCATCGTCCGCATGTCGCGTTCCTCGGTTATCTGAACCTTGCGTTGTCGCTACAGCGCTTCGTCGACGACGGCGCGCCGACTGCCGACTCGAACGACCAAATCTCGTCGTATCTCGATCGCTGCTACCAACAGGCCACGGTGCCTGTCCTCGAGACCTACCCCGGTGAACGCTATCCCGTCGATAACGCGGCCGCGCTCGCCTCCCTCGGACTTCACACCCGAGCGACTGGCACGGCTCACCCCGGCTACCCACGGGGCATCGACGCCATTCGCGACTGCGTCGACAAGGAAACCGGCCTCCTCTATCAGGCGGTCGATGAGGACGGGCGGCCGGTCGATCTCCCCCGCGGGTCTGGAACCGCGCTCGCCTCGTACTTTCTCTCGTTTTCCGATCCGGAGCTAAGTCGGGCGCTCTTCGAGGCTCTCGAGCGTCATCTTCGCCTCTCGGCATTCGGCTTCGGCGCGGTGCGGGAATACGCCCCCGGAGTCCTTGGGTTCGGAGACATCGACTCTGGCCCGGTGGTGTTCGGCGCGGGCGTTTCGGCAACCGGCTTCGCGCTGGGAGCCGCTCGAGCCAACGCGCACGAAGATGTGTTCCGCGAATGCTTTGCCACGGCCGTGCTCATTGGTGCACCCCTCGACGACGGGCGTCGCCGGTCGCATGTCCTCGGGAGCGCGATCGGCGATTCGCTGCTGTTCGCGATGATGACCGCACAGCCCTCGCACCGGTGGCATCGGTGACGCCCAGAATCTCGGTGGGGATGGTTCCGCGTTGGACGGTTCCGCGTTGGACGGTTCCGCGTTGGACGGCTCCGCGTTGGACGGCTCCGCGTTCGATGGAGCGCTCCCGAGGAGCGCACGGGTGAAGGGACAACGGTCACTCTTCGCGGGGCTCTCGCTGCTCGCCGTCGCGACGCTCCTCCTCCTCGGTGAGCGAATGCTCGCCCGCTGGCTCTTGGAGGAAGACATCGCGGGTCGCGCCCTCGCTCGGAGCGGCCTCGAGGAGGTTATGCTGGTCGCGGGCTATCTCGTTTGGCGCCTCGGCACGTACACGTTTCTCGCCGCGCTGCCTGGGGTAGGCGTCCTTTGGCTCACC
>JBCCZL010000862.1:0-3205 GCA_039187775.1 Myxococcota bacterium
CCGAAGCTGGTCTCGCGTAACTCGAATGTCGACGACACCTGGCGCACCCTCAGAGTAGCTCTTCACACCGCGCGCGGAGAGGCTTCGCTGTTCTCCGACGCGGATCACGATGCGGTGCTCTTCGTCAAGGTCGGCCGACGCCCGGGTCGCGATCAACAGGGCCGCCGCAAGTAGCAAGGAAGCAGGCCGACGAAACTCAGCGCCGCTCAATCTACCCTCTCGATCACGAACCGACTCTGTCTACGAGCACGTTCTTCCTGCTTCAAGATATCCTGGTCGTCGGTTTCGCGACTCGCCGCGAGAATGTCGAGGTCATTCTCGTTTCTAAGGACAAGCCGAAGATGCCCGTTTTGCTGTGCGTGTGTGAGCAGGGACGCTTGTTCGAGCGTGACGAGGAGGCTGACTTCGCCGCGATGCCGGGCCGGATGCACGTCGGGTGAAGACCCGATCGAGCCGCCCACGGACAAGACGAGCAGGTTTTGTAGTAGCGGCACCGTCACCATCGTGGTGTGTTCGCCGAGCCTTGGGCGTGTGAGGAGTAAGTCCACTCGGTCTCCGGGGATGAGTAGACCACCGAAGTCGTTCTCGTCACCGTGATCGATCGCGATGGCCCGCATCCCCTCTGGAACTCTGCCCGCGAGGGTAGAGCGCTCTCTTCCCTCCGTAGCGAGATCAGTCCAGAGAAGCACCTGGGTTGCGCGGACCTGCGAAGCTACGCTTGCCCCGAGTATCTGTTGGGTGTCCGACGCCAGGACGTGACGTTCATCGAGGTACGCAGCGGGAATGGTTCGAATTAGCAGTAGCTCTTCGGTGACCGGCTCACCCACAACCGCATCGCGCCGGACTCCCAGAACCTCGACAGGCGGACCACCCGTCGCCTCGTCTTGGATTCTTCGCACGTAGAGGGCGAGCAAGAAGAAGCCGAGCATCCCGGCAAGCACGGCGACGGTCAGCGCCGACCGATTCATGGAGACCTCGAATCAAGGAGAGTGAACGTCGTTGGAGGCGCGACCGCGAGCGGCACAACGACCACGGAGACTCTATCGTTTCGTCGACCGAACACGACCCATGGTCGGCCTGCGGCTGCGGAACCCGATGCTGGGATATCGAGAAGCCGGTACCCTGATTCCGACATCGCGCGCTCGTAGTGCTCCACCACAGAGCTCCGGTCGCGTTGTGTGGTGTAGACAGAGACCGAACCCGGACCATCGGGCTCGTGAGCATCGAGCACGCGGACTGACCCGCGTGGGGAAATCGGCCGATCGTCGTTCGTCGCTGGCTCTGGCGGGCGTAGCATCGAGCCCAGGTCGAGGGATGCTGCCCAGAACTCGAGGACGAACGTCGTTGCTTCCGATCCTCGCGGAGCGGATGCATAGAGGTACCGAGCGACCCCAAGTTCCCCGAGGTTTCCGCTGGCGGTGAAGGCCTCGAATCGACGGATTAGAGTCGGTAAATCGACTCGTCCCGGGCCCAAATCCAAACAGGCGACATACGCCGCTCGCCCATTCGAACCACTTACCGAGTTGATTGAGCCGAGGCTGAACGGGGAGTCCATGGTACCCACCGCCTGTGCAAGCCTTGTTTCGAGAGTCCGCGCGATGGAACCGTCTAGCCCGTCGCACCGCGCCTGCTGTCCCTCCACGACTTTCTCGAGCGATCGTTGCACTGTTCGCGAAGAGAACATGACCAAGTTTCCGTTGATGCTCAGCGATCGCGCGTTCGGGCCGGTGCGATCCGTGGAGAGAGTCAGGCCCCGGCCGACCTGGAGGAATGCCTCGTCCGCTCTTCCTTTCGCGGCTCGAATCCAGCCAAGCATGAGAAGCAGCATCAAGGCCACGAAGACGGCGGTCAGACCGAGGCCGCTACGGTAGGGCCAAGTTCTCACGGGCAAACCTCCCCTGCGTACTCAATGGATCGAATCCCTGATTCGCACGCGTGTGCGACGATGTCTGGAGGAACCGAAGAAGTCCGGCTGCGCGTGTTGCAGACGAGAGGGCTTGCAGCGCCTTGTCGCGAGACTCCGTTTCCAATGATCACCGGAGCGGGGGCTTCCGCGTGGCCGACCCCGATGGTTTCACTTTTGAAGACGTTGTCCTGGAGGCTCTCGAGTTGGTCCTGGATGTCGAACGAAGCTCCGACCGACACTAGCTCGGAACCAATGGCGCTCAGCTGCTGACATCCGCCCCCACACAGACTCTTCTCGCATGCAGCCAGATCGGCCTGAAGCCATGCGGCGCGCCGCGCGCGCGACTTCGCTTCGAGTTTTGCAGAGTACAGAGCATTCAGGGCGAGAACCCCGATGAACACCGCGGCAACGGCCGGCAGAACGATGAGCGATTCCGCAAACGCCGTGCCCCGCTGCTCTCTTCTGTTTGAATGCCTGCTCATATTAGTGGGCGGAAACCAAGCCGACGCCGAAGTCGCGCAGTGAATCGCAAAGACCATCGTTGGCGCCGAAGGCGCCGGAGTTCGTGCACGCCTTGACCAGACCGCTAGGAAGCCACGCCTCCGAAAGACGAAACCGCCTCAAGCGCGCACGCCAGCGCTGACTCCACATCCACTCGGCTTTGGGCTCGGAGCCGTCGAAGTAGTACTCGGCCTGCGCGACATTGACTCGACCGAAAAGGTGCCCCCTCCAGGAAGCGTTTCGGCCCTCGGCCCGCCCACCTTGAGCAACGCGCACACCTCGCTCACCTTTCGACCAACGGGCGCGGTGAGGATCCCTGCCCAAACCATATGCTCGGTACTGGTACTCTTCATGTCCAAGCCAGACCTCTGCGTCGTCGACGCCTCGCTCGAGGGATACCCGCGGGGGCTCTACGATATCTTCCGCGCACGTCCGCCTCTTGCCGAGGGAGAGCGTCCGGCTCACTACCCCTCCAAGAAAGCGACGCACCCAATTCGGAACCCGAGATGAGATCGTGCTGAGCCGACGGCCAAGTCCGTCTGCCACTCGGTCACAGGTGACCCCAAGACTACCCTCCTCGACTGGAAGACCAACCTTTCCGCCCGGGAGGCGCGGGCCCGCGAGCGGGAGGACCATGCCGCCTCTCACGGCGGCGCCGAAGGTCTCATTGCGTATCGAGCCGACGGCCGAGAGCTGTGCGGCGACGGGGAACGCGTGTTGAACGACATCGTGCGCGGCGTCGAGCGTATCGTGGGAAACTTTGGTGAGCTGCTCTACTCCATCGGCAACTCGCTCGAC
>JBCCZL010000863.1:0-3204 GCA_039187775.1 Myxococcota bacterium
TACGGTTTCTCCATAATCGAGTGGACATGTTGTGCGTCTGTGTGCCGCCCCTACATTAATCCAGATTTTATCTCAGACAGGGTTAAAGGCATCACTTAAACGCTCTACCGTTATCCCGCTAGGCTTCGCGGCACGGGAAGCGGACCCATGGAACGCGCCTTCGCATACATCATCCCGCTCGCCATGGTCGCGGCCACGTTGTGGCCCGCGTTTCGCGATCCGCCGCGAGACAGTTTTCCCCTCTCCGACTATCCGATGTTCTCTGCGGGCCGAACCGACCCCACCCTCGTCCTCTCGCATGTGCTGGGCGTCGATGACGAAGGCAACCGAACTCCGATCCCTCCGCGGGTGTCCGCCGGCACGTTCGAAGTGCTCCAGTCGCTGGTGATGATTCGTCAGGCCGTGCACAGCGGCCTCGCCCTCACGTTCTGCGCGGAGGTGGCGGAGCGAGTTCGCGACAGCTCGAGTGAAGAGCTTCGGCGAGTGGAGCGCCTCGAAGTGGTGACCAGCACCTTCGATTCGGTCGCGTATTTTGAGTCGGATGGCACCCCGACCTCCCGGGTGGTCCACGCGCGCTGTGAGGTGGAGCGGTGATCCGCGTCCTCGATCGCGTCTTCATGCCGGAGGCTCCGGCGGAGCGCCTCGCGGTGCTTCGCATCCTCGTTGGGCTCTACGGGTGCATCTATCTGCCGATCCGGATCACCCACCTCTGGAGCTACGCTGGGGTGGACCCCTATCAGTTTCAGCCGGTCGGTGTGGTGACGGTATTGCCCCGGCCGCTCCTTCCTGCGGTGGTGGTCACTCTGGTGGTCCTCGCGGTGCTGTTTTCGTTTCCGTTTCTGCTCGGCTTCCGCTACCGGATCACCGCGCCGATCTACGCGGCCCTCCTCCTTTGGGTGCTCACCTACTCGAACTCGTTCGGGCAAATTCTTCACGTCGACAACCTCTTCTGTCTGCACGTGATCGCACTCGCCCTCTGTCCGGCGGCTGACGCGTATTCGCTCGACGCTCGCCGACGCCGTGCTGCGGGTGCGCCTCCGCCGGAGCCGAGCGGTCGATACGGCTGGGGCATTCGACTGATGTGCGTGCTCTGCGTCTTCGGCTACTTTCTCGCGGCGGTCGCCAAGGCCAAAAACGGAGGCCTCGAGTTCGTGTCCGCGGAGAACCTTCGGAACTATGTGGCCTACGACACCGTCCGAAAGCTGGAGCTCGGTTCGATCACCTCCCCGGTGGGCGAGGCGCTACTTCCGTTTCCGCTGGTGTTTGCCGGGCTCGCCTATCTGAGCCTTGCCCTCGAGTGGGGCGCTCCGCTCGCGCTTTTTCATCGAAAGCTCGGCATCGCGTGGGCGGTGCTGATTTGGGGCTTTCACCTGGGGGTCCTCGTGCTCATGGCGATCAGCTTCACCTACCCACTGACGATGGTGGCGTTTGCCGCGTTCTTCCGCGTGGAAAAGCTCGCCGACTGGAAGGCGGTGCGCTGGCTGACGCGGAAGCTTCGACGCGACAAAGCGGCCGACCCTCCCATCGAGGGCCTAGAAGAGCCGAGTCGCGGATAGCGGTTACTCTTCGGCGTCGGCGCCGATGCCGACCGGGCAAGTGACGCCGGTCCCGCCGATGCCGCAGTAGCCGTTCGGGTTCTTCGCCAGGTACTGCTGGTGGTAGTCCTCCGCGAAGTAGAACTCGGGCACATCGAGAATCTCGGTGGTGATCGGTCCGTAGCCGGCTTCATCGAGGACCGCCTGGTAGGCGGCGCGGGAAGCCTCGGCGGCTTCTCGCTGGGCCGGACTGTAGGCATAGACGCCCGAGCGGTACTGCGTTCCCCGATCGTTTCCTTGTCGCATCCCCTGCGTCGGGTCGTGATTCTCCCAGAACCGTCGAAGGAGCGCGTCGTAGCTGGTTTTGGTGGGGTCGAACACCACTCGCACCACCTCGTTGTGGCCCGTCGCTCCCGAACACACCTCTTCGTAGGTCGGGTTGGGGGTGTAGCCTCCGGCATACCCCACCTGGGTGCTGACGACTCCTTCGGCTTCCCAGAACTTGCGCTCGGCGCCCCAAAAGCAGCCCATGCCGAAGAGCGCCAGTTCCATCCCCGGGAAAGGCTCCACGAGGGGGTTTCCGTTCACGAAGTGCTTCTTCGCGACCGGTATCCGCTCCTCGCGTCCAGGAAGGGCGTCGCTTCGCGAGGGCATGGTGGTCTTCTTCATGAATCCAAACATGAAAAGAACCGTAGGGCGAGGGACCCGGGTTGTCGATTGGGCGGGCGAATCCTGCACGATTCGATTCGTTCGCGGAGCAACCCGTGAGACCCTGCGTCGTGGCTCCGCGAATTGGATGGTTTCTTTTGGCCCTTGTGGGGGCCGCCACGGCGATCGGGGGCCTCCGCCTCCTTTCCGACGACGGGACTGAAGAACTTTCCGAGGCACGCTCCGAGGGCGAGCCGGGAGCGCCATCCCCCGAGCCCGCAAACCCTCCGGAGCTTTTGGATCCGATCCGTTGGCTTGCGATCGGCGGAGGCGAGGATCCGGCGTCCAATCAGGTGTCGCTCGAACAGGACCTTCGACTGGCGCAGGAAGTGTTCGGCGCGAACGGCGCGGTGCTGTTTGCCGGCGGGAGCGAGCGCAGGCATGTGCAGGTTGCCGACGCCAGCCAACCGCTCAGTCTCCGATCGCAGCTCGGTGACTTCTTCGATCCGCGACCTTCGCGCCCTAGCGAGTACCGGCGGACTGAACTTGGCTCGATCTTCGACGCCCGGCCCTCGACCGTGGAGGCGATGCTCGAGCGGGCGCTGTCTGCCGCGGACACGCCGCTTCTCTTGTTTTTCGCGGGTCACGGGGCGCCGCAGTCGGATCGCCTCGACGTCGAGTTTCTGACCTGGGGTGGGTACTCGCTTCAGGTGCGCGACCTTATCGAGCGCCTCGAGCCGGCGGAGCGCCCGGTGCGCGTGGTGGTGGCGAGCTGCTTTTCTGGGGGCTTCGCCGAACTGGCGTTCGCCGGCGGGATTCCAGGCCGACCGGTCACGGGCGATGTCTGCGGGTTGTTTTCAACGAGCTGGGATCGGGAAGCGAGCGGGTGCGACCCGAACCCGGACCGGGGTTCGCAGGAGGGCTACAATCTTCATTTCCTGTATGCACTTCGCGGGCAGGATCGGGCGGGCGAGCCGGCGGATGTCGACCTCGACGCGGACGGGCAAGTATCCCTGCTCGA
>JBCCZL010000864.1:0-3204 GCA_039187775.1 Myxococcota bacterium
CCTTCCCGTGCCTGAGTTCGAGAACGTGTCGGGCGGGCTCGTGTCGTATGAGGTCCTCGAAGCGGGCAGAACCGAGCCCACCCCGTTCTTGGTACGTGTCTCCGCGAACGGCAGCGAGTCAACGGTGTTCGACGTAAGCGATCCGTCAGCGCCAGCCGAACGGTACACAGCGCCCGGACGCGCCGTTGCCGTCTTTCGTCTTCGCTAGACTCCGGGCACGACCTCCGGGAGCCCTCGCGCTCGGGCCACACTAGCGTATCGTGGACCCGGGTTGGATCTAGTTTGGCCGAACTGCGGGTTTCGTCAGATGCTCCTCGAAGAACTTCGTGACGCGTTCGAAGAACTCTGCTTCCCGTGTCGGGTCGAGAAATCGGTGGACCTCGTCCTCGATGATGATTACCTCGACCGGGGCATCTTCCGCGCGGAGCGCACGGGCCATGGTTCTGGCATGTTTCACATCGACGACGGAGTCTCCGGTGCCGTGCGCGAGGAGCACCGGCACCTCGATCCGTCCGGCCTGTGATGCCGGGGAGGTCGCCACGAGGCGGTCCTTGTCGTCGCGCCGGTTGCCGATGAGCCGGTCGTTGAGTTCCTCGTAGTACCTTCGCGCCTCATCCCTCAAGAGCATCAAGCGTAGATCGGTGACCCCTGCGAAGCTCGCGCCTGCACGGTAGAGCTCTGGCGTTTCGACCAGGGCTTGCAGCGCGGCGTACCCCCCATAGCTCGCTCCGTAGATGCCGATGCGGTCGCGATCTGCAATCCCTTCCTCGATCAGCCAGTTGACGCCGTCTGTGATGTCCCGCTGCATCGCGAGTCCCCACTCGCCGTAGCCCCGAACCTCGAAGTCAGCGCCGTAGCCGGTGGAGCCGCGAAAGTTCATTCGGAACACCGTGAATCCACGGTTCGCGAAGAACTGGACGCGCGCGTTGAAACCCCAGGTGTCGCGCGAAAAGGGGCCGCCGTGCGGCATGACGATGACAGGGCTCCGCCCCTCGCCCGGCGCACGAGCCCTCGTAAGGTCGCCGTGAATCTCCAGCCCGTCGCGGGCAAAGTACCGGATCGGGGTCATGGGCCTGAGCACGCTGCGGGGCAGCTCGGGATACGAGACGAATAGCAGATCCATGGTCTTTTCACGCAGGTCGACCAGGTAGTACTCGGGCGGGGCCACGTCGGCGTAGGACGAGAAGATGAACCGCGTCTCGGATTGGTCCGCGCTGATCGCCCGGTTGATTCGGCCTGGCAGCTCTCGGTCGACGAGGGCCTGCACGCGCGCACGCGCCGGGTCGATGAGCTCCATTTCGGGCTTCTCGGTGTGATACGGCATGTAGAGAGGACGCCCATCGACCCTCGAGGTCGCCACGGTTTCGACATCGTAGTCCGGGACGCCAAACACTCTTCGACCGCGGGCGTTCTCTTCAATGTCGTATTCGTAGATCGTGTGGGTTCGCTTGGGGCCTTCCTCGACCGACACGTAGATCATGTTCGGGTCGGTTCCGAAGCCTGCAAACCCGAGACCCTCGTCCTCGAGTATCCTCCAGCGACGGAGCAAGTTGAACTTGGCGTCCGGATCCGACCTCGCCACGAGCGTGCCTTCGACGACCTTGCCTCCACGATTCGAAAACTCCGGGTAGCTGGCACCGACCCCGACCCGAACGTCTCCCTTGTGGTCGATGCCCCAGGAACTGACGCCCCAGATGGGTTTCTGGACGAGTTCGAGATCCCCCGTCCTGACGTTGAGGCGCCGGACGGAAGGAAACCGCTCCATCGGCAGGTACAGCGTGAGAAGTACGTGGTCGGGATCGTCGGCCAGTGGAATGAGCGCGCGGATGTGGAAACCGCGTTTCCACGCCTCCGGCCAGTCTTTCGTGACGTAGTCCACCTCGCCGGTTTTCATGTTGGCGACGAGAAGGCGGGACTGCCGAGACGCGATCCGTGCCCCGAACACCGGCATGGTCGCCGAGACGAGGAGCATCTCATCGTTGGCCCACGCGATCTGATCGATGCTGCGACCCGGCTTTGCGTCCCGGTTGATCTGGGTGAGTGCGCGGACTCGGTTCCCATCACCTGCGTGCTTCGTGTCGATGACCACGACGGAGTCTTCCGCACCCTTTGTCAGGATGCCCGCGACGAATCGCCCGCTCGGAGAGAGCGTGAGCGATTTGGGCACCCCGCTTTCGAAAAACGCGAGGGCGGGAACGGCGAGGTCGGCGTCGTTCGAACCCGGCGTTTCACTGGTGCGTTGCCCGCCGGCACAGCCAAACACCAGCATCAAGGCGCTCACGGGCCCGAGGCGATTCGGGATCAATCGAAGCATGGCCGTACGCTGACTTGGACGGCGTTGGGTGGCAAGCGTGGCCTCTATGTGGGGCCTCCACATGATGGAAAGAGCGCGGCTACTCGACGATCTCGCGAGGACCTTCGACCGTGAGCTCACGAAACTCGGGGTCGTTCTCGATGTCTTCCTGCGTGAATCGAACCGTCTTGAACCCCTCTTCCGAGTAGAGGCGGGTCTGGTCGGCGAAGAACGGCGAGCTTGGGTTTTTCGACTGGGAGTATGCCGCAATCGACCGCGCATGCGGACCGTCCTCGGTCAGCTCGATGGCCATCACGATCGCGGGGCCGCGGTCGGCGTAGTAGCCGGCCGTCGTGAGGTCGGTGTAAGGGTCGAGCGTCTGTTCGGTCACCACCGGCTCGAGCGAGTCGGCGAAGTCGATGACCTGGGCGCCGATGTTGGCCACGCCGTCGGCAAAGATACCGCCGTGCATCGGGATTCGCTCGTCGCCCTTCATCGTGAACTGCGCCTCGCGAAGAGGAGTCGTGGCCGAGAACCCCGCCTCCTCGAGCATCACGACCGCCGCGGCAAGGTTACTGAGCACGGGGTCTCCCGCATCAGAAGGTGCGTCCGCCAGTCCGCGCGGGGTGCCAATGGGATCGCTCGGGTCGAAGGGCTCTTTCCAAAGGACCCCCGTGCCGGTGGTCTCGCTCCAGACCTGCCGCCACAGGATCGCACCGACGCTGTCGAGGTCGTAGCGCGTGTCCCAGTCGCGCAGCACGCCGCACGCCTCGGCGATCGCGACCGGCTGTCCGTCGAGGTCGACGGGCCCTTCACCGGTGCAGCGGTCCACGACGTCATCACGAAGGAGCTCCGCCAGGATGCTTCGGTTGTTCATGTACATGCCCTGGAGCTCTTCGAGAGAGAACCGA
>JBCCZL010000865.1:0-3193 GCA_039187775.1 Myxococcota bacterium
CACCCCGGCCACCACGACCTTTTCGAGCAGGTGTTCTTCGTCGGTCACAATCGTTCCCTCCGATTTGGAGAAACTCGAGCGCACGTGCAAGCGCATGCCGTGCTTCATGGCAAGCTCCACCGAGCGGATCTGCAAGACCTTAGCGCCCAAAGAGGACAGCTCGAGCATCTCCTCGTAGCTGATGATGTCGATTTTCCTGGCGCTCTCGCAGACGCCGGGGTCGGTCGTGTAGACACCGTCGACGTCGGTGCAGATCTCACACACGTCGGCGTTGACGGCGGCGGCTACGGCGACCGCGGACGTATCTGAGCCGCCGCGCCCAAGCGTCGTGATGTTGCCGTATGCGTCGGTCCCCTGGAAGCCAGCCACGACGAGCACCTGCCCTGTTTCGAGCGTCGAGCGAAGTCCGCTCCCGTCGATGGTCCGAATGCGGGCCTTCGTGTGGACGCTGTCAGTCAAGATGCGGGCCTGATGCCCGAGCATCGAGCGAGCCGGAACCCCGATTCGGTTGAGCTGAATTGCGAGAAGTGCCGCGCTCACCTGCTCGCCGCTCGCCACCAGCACGTCCATCTCGCGCGCGGCGGGGCGATCGGCGAGTTCCCACCCCAAGCCGAGGAGCCGGTCGGTTTCTCCCGCCATCGCGCTCACGACGACGATCACCTGGTGACCTTCGCGGTACGTCTCCGCGACCCGCTCCGCGACGCTGCGGATTCGGTCGAGCGAACCGACGCTCGTGCCACCGTATTTCTGGACCACCAGGCTCATGGGCGGCGAAGGATAGCGGCGCCGTTGTTCCGAGCAACCGCGAATTTCAGGCTTTGCTCGCCCCTCAGGCGTCGGTTCGTTCGACCCCGGGGAGCTCGAGCACGAGGTCCTTTCCGTAGGCCGTCGACGGCGTCTGAAAGCCCGGCTTCGCGTCGCCCTCGCTCGCCTTCTTGGCGATGGACAGCGCCATCTTGGCGGTGAGCGTGTATCCCTCAGGGGTGCGCATTGTCGACACCACCGCGCCGCGCGGTCCACGCGCTTCGGCCCAGAGCTCCATGTAGGCCTTCTCGCGTGCGGCATCGCTCGGCCCGGCCGGGGCGGAGTCGATGCGCTTCTTGAGCATGCGCTGCACGGGCCCGGCGTTGAGGAGCGGGAGGAGCGGCCTCGAGAGGCGCAGCATCCGCGCCGCGTTGGCGGGCGCTTCGGTGTACACCTCGATGTTCGGGATCTCCGTGCTCTTGTACGCCGTGACCACATCGCCCCACGGGATCGTCATGCAGTGAGCGGGTTTCCCGTTGCCAAAGTCGATCGTACGGGTTGCGTGCGCGGTGGGAACTGGGGTGAGCTCTCCGTTTCGTCGGACCATGCCTCCAGCCGCGAAGTTCTCCGCCATCGTCGTCGCCGTGCCGTGAGAGACGCCGCCTCCGCGGCCGCGCCAAGCGAGAGTGAGGTGCGTCGCGTCAGGCATTCGAGACTTCACGTGCGCGGCGAGGCAGTCGGAAGGAACCACGTCGAAACCCGTGCCCGGGAGGAGCATGACGCTGGCCGCTTTGGCTGGCTCGTCGCGCGTCCAGAGCGCAGCGAAGACGGTCGCCTCCCCTGTGATGTCCGTGTAGTGGGTTTGGGTGGCGAGGCAGGCGGCCGCCATCGCTTTGTACGTGCGCACGAACGGTCCGGCGCAGTGAACGACGACGGCTTTGCCTTCGAGCGCCGATCGGATCGAGGCCGGGTCGTCGAGGTCGGCGACGACGAAAGGCAGGTCGTACTTGGCGGCCTGGGCCCGAAGGCGCTCCGGGTTTCGGCCGGACAGCACGACCTCGACGCCTTCCTCCTTCGCGAACCGAGCGACCAGGTCGCCACTGTAGCCGTACGACCCGTAGACCAAGATTTTCGCTGCCATGGTGCGCGCGTTGTAGCACTCGCCTCGCCGAACGACACCGCCGTAGAAACTCGGTAAGCTCGGCCCTCATGCGTCGGCCCTCGTCGGCATCGTTGTTCGGAGTCGCCCTTTTGGTGTTCGCCTCGGTGACGGGGTTCGCCGATGAGGGAAAGCGTGCGACCGACCGCGACCGCATGGTGACCACCCAAATCGAGGCTCGGGGAATCGAAGACCCGCGCGTCCTTCGAGCGATGCGCACCGTTCCGCGCCACGCGTTCGTGCCGGAGGCCCAGCAGGCAAACGCGTACCAGGATCGCCCGCTCCCGATCGGATACCGTCAAACGATCAGCCAGCCCTACATCGTCGCGCTCATGACGGCCCTCGCGGACGTCGGGCCGGGTTCACGGGTCCTCGAGGTGGGAACGGGGTCGGGCTATCAGGCGGCGGTGCTCGCCGCCGTGGGGGCCCGCGTGTATTCGATTGAGATCGTGAAGCCGCTCGCCAGACGCGCCAAGCGCATCCTCGCCGAGCTTGGCTACGGGCGCCGTATCACCGTGCGCGCAGGCGACGGTTACGCCGGCTGGCCGTCCGAGGCGCCGTTCGACGCCATCGTGGTGACGGCGGCCCCGCCCGAGATCCCGGCGCCGCTCCGGGAGCAGCTGAAAGTGGGCGGCCGGCTCGTGATTCCCGTCGGGGAGCGCGCCCAGCGCCTCGAAGTCGTGACCCGGACCGACAGGGGCTTCCGCACGCGCAACGTCATCCCGGTCCGCTTCGTTCCCATGACGGGGAAGGCGCAGGAGTTGTAAGCGCGCGCACAAATTGTGCGCAAAGTGCCCACATCTATCGGTTTCCCGACCAAGAAACCCGGCTGGAATCGAAGCGACCTATGATATCGTCGGCCTCCCCCGAGTGGCGGCGAGCATGCCCGTTCGGCCACCACTCCCCCACAAGGAAGCCCGATGTTCTCAAGCACCCTTCGTAGTTGCTTCAGCCTGTGTTCGGCCGTGGTCCTGTTCGCCGCGGCCGCAGTCGGATGTTCGTCGAGCGACGGGCCGTCGGGCTCGCTCGGCGTGAACCTGGTGCTGCTCGATGGATCCTCGATCGACCGCGTCGACTGGACGATCACCGGCGGCGACATGGACCCCATGAACGGGTCCATCGACACGAGCGCCCCTGGCTCGACCGCCTCCGTCGAGGTCTTCGGCATTCCAGCTGGGGACGGCTACACGATTGCGATGTCCGCCGAGTCGGAAGACGGCTCGGTCACCTGCGAGGGCTCCGGGAACTTCAGCATCAGCGAGGGCGAGACCACCGAGGTCCACGTCATGC
>JBCCZL010000866.1:0-3186 GCA_039187775.1 Myxococcota bacterium
CGGAACCGTTGCCCTTAAGCTTCCCCTCGGGGAGCCCACGCGCGTAGCTCTGGACGTATTCCTTGCCACCTCGACGCACCTTGGCTTCGAGGCGCGAACTCAGCGCGTTGACCACCGATGAGCCCACGCCGTGGAGGCCGCCCGCCACCTGGTAGTTCTTTCCCCCGAACTTGCCGCCCGCGTGAAGAGTGCAGAGGATGATTTCGATTGCCGGACGCTTGTATTTCGGATGCACATCGACCGGAATGCCGCGTCCGTTGTCGATAACCGTGGCGCCCTTCCGATCTTTATCGATCCGAACGTCGATCTTATCGGCATGTCCGTTGATTGCCTCGTCGACCGAGTTATCGACGATCTCCCAGAGGAGATGATGGAAGCCGCGGATATCGGTACCACCGATGTACATCGCCGGGCGCTTCTGCACCGGCTCGAGACCTTCGAGGACCTCGATCGAGCTGGCGGTGTAGTCGTCGCCCGAGGTCTTGCTGGAGGATGGTTTGCCGGGAGCCATGGTCGCGCGTTACTCGTCCTCGGCCACAGGAAAACCAGGCAAGGTCGGTTCCCCCCAGACCACGGTCTTGAGCCGGCCCCGCTTGAAGAGCTGAAAGCCACGACCCGCCCGTGAAACCACGCCGTAGCGCCGCGTCGAGATCTCGAATTGCCTGCCGCGTTCGTTCTCGACTACGAGGAGGTCGCTGTCATCGCCGAGCGCCGCCGCGCCGACCACCTCGTCTCCTTTTTGCAGCTTGATGAGCATGACGCCCTTGCCGGCGCCGGAGAGCAGGCTGACCTCTTCGGCGGGACAAATCAGCGCGCGGCCGGCGGCGGTGGCGCACGCGATGCTGTCATCGTCGTACACCGGGCCGACAAAGATCACTTCATCGTCCCCTCGCGGACGCATGTATTTTCGACCCGCCCGGGTCGACGGGTCTCGGTGGGCGCGAAGCGAAAAGCGCATCGACATGCCCCCTTTGGTGACCGCGATGGCGTGTGGCGGCTCCGGTTCTTCCGCGCCTTCGGTGGCCGGCGGCACCTCGAAGATTCGCGGGTCAAAGCCAAGCATCCCGACGATGCGCTCGCCATCTTTCATTTTAAAGAGGGTCTGCACCGGCACGCCGTAACCACTGGTCGCCTGCACATCGACCACCCGGCAGACGTAGCAGACTCCGTGGGTCGAAAAGAACGCGAGGGCCGATCGCGTCGAACCCGCCACGACCTCGAACACCTCATCGCCGTCGCGCACGCGGGTCGCACCAACATCGCGCACTCGCTGCTGTCGCTTGACCCAGCCTTGCGCGGTGAGCACCACCATGTGGTCCTCGTCGACGATAAAGTCCTCGGCGTCATACTCCGGCTCGTCGACTTCCCCCACCACCGCGGTGCGCCGCGGATCGGGATAGGTCTTGAGAAGCTCCTCGAACTCACCGCGAATCAGCTTCCAGCGCTTGGGTTCGCTGCGGAGGAGACCGCGAATTCGCTTCGCTTCCGCGCGCTTCTTTCCCAGCTCTTCCCGGATCTGAAGGATCTCCAGCTTGGCGAGCCGGTAGAGGCGAAGCTCGAGGATCGCGTCCACCTGAAGCTCGCTAAACGAAAACTTCTTGATGAGTTTCTGGGCCGCGTCCTTCTTGCCGTCCGAGCGGCGGATGATCCGGATGACCTCGTCGAGTACGTCGAAGGCAGTCTCGAACCCTTCGAGAATGTGAATCCGCTCCTCGAGCACGCGGAGCGCGTGCTGCAGACGGCGAACCACCACCTCCATTCGAAAGTCCAGGAAGTGGCGCAGCACCTCGAGCAGGCTCAACCGGTTCGGCGCGGACACCTCTGGATTGTCCGTCGGCACGAGGCAGGTGAGGTTGATCTGGACGTTGCTCTGGAGCGGGGTGTGTTTGTAGAGGTAGCTCATGACGAGCTGCGGGTCGGCGCCCTTCTTGAGGTCGCATACGATCCGACACTCGTCGGTGCTCTCGTCACGAACGAGGACCAGCGCCGGGAGCTTTCGTGACCGGATCACGTCGGCGATCTTCTCGACGATGGTGCGCCGCTCGATCGCATAAGGGACCGACGTGATCACGATCTGAGTGGCTCCCCGTTCGAGCTTCTCGAGGGTCCACTCTCCGCGGAGCTTGAGCGACCCCTGACCGGTTTCGTAGACCGCTTCGATCTCTTCGCGAGTGCTAAGAAGCTCGCCACCGGTCGGGAAGTCCGGCCCTTTGATCTTGCTGAGGAGTCCCCGGAGCCGGGTGTTCGGCCGATCGATCATCGCGATCAGCGCGCGCAACACCTCGCCGAGGTTGTGTGGGGGGATGCTCGTTGCCATGCCCACGGCGATCCCGTAGGAGCCGTTGACGAGAAGGTTCGGAAAGCGGGCCGGAAGCACGATCGGCTCGGTCTGGGTGCCGTCGTAGTTCGGCCGAAAGTCGACGGTGTCCGACCCGAGCTCGGCCATGAGCTCTTCGGCAAGCGCCGTCAGCTTGGCCTCGGTGTATCGCATCGCCGCCGGCGGATCGCCATCGGGCGAACCAAAGTTGCCTCGGCCATTGACCAGCGTTCGCTTCATCGCGAAGGGTTGAGCCAGCCGGACGAGCGCGTCGTAGATCGCGGTGTCGCCGTGCGGATGAAGCTTGCCCATCACTTCGCCGACCACCGTCGCGCTCTTGCGATACTTCGCATCCGGGCGAAGGCCCTGGCGTTTCATCGTGTACAGAATGCGGCGCTGGACAGGTTTGAGGCCGTCGCGCACATCGGGCAGCGCCCGTGAGGTGATCACGCTGAGCGCGTAGTTTAGATAGCGACGCTGGGTCTCGTCGGCCAACGAGGCGTCCTCGAACTGCAGTTCGAGGTCGAGTTGGTCTCTCGTCTGTTTGCTGGGGCGCTTTCGGCCGGCCACGTCACCCTCACTGGATCGGCGTTCAGCGCTGCCTTACCAGATGGGGATCAACTACTCAAGTTTCTCGTGATATTTCGAGGCCCTGCCGAGTCCGCCGGGAGCGCGGTTGCACGCCTGAGGAGCCGCGTCAGCCTCCGGTGCCCGTCGACGGTCGCTCGTCGAGAAGACCGAGGAGTCGGTACACCCGCGGATTGCTGGGGTCGAGCACGAGGATTTGCTCGAGGGCGCGCCGCATTCCAACGACGTTCCGGCGCCGGAACAGGCGGGTCGCGAGGAGGAACAGCGCATCCGTCGCGCCC
>JBCCZL010000867.1:0-3179 GCA_039187775.1 Myxococcota bacterium
CCCTCAATAGTGAGGGATAGAATACAGCCGATGAGGTACTCCAATATGCAAATCACTCGTGAACTGTTTGACGAGGTAATGACCCCAAATTACAACCCGGCAGCCATGCTAGCGCGGGCGAGTTCAACGGAAATGTCGGCGGCCGGTTCTTTCGCTCCGATGCCCAGAACTTCTCCTACGCCGCGGGAGGTCAGGTATTCCTCAACGCGATCGGCGGCTACGACCGGCTCGATTCACCGTTCCTGTACACTCCTCTTCCCCTCACCCTCGCGTTCGCGGTCGGCGGCATGTACGCCCAGCGGCCGCGCGAGCAGTACCCCGCGCTCAACATCCTCGGCGTGCTTCGCTGGAACCGGTTTATCGTCCAAGCTGAGAGCTACACCAAACGCGAGATCGCGTTCGGCGCGTGGCAGACCGCGTTCAACGTGATCCTTGGATTCCTTCTCGTGCCCGAACATCTCTTCCTCGCGGCCGACGCCGGCGGCTTTTTTGCGGGCGAGTTCGACGAGAACGTGGCGTTCGACTCGCTGCTTCGACGGCCCCTCAACGAGTTTCAGTGGCGCGCCGCGCTCCACTGGTATTGGTACCGAGACATCGGTTTGCTTTCGGCGCTCTACGCGGAGACGCACCTCGAAGAAAACCCCGACCGACCGGCCGCTCCCGAGATCGAGCGCGAGGTTCGGCTCGAGGCCCAGTTCCGGTTCTGACGCGCCGCCAACGGTTTGGCAGATTTGATTTCCGCCGCGTCCCAGGGCAAGACTGGCCGGACGACGGGCATGCGGTCCATGCTGGGAGTCCCGCGGACCCACCCTTGAGCTCCGCGTCGACGCCCTCGCCAACGGAAGCTTCGAAATCATCCATCGCACCAAATGCGATGGTCTGAGCGACTGAGACCGGAAGTCCCCGTCCACTCGTGAAATCACGTCAGATGAGCCAGCAGGTTGGGGCTAGCTCGTGGTTAGCGGGGCGCGTACGCCCGGTGGAAAGCGTCGCCAAAGTCCGGTTGCGCGGGGTCGCGCGAGGGGAGGGTTGCCTGCCGGCGGGGGGCTCGTGATCGTGCGAGTCCGGTTGGCCGGTCTTCCGTGGTTGCGGTGAGGCGAATTGCGTCGAGCACCGACTCCAACGTCGGAACCGAGACGTTCTCGAGATTCGGCGATAGGCCCACGCCCGGAAGATGCTTGCCTGCGTGAAGGCGCGGACGCGCCCGAAGGAGCGGGTACAGTTCTTCGACGGTCCGCCGAAGGAGATGCTCCCCGAAGTTCGTTACCTCGGTATCCTCGTTGATGAAGAGAATCCGGCCGGTCTTCTCTAGGCTCGCCTGAATCGCTTCCCAGTCGTACGGATGGAGTGACCGAAGGTCGAGAAGATCTACGGTAATGCCTTCTTCTTCGAGCTTCGCCGCAGCCTGGGTCGCGACGTGAATCAGGCGTCCGTAACCCACCACCGTCACCGTGGAACCGTCTCGAACCTTTCGCGCCTTTCCGATCGGAACAAACGACAACTCGGTCTCCGGCCAGTCCGGCACCCACGCCGACCGGTCACCGATCGGGGCATCGATCCGTTTGCCGAGCTCCTTCGCGTCCTCCGGCTCGCCCGGGATCAGTTCCCCCTTTTTCGCCTTCACCCGCATGAGTGCCTTCGGAAGAAGCACCATCACCGGATTCGGCTCCTCGATCGCCGAAAGAAGGAGCCCGTAGGCATCAACCGGCCGGCACGGCATCACGATCTTCCAGCCGGGTATCCGCGTCGCCTGCGCGTCGAAGGAATGCGAGTGGTAAATCGAGCCATGAATCCCCGCGCCAACCGGAGTCATCAGCGTCATCGGCACGTTCCAGTCTCCGTTGGAGGACCAGTAGGTATTGCCTGCGACCTTCAGGAGATCGATCGTGTTGAAGGCGTAGTCGCAGAACTGAATCTCCGCGACCGGCTTTTGTCCGGCGAGCGCCAGGCCGATCGCTGCGCCCACGATCCCCCGTTCATCGAGCGGCGAGTTCCACGCGGTGCGAAGGCCCTGCGTCGCGGTAAACACCCCGCCGAGCGGAGGCCCCACATCCTCGCCAAAGATGTCCGTTACGCCGAGCTTCTCTTCGCCGACGTGAAGCGCGAGGCGAACCGCCTGGACCATCGTCGCCACTAGCGGTCTCCTTCGGCGACGAGGTTCTCGTCAGCAAACACATGGTCCCACACCGATTCGGGGGCCGGTTGCGGCTCGTCTTTGATCCTTCGCGACTCGTCCTGCATGTACTGCCACAGCTTCTCGCGAAGCGCCGCCGACTCGTCCCGCGATCGAAGCCCGCGATCATGAAGCTTCGCTTCAAAGAGCTTTAGACAGTCGGGCTCTTCCTCGACGTAGTTCGAACCGGAAGACGACGAGTGGCCGTAGAGCCGCGAGAGCTGAGCCTCGAGCACAAACGGCTTTCGCTCCCGGCGCACATAATCCATCGCCCTCTGGACCTCGATGTACGACTCGATGGGGTCGTTGCCATTGATCACCTTGGTCTTCATCCCGAACGCTTTGCCTCGATCCGACACGTGCTGTTCACCGTGCTGGGACGCCGCCGGGGTCGAGATGCCCCACTCATTGTTCGCGACGACGATCAAAATCGGAAGCTCGGCCCCGGGCCGGCTGCTCCACACGAGGCAAGTCGCAAAGTCTCCCTCGGCGCTTCCCGCGTCACCGCCCTGAACGATCGTGATGCCTTGACACCCGGGCCGGCGCTGGGCCATCGCGGTGCCGATCGCAATCGAGTACTGAACCTCGATCGGCGAGGAGATCGGGCACATGTTCCACCCGCGATTCGAATAGTGGCCAACGAAGTTCCGTCCGCCGGAAAACGGGTCAGTGGCGAGCATGCGCATCTGGCGAAGCGCATCGACCGGATCCCCGCCCATCGCAAGAAGGGTCGCGCTCGAGCGGTAGTGAAGATGGGTGAAGTCATAGTCGAGACACCGCCCTCGGCCTCCTCGTGCGAAAGGGGCGGGGTCCTTGGTTTTGTGCAGTTTCGCCTGTGTGCAGATATCCTTTGCCGTCATGTCCGGCCTGCGCCCAAGATGAAACAGAACCCGCCATTCGGTGCGCAACATGCCATAGCGCGCACGATACTGCGGTTGAAATTCCGCGCTGACCGCTTCGGCCGCCTGGTTCAGAAGATAGGGAAGGAAACGGGAGAGATCGAAGG
>JBCCZL010000868.1:0-3179 GCA_039187775.1 Myxococcota bacterium
CGAAATCTTCAAAGCCTTCCCCCCCGCCATCCATAAGCCGCACCCGGCAGCGGGGGTGCCGATCGATCACCTCCGAAAGCCGATCGTGGGTGCTTTGGTCGGCGACCACCGCGCGAGCCCGGGTGTACGAAAGGAGATAGTCCATGTCGTCGGCGGTGGAGAGCGGGTTTCCCATGCAGAACACCGCACCCACCTTCAGGGTGCCGAACCACGCGTCGACGAACGCCATCCCGTCGGGAAGTAGGAGCAGCACCCGATCTTCCACATCGACGCCGCGCTCACGAAGCACCGTAGCGGTGCGGTTGGCCCGCTCGAAAACCTCCCGGTAGCGGTAGCTCGAAGGACCGACCTTCACCGCGATACGGTCGCCTTCCCCTCCCGGACCCGGGCGTCGAGGAAGTAGTCCGCCATGTTGAACCGCTCCGGAAACTCCGGCGGAACACCCAGGTTCGCGTCGCTCATCCGCGCACGATACGCCCCCGCGCCCGGGTTTGAACAGAGGTGTCGGGGTCCACACTCGAGAGGCTGAACAGTCGAGAGGCTGGGCACTCGAGGCTAGCCGATGGTGACTAGGCTCCTAGGCGTCCGCGGGAAGTTCTTTTGGCGCGGCTCGGAGGAAGTACGCGATCGCACTCTGGCCGAGGGCCACGGTGCCCGCACCGGCGACCCCCGCGGATACGAACATGCCGGCGCCGGGAATCAGCTTGAGAAGCTGCTGGGCGGTCCAACGGAAACCAAAGCCGGCGCCACCCACCACCCCCATGCTTCCGATCCACTGAAGCGCCGCCTTCTTGTCCCAGGGTTTGCCTCCGAGGTGAGCCACCGCGCTCACCATCATCACCTGAAGCGGCGCGATCAGAATGGCGTCTGACATCGGGACCGGGGCCATGCCGACGGTGAGGGCAATCGTCGAGCTCGCGCGAACCACCGCGTTGGCGGTGTCTCGCCGTCCTCGGGAGGCGCGAGGGAGACAGCGGGCCCCTTCAAGACGTGCGGCCTCGGGAAGAAGGCCAAAGAGCTTTTCACTCACCGCCACAAGGTCTTCATCGGCGTCGGTACTTCCCACGCTAAGAAGTTCCGTTTTGCCGAACCCCGCCTCACCCAGCATCTGCCGAAACCGGTCGGTGCCAAGGGCCAGCGCCTCGCCATGATCGCCTTCCGGACGGGCGAAGCTGTCGCTCGGGTAAACCACGGCGAGCACCTTCATCGGGTCATCGGTGGCTTGGCGCATCCGTTCGACGACCTTGCTCGCCCGACGGAGTCGGGGTTTCGGGGCGCCGTGAAGCGACTCCGGAGTGAGAACGAGAAGCACAGTATCTGGGGCAGCTTCGCCCAGCGGAGCATCGAGTTCCCCGAGGTCGATGTCATCGGCAAGGTCGAGAAGCTCGAGACGCGCGGTGTCGCTCGTCAGTCGCAGCCAGCCCACCCGTTCGTCCGACGCAGGGTCGGATGGAGCAGGGTCCGATGAGGCAGGGTCCGGTGAGGCAGGGGCCGGTGAGGCAGGGTCCGGTGAGGCATCCGACGCCGGGGCCGCGGTTGGCGCGTCGAACGCGTCAACGTTCAGGAGCGCGTTCGCAAACGAAAGCCGAGCCGACCGATCCGGGCCCACGATCGCAAGCCGTGGAGCACGACGCTGGTAGAGAAGCTCGCGAAGCGACCGAATGTCGCGCTTGAGGCTCGCCACAAACGGCAGACGGTCGAGCACGACAAAGAGTTCGCCAAGGGCGGTGGGCTCGAGATCCGGGGGCGGCGATTTTGGGCGCGGCTCGGCGGCGGCCACCTGTTCATCCGGCGTGGGCTGGGATTCGTCTTCAGACATCGTGATCGGCGACCTCGTCAACATGCGTTCGCTCGGCAATAACGCAAGGCTAAGAGCCGTATTCTCGCCTTATTTCCGCAGCTTATCTCCCACGCGGATCGCCATTTCGAGCGCTTGGCGATAGTTGAGGCGTGGGTCGCACGCGGTGGCGTAGTTCAGATCCAAGTCGGCTTCGGTCAGCCCGTCGGCGCCGCCGATGCACTCGGTCACGTCGTCCCCGGTGAGTTCGAAATGCACACCGCCAAACACCGTGCCTTCGGCCTCATGGATATCGATCGCGGCTTCGACCTCCCGAAGGATGTTGTCGAAGTTTCGAGTCTTCTTCCCGGAGCCCGTGCTCTCGGTGTTCCCGTGCATCGGGTCGCTCACCCACAGCACGGTTCGTCCCTCGTTCTTTACCGCGGAGAGAATCGGAGGCAGCCCGTCCCCGATCTTGCTCGCCCCCATGCGGGTGATGAGCACCACTTTGCCGGGCAGATCATCGGGATTGATCCGATCGAGGAGCCGCCGAATGTCATCGGCGGTGGCGGTCGGTCCGACCTTTACACCGACTGGATTCTGCACTCCTCGAAAGAACTCCACGTGGGCTCCATCCACTGCCCGGGTCCGCTCTCCGATCCAGGGAAGATGGGTGGTGAGGCAGTACCACCCATCGCGTCGAGGCACGGTTCGCGTTTGCGCGGACTCGTAGAGCAGATTGAGGCCTTCGTGGGTCGTGAAGAACTCCACGCGAGAAAGCTCGTCGACGCTCCCGTCCCCGAGGGCCTGCATGAACTCGAGGGACGCGGCGACCTCTTGGGTCGCGCGCTGATACTTGTCGCGAAGCTCGGGCGAGAGTCCGGCCGAGTCCACGAAGGAGAGATCCCAGTACTCGGGATGATGAAGGTCGGCAAAGCCGCTCTCGGTCAGCGAGCGAATGAAGTTCAGCGTCATCGCCGCGTGCTTGTACCCATCGACGAGGTGCCAGGGATCGATGGTGCGCGCCTGCTCTGAAAACTCTGCTCGGTTGACGAGGTCCCCGAAGTAGCTTGGAAGCGTGACCTCTTGGCCGTTGAGCGTGCGGGTCTCGGTGGGCCTGGAGCGGGGCTTCGCGTATTGCCCGGCGAAGCGGCCCGCACGGATCACCGGCTTTCGGGCCGCGTGGATGAGCACGAGCGACATCTGGAGAAGGATCTTGAGCTTCGCCGAGATCACCGCAGGGCGGCAGTCGGCGAGGGTCTCGGCGCAGTCGCCCCCTTGAAGCAAGAGCCGCTTTCCCTGCTGGGCCTCCGTGATGTACGTCTTGAGCCGTTCCACTTCGAACGAAGTCACAAGCGGGGGAAGCTCGTGGAGCGCCGCATGGGCGGCGCCAAGGTCGTCG
>JBCCZL010000869.1:0-3122 GCA_039187775.1 Myxococcota bacterium
GAGCGCAATCGGAGTAGCCCGCGGCTCTTGGGTTTGCCGAGGATGACCACGATGCCCCAGAGCCGGTCGATCGCCGGGCCGGCCAGGGGATTGTCGAGGCCGAGACTGAGCAATCCCCGGAACCCGTTTCGCGCCCAGGACTTCCCGTGAAGCCCAGGAGGAAGCGCCAGCGTGGGCGCCATACGTTTCGCAGCTTCGCGAAACGACGAAGGCGCAGGGTAGAGCACGTAGCAGGTGTCGGGCGCCCCGTCCTTGATGTGCGTGCTCTCGGGGTTGGCGCGGTGAAACCCGTAGACCTGCGGGTAATAGGTTCCGACCGAGCGTCGCCCCAGATGGAACATGCTCACGTTGGGGTGATCGTGGAGATTCTTTCCTACTTCGGGAGCATCCAAGACGACGTCGACGCCCTGTGCCTGAAGTTCATCGGCGGGTCCAATACCGCTCAGCATGAGGAGCTTCGGCGTCTCGAGGGCGCCCGCAGCAAGCACCACTTCTTCCGTGGCGGCGGCGCAATGGAGATCGTTGCCGATCCGGTATTCGACGGCGATCGCGGCTCCGCCCTGGGTGAGGATCCGGGTGACTCGGGCTCCGGTCTCCACGGTGAGGGTCGGAAGGTCGGCGCCGAAGAGAAACGATACGTAGGAGCTTCGACGCTGGTCTCCCTCGTAGCTCATCCATTCGTAGCCTAGGACTCCAGCGAGGTCGCCGTCGTTGAGGTCGTGGGAACGACGAAACCCGGCGCGTTCCGCCGCGTCGATGAACGCTTCGGTGAACGGCGTGGGCCCGCGTCGATTGGGCCGAAGCACCTTTTCGAGTGCCTCGAAGCTCGGCACGAGGTCGTCCCACTGCCATCCGCGGGGCCAGTCCGCATAGTCGGCGCGCCCGCCACGGGTGTAGACCATGCCATTGACCGAGCCCGAGCCACCGAGGCCCGTCCCGGTCCCGATCCAGAGCGGACGATGCGCGCAGCCGGGCTGCGGAGTGGTAAAGCGTTCCCACATGAGCCGGTCGTTGAGGAACGCGTCTTTGTAGCCGTCGGCCCGAAATGTCTCTGGGTGGTCGCTCGGGTCGTCACCAGCCTCGAGGAGAAGGACCTCTCGGCCGGCTTTCGCAAGGCGCCCGGCGACCACGCAGCCGGCGGAGCCGCCACCGACGATCACGTATTCGTAGCTTGTGGCCCGAGTCACGATGACTTGCTCTTGCGCGCCGCAAGAAGGCCGAGGATCCCTTGGAGCTTGGCTTTGGCGCCTCGGCCGTAGATCGTGCGAATGGCCGCGTACGCCGCGTCGTAGTCGCCGGGCTTGACCGGATAGAGCACCGTCGGAGTGTGGACGGGAAGGCGGTCGTAGAGCACCGACTTCTGATTGCACATGCGGCGAAGACCATCGCGACCGTTGAGCCGACCAAAACCAGAGCCTTTGATCCCCCCAAAAGGAAGGTCCTGAGCCATGTAGGTGAGGCCAAAGCCATTGACGCAGGTCGAGCCCGCCTCGAGTTTTTTGGCCATCCGCCCGGCGCGACGGCGGCTCGTCGTAAACAGGGTCGCAGAGAGCCCAAACGGCGTGGCGTTGGCGACGCGAATCGCATCCTCCTCGCTGGTCACCCGGCGGATGCACATCACTGGCCCAAAGGTCTCTTCCCGGCTGATCGCCATCTCGTCGGTCACTTCGGTGAGAATCGTCGGCGCAAAGAACAGTCCCTCGTCGGTTCGTGCCCGCGTTCCCCCGGTCAACACGGTGGCGCCGCGTTCGACGGCATCATTCACGAGCCGCTCGATCACATCGACCTGCTGGGGGCTCACGATCGCGCCGACGTCGACGAGCGATCCGGCGAGGGGCGGGCCCTGCCGGAGTTCTTTGACGAGCGCGCTCACCCGTTCGACGAAACGATTGTAGATCCCATCGAACACGAGCAACCGCTCGGCGGCGAGGCAGTTCTGCCCGGCGGCGATGAACACGCCCGCCATCGCCGAGTGGACCGCTTCCTCGAGGTCGCAGTCGTCGCAGATGATCATCGCGTCTTTTCCGCCGAGCTCGAGGATCACCGGCGTCACGTGTTCGGCGGAGCCTTCGATGATCTTTCGGCCGTTGGGAAGCGAGCCAGTAAACACCACGAGGTCCACGCCAGAGCGAACCAGCGCCGCCCCGGTCTCCCCGTAGCCGTTGACCAGCGAGACGAGCTCCGGCGCATAGCCGTGCTCGGTCAGCGCCTCGTGAAAAACCCGCTCGATCCGCCGGGACGACCAGGCCACCGCTTCGGATACTTTGATCACGCAACCGTTGCCCGCCATGAGGGCCGAGATCGCGGGGCCGAGCACGTTCTGCACCGGGTAGTTCCAGGGGCAGATCACTCCGACCACGCCGCGCGGGTGGTACTCGATGACCGCTCGCTTGTGAACGAACAGCCCCGACGACACCCGCTCGCTCCGAAGATGCTTCGGTCCTTCCGCGATCGTCCACCGGAGCTTTTCGCAGACCGGCCAGATCTCCCCCATCATCGCATTTTCGCGCGTCTTGCCCGCGTCGAGGGCTGCCAGTTCGGCGAGCTCTTCCGCGTGTTCGACCATGTGAGCAAGGATCGTTCGGAGCACGCGAACGCGACGTTTGGGGGACGCCGCACCCCACGGAATCTGAGCGCGGCGGGATCGTTCGACCGCGGCCCGCACCTCCGCCGGCCCATCGACCGGGACTTCCCCGAGGATCCGGCCGGTGGCTGGGTCGCGGCACACGATGACGTCGACCGACGCGACTGGCTCAGGGGCGTAACGGTTCTCGGCGAGAGTCATGCCTGCGCTCGACCTTTCCGGAGTACGTGGAGCGGGGCGACCGAATCGAGGTACGCCTGCCACTTCCGAATCGTGAGATCCTGAAACGCCTTCACTTGAGGGTTGAGCTCGGCCATCGGTGCGTCCCAATGGGTATCGTAGCCGGCCTGCTCCCACTCCACCGCGGCCTGGTCCTCCGCCATGATTCGATCGATCGCGAGGGGCTTCGAGAGTTGGGTCATGAGCTTCATCAACGGACCGGGCATCGACTGCTTCGTGAACGGGACTCTGAATGGCTTGAAGAGAAAGGTGAAAAAGAAATGCGTGTTTCGCTCGTCCACCGGAAGCATCGACAGGA
>JBCCZL010000870.1:0-3118 GCA_039187775.1 Myxococcota bacterium
GTCGAAGGCCACTGCGCGTGACACGCCCGAGAGCTCGATGGCGCCAGCGAGGTCGACCTGACCCACATCGAGTGATGGAAGCACCGAGACGAACAGCGCGCGGCTATCCGGGGTGCGAACGCGATTGGCGACTAGGAAGGCATCGCCTCCGCCAGAGCCTCCGGAACCCGCAGATCCTCCGGAGCCCCCAGAGCCTCCCGCGCTGTCGTCGCCGCAGGCCCCCAACACGAGAGCAAGCGCGCAGCATAAACCAAGCGTCAGCGTCTTACTCATTGGACACGCTCTCTTCCGTGGGTTTGTAGAGCTCGCCTCTGAGCACGAACAAGAACTGGCGCCCTGGGCGCTGTACGCCGAAGAAATCGAATACCGCTCGATCGCCGATGTTCTCGACCTGGGCAGTGAAACTGAGGCTGTTGCGCCGAGCGCGCAAAACGTACGTCGCGGCCAGTGTATTCAGGACCTGAGAGGGCACGGTCTGTTTGAACGCACGTATGCCTGCGCTTTCCCAACTGCGAAAGAAACCCTTGGTGTACCGCAGGTACCAAACGATGGTGAACTCGTCGTTTCGGGAACCGATCTCTTTCGCCTTGAAACGCGTGATACCGTTCGCGAAGAGATACGGAAGGGCTGGGATACGGTCGCCTTTGAATTGTCCGAAGGTGCCATCGCCAGACGTGTTGCGATAGCTGTTGTAGGTCGCGTTCGCATCGATGGAGAGCCATTCATCCTTCATCGTCCAACCCGCGTTGCCTTCGATCCCAACGGCCCGTGCACCGAAGACGTTCTGGAACGTGAACACGCGATCGTCGCCTAGGAGGACGATCGCCCGATCGACCTCGCGGAGAAACCCGTTGAGGTCCATGCGCCATTCCCCCGAGCTGGTGTCGCGCAGATCGAGGGTCGTGCTGACGTTGAGGTTGTGGCTAACCTCGGGGGCGAGCTCGAGGTTCGGTTGAACGAAAGCGCCGTCACCGAAGATCTCTCCGGGGGTTGGGAGGCGAGTTGCGTACTCGTACGACGCCTTCACGTAGATCCAGTCTGCGAAGGCGTATCGAAGCCCGTTGCCGATTCCAAAACGATTCGTGTCGCGATTCAGGGTCCGGATCGCTCCACCAGGGAGTGGCTCTTCGGAGCGGGCGAACTGAAGGTAGTTCTTGACGAAGAACCGGTTTTCGAACTTGGTGTCGGCCAGGGTGAGGAGGTACTCGATCCCGGTCACCAGATCGGCAACGTCTCGCCGCGCCGTCAGGGGATCGACCGACCCCTCCGGAACCAGCCGGTCTTCTCCGTTCCGCGTGAAAAAGGTGGGGGCCACCGCGACGCTGAGCTGGTGGTTCGGGCTGATGCGCCACGCGAAGTTGAGGCGGCCGAAGGCCGTATTGTCCCAGAGGATTTCGTCGCGGGGATCCGGCTCGATCTCGCCTGGGATAACCCGCTCTCGAATGCACTGGCCAAACCAGTCATACACACACTCTGCGAGATCTCGGAACTCGCTCTGGAGGTAGGTGTACCCTGCGGCCAGGTTGACCCCGAACCTGTCGTTGAACCTGTTCACGTAGCGAACCGTGCCGCCGCCGGTCGCGCGCTCCTGTTCCACCTCGCCATACGGCTGGGTCATCACGGTGTTGTGCTGAAACTCCCTCTGGAACGCCGCCCCGAAACCACGAAAGATCAGCCGGTCCGCCCACTTCTTGTCGACGACGCCAAGCTCAAGACTTCCTCCGCCCTGGCGATACTTGTCGTGAAACCGGTACACCGTTTCTTCGGAGAGTCGACCCAGGTCGTCGGGAACCTCGACCTGAATGCGGTAGTCGTTGCGGGACGTATCGAAGAAGCCGAGCGCGCGGATGAAGAAGCCTGTAGGCTCGTGCTGATGGCGCGCCGTCGCGCTCAGACGGTGAAGGTCCAAGGAACCACCGGTGTAGCTGACCGAGCCGGCCGTTCCGGTCAAGTCGTCGTCGGTCACGAGGTTGATCGCGGCACCAAGCGCATCGGCTCCGAACTGGACGGGCACGACGCCGCGATACACCTCGACTCGATCGAGCAGCTGGACGGGCACGGTCGAGACATCGCCGGGGAAGCCTGCGAGCTCGAGCGGGATTCCATCGAGGAAGATCCGGACTTGGTTCCCGCACAGCCCGTTAACGCAAATCTCGGACGGCGACCCGAATCCCCCGCCGCGCCGAATGTTGATGCCCTCCGTTCGTGCAAGAACCTCGCCCAGATCGGACCCTTCCCGCTTGGCCTCGTCGAGCTCGATCACCTGCACGGCTTGAGAAGACCGGCGTAGCCGCTCGACGTCCGTGTCTCCCCACACCGTGACCTCGATGGGGCTCTGGTCCTCCGGTGGAACGAGCCGGAGCGTGGTCTCGGTCGTGCGATCGTCGGCCACCGTGAGACTGGTCGAGATACTGCCAATCCCCTCGGCCTCCGCCTGCACGACGTAGGTGCCGGGAGTGAGACCCATGATGTTGAACTGGCCCTCGATGTCTGTGCGGTCGACGTAGAGTTGCCCATTCGGCGCTTCCACTTCGATCGCGACGCCGGCAACGGGCTCCTCGGACGCCGGGTCCGGAACCAGCACGGTTCCCGAGATCGCGCCCTCCGGCGGGAGCTCGAACTCGTAGGTGTAGAGGATACGCGCTGGAACCGGGGTCGACCCTCGGCGAGCGGGCTGAAACCGAAACTGCCTCGCCGCTTCCACCGCGGCCTCGTCAAACCCATGGCCGGCCGGGGCATCGACGACGGCATCCGTCACCGCGCCCTCGGTGTCGATGCTCAGCTTCATCACCACGATTCCCTCGATCCGGGCCGCCGAGGCCTCGGGCGGGTACGCCGCTTCGACGAAGTCCACGAGCACGGGTGCGAAAACCTGGTTCTCGCCGACGACAGGCTCGCCCGCGGTCGCCGCATCGGACGTCGAGGGCTCCTCGCCCGGTGCGGGTTCCGGTTCTCCGGCGTTGCCGGCGTCGGAGGCTTGATCGTCCGACGTGGGTGCGTCGTCGGACACGTCCGGCTCCGACTCGGCGGGGCTCTCCGCCGACTCTTGGGCTCCTGCGCTCTCGGGGAACGTTCCTGCGATGACGCCCACGCAGGACAAGACAAGCAATCTACGCAC
>JBCCZL010000871.1:0-3113 GCA_039187775.1 Myxococcota bacterium
CTCGAGGAACGCGATCAGTACGACGAGCTGGCCGAGGAGGATCGTCGGAACGATCAGGGGTGGGATACGGAAGGGGAAGGCCCGCGCTGCACTCAGATGTGACACATGCGCCCGGGCGTCTTCCATCGCCGCGGTCATGAAGTCGGTCCGTTCCTCCGCTGGCAAGCGGCCAAACTCCAGTGCGCTCGTGATCCGGGAGTTCAGCTCGTGGCTTTGATCGAGGAGCGACGCGGCCCGAAGCCGACCCACGGGAAAAAGCGCGGCGACGATGGCTCCCACCAGGGGGAAGAGCCCCAGTCCCACGAGCCAGAGCTCGGCGCCCGCGGCGGGAATGACGTGCGCCTTGAGAAGCCCAAGCCCGAGCCCTGTCCCTCCGACCGAAAACAGCGCACAAGCCACCAGTGCATTGACCGCCCGCTGGGCCCGAACTCGAAGCACGACCCTCCGGACCGGGGGAAGAATCGCCGCGAGGGTAGGGGAGGAGTCGGGGGTGGGCATGGGCGTTAGGACCCCAAGAAGGTAGGCCCCATTGGGGCGATTGGCCGCGTCTCGAGAGCGATCATCTCGGGGCTTTCATCTTACGGGCTTCGATGAGGAAAAGCTTCACGGGTAGGGGCGAGGTTCCGTTCTCCCGGCATAGACGATGGAGCTCAAGAGAAGTTTTCGCAATCCTCTGGGAGGGTTAGGCCTCTGATGGCCCTGCGAGGAGCAACACGCCATCCGTCCCCGTCATTCCCTCAGAGCCGGTGAAGAGGGGTGTCGACCGCTCCTCGAGGATCAAACAGGCGAATGGCGGTGGCCTCGGTCGCAGATTCGATCCGCTCCTCGTCGAAGGGGAGTATCAACAACGAATCGGCTTGGGCAAGGGTCTTGACCGAACCCGACCCCTGCCGACGGGCGGGCCGAAGCAAGATTCGCCCGTCGCGCTCGCCGACCGCCATGCATCGAACAAGCTCGGTTCGACCGGGCCGGTGGCGAACTTCGCGCTCCACCAAGCCGCGGAATGCGGGGGCGTGGATGCGGTGGTCTCCAGCAAGCTTTCGAAGGAGTGGGCGCCCCAACACCTCGAAGGTCACGATGGCGCTGGTGGGATTGCCGGGGAGGGCGAGATGCGGGGGAGTGCCCGTCAAGAATGTTGAAGGCTTTCCTGGTTTGAGTCGCAGCTTATTGAAAACAAGATGCTTTCCCGCCTTGACGGAAGCGTCGGTGACCTGGTCGTAGTCGCCCACCGACACTCCGCCCGTGGAGACCACAAGGTCTGCTTTGAGCTCCAATAAGACCCCGGTGATCGCCTCCTGCCGGTCGGACACCTTCGGGAGCAAGACCGGGTCACCGCCGTAGAGTCGCACGAGACTCGCGAGGACCGGTCCGTTGCTCGCGACCACTTGATGCGGCCCGATCGGACCATCCATATCGGCGAGCTCGTCGCCGGTGGAGAGGATGGCGACCCGAGGCCGTCGGTAGACGCTGACCCAACTTCGTCGGCTTGCCGAAAGAACTCCGATAACGCCGGGATCGATCACGACACCCGCGGCGACCACCACCTCGCCCTGCGCCACGTCCGAGGCCCGGGTCCGAATGTGCTGTCCCCACGAGGTGTCCTCTTGCAGGACGACCCGGTCGTCGGTCCGGCGGACATTCTCTTGGAGCACTACCGCGTCCGCGCCGGGGGGAATGGGACCACCGGTGAAGATGCGAACCGCCTGTCCTGGCGCGACAGAGGGAGGATCGGTAGACCCCGCCGGGGCCTCTCCGACGACGAGGAGTTCCGAGCGGGCGGTCGCTTCTTCGGCTCGCACCGCGTAGCCGTCCATGGCGCTTTGGTCGAAGCGTGGATGCGGCTCCACGGCCACGAACGGCACGGCGAGGACTCGGCCGAGGGCTTCGGCAATCGATACACGCTCGAGTCCGAGCGGGTCGATCCCGCCCAACATTTGTTCGAGGGCTGCACCGATTGGAAGCATCGTCATCCTCCAGAGTGCATCGCGGCAGCCTCCGGTCCAAGGGGGGAGGGGTCGAAACGATTCTTGAGGAACCCTTCCGGCAGTGCCACCCGCTGGGTCCCAGCGCTCTTTCCTCGGGGCATTCGCATGGCGGATGGGGGGAACCGCTCGCTCCGATCGATGCCTTGGAGCGCGGCGCGAAGCTCGTCGAGGGTATCGACCCGCATCAGCCGCTGCCGAAGCGCGGCACTCCCTCGAAAGCCCTTGGTGTACCAAGTGGCGTGGCGGCGAAAGGAGCGAAGACCCATGCCGTTGCCGAACCATTCGCTGAGGAGCTCGGCGTGCTCCAGCATGATGTCCGAGACCTCCCCCAGACGGGGAGGGTTTTCGGGCGCCCGGCCGTCGAACACCGCGGCGAGGTCCCGAAACAACCACGGCCGACCGAGGCAACCGCGGCCCACCACCACTCCGTCGCAGCCGGTGGTCCGCATCATTCGAAGCGCATCGCCCGCCTCCCAGATGTCTCCGTTGCCGAGCACCGGGATCGTCTTCACGTGGGCTTTGAGCTCGGCGATCGCTTCCCAGCGCGCCTCTCCATCGTAGAGCTGGGCGGCGGTTCGGGCGTGAAGGGCCACCGCCTTGGCGCCTTCTTCCTCCCCGATGTGCCCCGCGTCCAAGAAGGTGAGCAGGGTGTCGTCGATGCCCATGCGGAACTTGATCGTGACTGGAATATCGCCGGCGCGTCGCACCGCAGCGCCCACGATGGCGGCAAGGAGCCGCGGGCGGACCGGAAGCGCGGCCCCTCCGCCCTTGCGCGTGACCTTCCGGACCGGACAGCCAAAGTTCATGTCGATGTGGTCCACGCGCCCTTCATCGACCAGTCGGGCCACCGCCTCGCTGACATAGTGTGGGTCCACCCCGTACAGCTGGAGACTTCGAGGGCTCTCTTCTGGGCCGAAGTCCGCAAGGCGAAGCGTCTTTTCGTTTCCAAGGACAAGAGGTCGGGCTGTAATCATTTCAGATACATAAAGACCCGCCCCGAAGCGACGGCAGATGGTCCGAAACGGATAGTTGGTCACCCCTGCCATCGGCGCGAGCACCACCGGAGGCCACACCGGAATCGTCCCGATGCGGAGCGGAGCAAACTCTCCCGTGGCGGCCGGGGGCACA
>JBCCZL010000872.1:0-3110 GCA_039187775.1 Myxococcota bacterium
AAACCGGTTGAGGGCCCGCGCAAGCTCGAACGCATACCCGAGTGCCTTGGCGGTGTTGAAGTCGTCGTCCATCGCTTCGTAGAACCGGGCCTCGAACTGCTCCGCGAGCTCCACGACCGCCTTGGCGTCTTTGCCGAGGTCGGACACCACGCGGTCGAGCGGCTCGTCGCCGGCCATGGCTTCGGCGCCCTCGCGTGCCTCGTAGAGCCGGGCGAGCAGCGCGAGCGACTCGGGAAGAGCCGCTTCATCCCACGGAAGAGGTGACCGGTAGTGCACCTGAAGGTAGTAGAGTCGAAGCGCTTCCGCGGGGTAGAGCTTCAGCGCATCGCGAATGTTAAAGACGTTGCCGAGGCTCTTTCCCATCTTCTGGCCGCCGCTCATGTTCAGGAGGCCGTTGTGCATCCAGTAGCGCGCGTAGGTGGGGATCTCGAGGGCGCACTCCGACTGGGCGATTTCGTTTTCGTGGTGCGGAAACACCAGGTCGAGGCCCCCGCCGTGGATGTCGAGCTGGCTCCCGGCGCACCTTTCGGCCATCGCCGAGCACTCGATATGCCAGCCCGGTCGACCGGCGCCCCAGGGGCTATCCCACGCGGGTTCGCCGGACTTGCTTGCTTTCCAGAGCGCAAAGTCGTGGGGGTCTTGCTTTCCCGGGGTGGTGTCCGCGCTGCTGCGCATCTCGTCCGGTTTCTGGCCCGAAAGCTTCCCGTACCCGTCGAAGGTTTTGACAGAAAACCAAACTGAGCCTTCGGCAGCGTAGGCGTGGCCCTTGTCGACAAGGCGCTGAATGAAGGAGACGATGTCGTCGATGCATTCGCTCACCCGGGGTTCGTGGTCCGGCGGCAGAAGGCCGAGCGCTTTGACGTCTTCTTTGAAGTCATCGATGAAGTGCTGGGCGAGCGCGAGGGGCTCTTGGTCCTTTTCGGCGGCCCGCTTAATGATTTTGTCGTCGACATCGGTGTAGTTCCGAATGAAGTTGACGTCCCAACCTCGGTGTCGGAGGTAGCGGGCCACCATGTCGAAGACCACCATCGCGCGGGCGTGACCGACGTGTGCGTGGTCATACACCGTCATTCCGCAGACGTAGAGGTTCACCTTGCCGGGCTGGTACGGCTCGAAGGTCTCGGTGTCACGGCTGAGGGTGTTGTAGAGGCGAAAGGACTCGGGCATGGGGGTCGCGGGGGTTCGAGTTCGAAAGGATCGGAAGTCAGGGAAGGGCGGGAAACCGCCGTCAGGTGGCCACGCGGTGAGCTGCGAGTCCAGAGGCTATTACGATGGCTGGGCTAGCGTCGTCTCGCTAGCGCGATCTCGCTACTCCGTGGGGGGCGGGTCGTATCCACCGGGGTGAAACGGCTGGCATTTCGCGATTCGCTTTGCTCCGAGCCAACCGCCCCGGAAGAAACCGAACCGCTCGATACAGCACGCGGTGTAGCGCGAACAGCTCGGCTCGAAGCGGCACACGTTCCCGATCAGCGGTGACAGGGTCCACCAGTAGATTCGGATCAGGAACAGGGCGATGTGCTTCACTGCTAAATGCATGCCCCAGCCTTAGGCACCCGTCAAGCGGTTGCGTGTTCGAGGGGGGTGTGGCAGTCCCGCGCGGTGCGTTGGACCCCAAAATCGGCCCTGGTCACGGCCTCCGTAATGCTCGGGCTCGGCTGTGGCGAAGATGGCGGCTCGCCCCCAGATGCCGCGCCTGACCCGCCGGACGGATCGACCGATGCCTCGTTTGACGCTGTTCTGGGCGACGCGAGCGGCGATGTCACAGAGGACGTGTCCGGAGGGGACGGCTCGAGGGACGCGGGAAGCGAGGAGCTTGTCTGGGCGACGGATGTGGTGGCGGCCCCCGGGGCCACGGGAGCCGGGTTCCTGGACGAGCGCCGCGCGGTCGATGGAGTCCGCGGGGGAGGCGACTCGCTTGGCAGTACGAACGTCTACTCGATCCGTGAAGGCCGCTTTCTTGTCCTCGGGTTTCCGGGCGACCCGATCGGGGATGGCCCGGGCACCGATCTCGTGGTGTTCGAAAATCCGTTTGTGATCGGTGCCGGACCCAATCGTTTCATGGACCCGACGATCGTCGAGGTGTCGGCCGACGGCGTCGACTTCGTCGCGTTCCCCCATGACTTCCTTGCCGCGGACGAGACCGCCTACTCGTCCCGTCCCGAGGACTGGGTGAGCTTCGCCGGGGTGGAACCGGTTCGCTATCACGTAGAAGACAATCCGGTGGATCCATTTTCACCGGACGCGGGGGGCGACCCGTTCGACCTTGCGGACCTTCCGGGCGCCCAAGGCGAGGAGCTTCGTCGTTTGGGGATTCGGTTTATCCGGCTTTCGGCGGCGAGCGACGCGACGAACCCGGACACCGGCATGCCCTTTCCCAAAGACAACTTGTCGGACGGACCGGACATCGACGGGGTGGTGGCTCGCCGTTCGAACTGAACCGAAGGCAGGCTACGATGGAACGTCGACCGCACGGTCCACCGGACCACGGAGAGACTCGCGGACGAGCTGCTGAAGAAGTGTCGGGCTGAGCGGCTTTTCGTAGATTCGTTCAGGGTAGTTCTGAACCACCCGCTGGGCCCGCGGGGTGACCGCGCCTCCGGTGCAAAAGACGACGCGGTCCTGGAGCGAAGCATCGATGCCTCCCAACCGTTCGAAGAACTGCGCCCCGTCGACGTCGGGCATCATCAGGTCGCAGATGATGATGTCGAACGCCCGATCCTTTTCGATAACCCCAAGGGCTTCGGTGGCGCTCTCGACCGCGGTCACGTCGTGTTCCGCACTGAGAATCCGCTTGTAGGCTCGAAGCAGCGATCGCTCGTCGTCCACGAGGAGTACCCGGGCCCGTCCCTGAAGCCCGAGCACGAGTGGGCCCACCGAGGGCCGGGACACACGAAGCTTCGTGTCGATGGGCAGGCTGACGGTAAAGCGCGCACCGCCGAGGCCGGGTGAATCGTCGACTCGAATCTGTCCGTTGTGTTGCTTCACGATCTCGGCGCAGAGCGAAAGCCCGAGTCCAGTGCCCACTTCCTCTCCTTTCGTCGTAAAGAAAGGGTCGAAGATCCGGTCCTGAAGGTTCTGCGGCACTCCGCGGCCGCTGTCCTCCACGGTGA
>JBCCZL010000873.1:0-3109 GCA_039187775.1 Myxococcota bacterium
CGAAAGCACTGGATTCCCCCGGCCTTCTCCCCGGCCTTCTCCCCGGCCTTCTCCACGGCCTTCTCCCTCCCGCCGTCCTCGCGGTACGTCGAGGACCGCTGCGGCGCCTTCCAGTCCGAGGTCCGCGGGAATCCAGCACTTTCGAACCCGATCCATCACCTCTGGTGACCGATGCGGGCGAACGTCGCTCTACGAACAGCGCTCTACAGACAGCGCTCTACAGACAGCGCTCTTACTCACGGCAATCCTTCGACAGCCTCGTAACCAACCCCCGACAGTCGAGTCCACCGCGTTTTACCGGTTCGCCGCACCTCGTTGCCTTCGCGAGATGAGACTACGGGAGCTGCTCGAGGATCTGCAGCGCCTCGTTCACGTCGACGCCGCTCCCCCCGCCAAGGCTCTGAAGGAGGCGATTGAGGTCCGCCGCATCCGGCGTCCCGTTCGTGTCACCGGCCTGGAGCTGCTGAAAGAGCTGGAGCGCCTCTTGGAGTTCAGGGCCCCCGCCGCCGCTCGCTCCGAGCATGCTTCCGACCATCTCGCCCACGTCGGCCTCCCCCAAGTCGGCATCGCCATGGGTCTCCTCGAGCCAGTGCCGCTGCAGGTCCCGGACCCGGGCGCCGCGCCGACCCTGCGCAAGAAGATCGAAGAGCCCGTTCGGAGGCGCGGTCTGATACCGATAGGTGCGCACGTATTCTCGAACCGCAGAAAAGAAGGCGCGATCGCCGACCGCGCGCCGAAGCTCCGGATACAGGTACGGGCCCTTGCCGTACACCAAGCCGGCATACGCGATCGGCGAAGAGAACGCGTCGACCGGTCGGTCCACGGGCGCATCCGGCATGCCCATCATCCGCATCATCTGATAGTTCATCCGCACCTGCATGTCGGCGTCTCGCTCCGCTCGAGCGGCCCCATAGCGGTCTCGGAGGTAGAGCATCGCGCTCCACTGCGCGAGGGACTCGTCGACGAACGGATGGTCGCGAGAATCGCTTCCCACGATGCCATGCCAATACTGGTGAGCGATCTCGTGTGCCGTCACAAATTCGAGAAGGGCGGCCTGCGTGTCTTCGGCTCCTGCACCACTTTGGGACGTAGCGCCCATAAGACCCGCGAGTCCTCCAGCCATCGGTCGATACATCATGCTGGCAACCGTCACGAGCCCCGCGAACTCGACGCCCCCCGCCCCTCCGACAAGGGCTGCTTCGACCACATCCAGATCCGCATAGGGATACGGGCCAAAACGCCGCTGAAAGATTCGGAGCGCCCGCGCTGCCACATCGAGGACCCGCTCGCCCGACGCTCGGTCCTGCGGAAGAAAATGACTCCGGACCCGCACATCGCCCACCCGGCGGGTCTCGGTCTGAAAGTCGCGGCTCGCAAGGAGCGCAAAGTCGCGGACCATCGCTGCCTGAATGCGATAGCGGCGCTGCCTGCCGACCGTCTGCCGACTCGCAATGCGCCCGGTGACCGCGATGGCCACCCCGTCGGGCACGGTGATCCGAGCTCGGACATGCCCCATCGCGTCGGGGCCGAGGTCCCCCATCGTGCTCGACTCCGCGGACACCCACCGGTCGTCTCGGCGGCGTGCGAGCACCGCGTAAAAGTTGGCCATCGACGCAATGCCATCCCCTCGGGCGAGGAGGCCGTAGTCCCCGGCGTGCTCCCCGCTCGCCAAGGTGCTCAGACTTTCGAGCCCCTGGGCCAGCGCATTCGTCCGACTCGAGTCGATGTAGCGAAGCCGGCCATCGAGCTCGACCTCGATCCGGAGACGTTCCCCCGGAGCGAGGGCGGACGTCGGGCGAACCACCACCGCCGTCCGGCTCTCGATGCGGTGGCGACACGCCGGGCGGCAGCGGAGCCCCTGAAGGGTCACCGGCGCGGGCCCGGGCACCGAGTTGGCGTAGACCCGAAGCACGATCTCCCGAAGGGGCCGCCCGGTGGTATTGGTGTAAAAGATCTCCTCTTCCAACCGGTAACGGCCGTGATCGGGGTCGAGTTCGATCGCCAGGTCGTAGAGCGGCAGAACATCGAGGCTCGAGACTCCCGCCGCAGCGGGCAATTCGGCGCGGGCCGACGCACGAAGCGAGGGGAGAAGCGGCGTCGGGTCGTACCAATCCTGCGCCAGGGCCGACCCGGGCAGGGAGAGAACCACCAGCAGTGCCACGAGCCGCATGCCGCGAGTATACGGCGAAGCGGGGGGGAGCGCTTCTCGCTGACGTATACTTCTCTGGTGCGTGCTGTTTCGCACGATGTCCGTTCGATTGTTCTGAGCTGCGCCTTTGCCCTCGGCGTCGGCTGGATTCCTGGCTGCGCATCGTTCTCAGGCGTCGACCCTCGCCTCACTCGTGAGATCACGGATCTTCGCGAGGCCCTCGATCGTCGCGTCGGGCACGCCACGGTGCTCGAGTATCGCGTCCTCAATCACGACGGGGAGTGGGCGCACACCGTCGTCGTCGCCGATGGACTCTTCGCCGAACGACGCGAGCATCTCGAAACCGGCGGAAGCCATACCTTTGGCGAGGACGCGTTCGGCGCTTGGCTCAAGGTCGGCGACGGACCGGTTCGCGCCGCCGGCCCCTACTGGCGCCGCGAAGCTCGGTCTCGCGCCGCGCTCTTCGGGCTGCGCTTCCTCGATCCCTCGAGCGGCGAAGAGGCGTTCTACTTTCCGGGGGAGGGAGAGACCTGGGAGTATGTGTACCGCCCCCGAGGAGGGCGAACGTTGACGATGCTGATCACGGGGGAAGCGCTACCCGTCGCGTGGGATCACATCGATGGCTTTGGACGGTTGAACGTGTGCGAGGACATCGAGTGGAAAGACAACGTCGGACACGCGACGCCGGCCGGTTGGTCCTGCTCGTCGAGCAACGCCATGGGCAACGTGGCGGTGAGCAGCTTTCACGAACTCAAGCAGAGTTTTCGCGCGACCGCGCCTCCGCACTGGGCCGCCCCTCGGACGGGCCGCAGCCTCGCGCCGTGTCTCGCCGAGCCGATCGAGGTCAGCTACGAGCATCCGCTTCGACCGATGCTTCCGGCCCAGGGAAACCAGGGACCCGAGTTTTCGATGATCCTCGACAGCGGAGCATTCCACACGTACCTCGACGAGGAGCTCGCC
>JBCCZL010000874.1:0-3103 GCA_039187775.1 Myxococcota bacterium
CTCCTCGCTCCGAGGCTGTGGGGGCACTCGCGCATACGGCGAAATGCTTGGTTTCCCCTACGGATTCAAACCGATTGCCGCTCTAGCGGCGTCGTCGGCGGAGGCGCTCGGCGACCTCTTGCTCGATGGCCTCCGGGTCGGAAGGGTCGTCGGTCGCCACACGCGCTTTCGGTGGTGGGGTCACGAGCACCGGTTTCGAACCAGTGGATGTTGCGCCGTCTTTCGAGGCGGTGGTTCGAGGTTGCGCCTTCGGGTCGGGATGTGCCCCTCGTCGTGGCGTTCGCGGAGATTGGGCTTCCTGTAGAGATTGGGCTTTCTGTGGAGATTGGGCTTTCTGTGGAGATTGGGCTTTCTGCGGCGCTTTCTGCTGGGCAGCGTAGCGGGAGAACTCGCTCTCCTTCCGGGGTTCTGATTTCGGTGCGGCACCGGCGCCGACCTGTGGTTTGGTCGCCCCTTCGATCCGGTTTGCCGCAGCCTCGAAGAGGCGTCCGACCCCGGCTTCGATCGTTCGCTCCACGTTGGCGCCGAGCTGCTTTCGTCGGCGCTGCTGGGCTTGTCGCTCCGCCGCTTCGGCTTCCTTTGCGCGCTTCCGCCGAAGGCGTTTCTTTTCCTTTTCGAACGTCTTCCGCTCTTGGGCTTTGCCTTCGGGAAGGAACGTTCGGGCACCACGCAGCGCGACGAAGAAGCCCCAGATCATCAGCGGCCAGTAGAACCAAAAGCCTCCGCCGGTGACCAAGTCGATGCCGAACAAGAGAGCGTTGACCATGAGGTAGGTCAGAACGCTCCGCCAGTAGCGGTTTCGACGGAGTTCTTTCTTCTCGTCGAGCGAGCGCTGTACTTCGCGCTCCTCGCGGAGCTCGATCGCCGCCTGTTCCACCAGGCGCGGATCGATCCCTACTTCCTGGGCCGCCTCGACCAGGTCCGTGTGATGAAGCCGACCGTTCCCCTCGCCTCGTTCCATCGCCCGCCGGAGGATCTCGTGGGCTTCCTCGTCGGTGTACTGCGGCTTCCCCTGGGACACGTTAGAAGTCTGAGGTACGGACGTTGAATCACCAAGGGGCACCTAATGCAGATAAGCACGGTTGCCGCCAACGCAATGGTGACGTGCGTTTTTGGGCCCTGAAGGGCGACAAAACGCTCGCGTCGGCTGGCAGCCCCGGGCTAGGCTCCGCCCGCACATCGAAAACCTGCGCCAACCGAAAACCAGCACGAAGCGAAAAGGAGCCGAGAAATGACGATCAAAGTCGGAGACAAACTCCCCAGCCAGGACCTCAAGCGGATGGGCGACGCTGGCCTAGAAGACGTGTCCACCGATTCGATTTTTTCGGGTCGCAAGGTCGTGCTGTTCTCTGTACCGGGCGCGTTTACTCCGACCTGCCACAAAGAGCACCTCCCAAGCTATGTCGAGAACGCGGCCCAGATCAAAGGCAAAGGCGTCGATGAGATCGTCTGCCTCTCGGTCAATGATCCCTTCGTCATGAAAGCGTGGGGCGATGCGGTCGGGGCCACCGGCAAGGTCACCATGCTCCCGGATTGGGACGCGTCCTTTTCCAAGGCGCTCGGCCTGACGATGGACGCCGGTGGCGCGGGCCTCGGAGTGCGAGGGCAGCGATTTTCGATGGTCGTCGAGGACGGAGTGGTGAAGTCCCTCGACGTCGAAGAGAACTCCGGAAAGATGGTCGTGTCCGACGCGGCCACCTGCCTCACCCACCTCGGCTGAGGTTCAGTCCGAACGACGCGACCGCGGCGATAACGCACGAGCTGCGGAGCAGCCCGGACGAGCTTTGGTCGCGGGAGAGAAGGGGAGCGCTCCGCGCGCTCTCCGGTTCCTGGTTCGCCTTTAGCCTCCGAACCCTTCCGGAATGCACATGAGTCGCCCGTCGGGATGCGTTTGACAGGTCCCATCGATCGGCCCGCGAGGCGAGTCAAGGGTGCAGGCATCGTTCTCGGCCAAGCCATCGCATGCCTCGAAAACGAAGGGCGGAGGTTCAAGCGGTTGGGCGACCACCGAGGAGAGAAGGGCGAAGGACAGTACGAGGAGCGCGAACAGCGCGAGAGCAAATCGTTTCATGATGGGCGGTCAATCAAGAAGCATGCCCTCGTGTGCTCCGGCCGTTTACCAGTTAGAACACGCAAACGTGCGGACAAAGCGCCAATGTGGCGAGCGACCCAATAGTTCCCTCGCCAGGATGTCAGCGTCGCCTCGAGAACCTGCACCTCCGCTCGGCGTTGCTCCAAGCCTGTAGCCTTGCGAGCGCAAGCCGCGTGGTCGCGACGCTGGATTCGCGCACGGCCTCTTTCACCCCCGGGCTTGCGATTTCGGTCGGTGGCCGGCCTCGTGGTCAAAAAGTGACCTGGTCCCTTAAGGATTCGGCGGCTTGGCGGATGGGGTGGTCCTCGGGGGCGTGGGTGCGAAGGAGTTCAAGGGCTCGCTCGAGATCGGCTTCGAACTCGGTAGCCGCGCCTCGCTCTCGCTGGACCTCGGCTCGAGCAAAGCATGCGGCGCCTTCGGCGAGGCCGTTTCGCCGCGGTCCGCGGACGGAGCTTTCCTCGATCGCGATGGTGAGGACCTCGAGCGCGGCGTCGGATCGATCGTTTCGGCGAAGCTGCTCTCCCACCGCAATGCGCACCCACACGTCGAGATTGGGAATGTGTTCCAGGAGCTGACGCGCCTCATCGAGCATGGCCGCCGACGTGGCGAGGTCGCCGACATCGAGGAGCGCATCGGACAGCTCGAGACGAACACTGATCTGAGATTCGTCTTGGTCGAATCCTGCATCGAGGTCATTCCGGGCTTGTCGAAGCACCGCGAGGGCGCTCTGGGTCTGGCCTCGCTCGGCGAGGAGCCGGCCGAGCGCGAGCCTCGAACGTCCAGCCGACGCGCGCCCGTCCCGTCCATAGGGTGTAGCGATCGCGATCGCCCTCTCGAGGAGTCGAATCGCCCGGCGCGGTCGCCCCTGACGGGTGTCGAGGCTCGCGAGGCTTCGCAGCGGACCGATGAGACTCCGGTGCGCCGGCCCGTAGGCGTCGGCGAGTTCGCGGAGCGCCTGTTCGATCGCCTCCCGCGATGCTTCGGGCCGGTCGGCAAGACCGAGGACCTGGC
>JBCCZL010000875.1:0-3095 GCA_039187775.1 Myxococcota bacterium
CGGAACTCGGTGTTCGTCGCGATCGCGATTCCGCTTTCGATGCTGATGTCGATGCTCTTCATCGCGATCTTCGGGATGACGATGAACATGATGGTGCTGTTCTCGCTCATCCTCGGGCTCGGGATGCTCGTCGACAACGCGATCGTGCTCGTCGAAAATATCTATCGCCACGTCGAGGAAGGGAAAACGCTCTTCGAGGCGTCCGTCGTGGGCACGAAGGAGGTCGGCTGGGCGGTCGCCGCTTCGACGGCCACCACCGTGGCGGCGTTCCTTCCGATGGTCTTTTGGGGCGGCATCATGGGCCAGTTCATGGGTTACCTCCCCAAGACGGTGGTCATCCTGCTCATCTGCTCCCTCTTCGTCGCGATCGTGATCCTTCCGGTGTTCACGTCGCTGGTGATGAAGAAGTCGAAGCGGAGTCGGCAAGAGATTCAGTCGACTCCGGTCCTCGACGCATACCGAAAGGTGCTTGCCTGGTCGATCCGCCACCGCTACTGGTCGATCTCCGGTGGGTTCGCCGCCCTCTTTGCGACGTTCTTCATCTACGGCGCCTTCAACCACGGGACCGAGTTCTTCCCCGAGGTTGAACCCGACCGTGCCACGATCACCATCCGGGCTCCGGACGGCACCGATATCGAAACCACGGACGCGATGGTTCGGAGAGTTGAACAGCTTCTCCTGAGGGAAGAAAACGTCGACTTCTATGTCGCGGAAAGCGGCGTCGCCGGCGGCGGTGACCCCCTGTCCGGTTCTCAGGCGGCGAGCAACAAGGCGCGAATTACCATCGATTTTCTTCCGCACTTCAGCAAGGCAAAAGCTGGACAGCAGGAACGGGTCGAGGCGACGGGGATTACCATCGACCGGATCCGCGCTCAGCTGCGGGACATCCCGGGGGCGTCCATCGAGATCGAAAAAGAGCGGCAAGGGCCACCGGTGGGTCCGCCGATTGCGGTGGAAGTGTCCGGTGAGAACTTCCACGAGGTGGGCGCGGCCGCCGCGCGCCTTCGGCGAGAGCTTTCCGAGATCGAAGGCGTGGCGCTCCTGACCGACGACTATCGGGTAGGGCGACCGGAGATGCGTCTTCGGATCGACCGAGGTGCGGCGAAGCGAGTCGGGGCGAGCACCCAGGATGTGGCGATGGCGGTTCGCACCGCGCTCACCGGCGCAGAGGCGAGTACGCTGCGCGATGGCGAAGACGAGTATGACATCGTGGTGAAGGTTGCCCCCGAGTACCGCGATGACCTCCAAGCGGTGATGTCGCTTCACATTCCCGGGCGCCTCGACACGAGCCCGGATACTTTCGCGGTGCCGATTTCGACGGTGGCTTCTTACGAGCTTGCCGGCGGGAGCGGCTCGGTCCGCCACATCGACCAGGACCTGGTGGTCACCATCTCGGGCGATGTGGAAGAGGGGTTCAACGAAAACGCCGTGCGCGAGGCGGTCGGTGCGACCACGGGGAAGGCGGATCTTCCCCCGGGGATCCACGCCCGACTCGGTGGGGCCCAGGACGAGCAACGGGATGCGATGGCGTTCCTGTTCCGTGCTTTCTTCATCGCGGTGTTCCTGATCGCGATCGTGCTGGTGACCCAGTTCAATCGCTTCACTCTGCCGTTCATTATTCTCGCCTCGGTGCTCCTGTCCCTGGTCGGAGTGCTGTGGGGGCTGCTCCTCACCGGAACGTCCTTTGGCGTGATCATGACGGGGATCGGCGTGATCTCATTGGCGGGTGTCGTGGTGAACAACGCGATCGTGCTGCTGGATTATGTCGAGCAGCTCCGTCGCCGGGGCCTCGAGTGGAAAGAGGCACTCATCGAAGCGGGGGTCACGCGCTTTCGACCTGTCGTGCTGACCGCGCTCACTACGATTCTGGGGCTGCTCCCGATGGCGATCGGCCTCAGCATCGACTATCGGGCGATCCTAGGGCTGTCAGAGGGTACGCCGATCGCTCTGGGGACACAGAGCTCGGAGTGGTGGGGGCCGATGGCCGTTGCGATCATCTTCGGCCTTGCCTTCGCCACCGTGCTGACGCTGGTGCTCGTTCCGACGATGTACTCGATTCTCGAGGACCTGATCCGAGTCGTCTGGCGACCGCTCCTCCGGGTCCTCGGTGCCGAGGAAAAGACGAAGAAGGCTGCCGATGAACCAGGGGCCGAACCGGATCCCGCGGCGCCGCCGGTCACCCAGCCGCTCAGCGGGCCTGGTCCGGCGGAATAATCTGCGCCGCGTGGGCGGCTGGAGTCTTCAAGGGCGGGTCACTCCACTGCGAAACCGTAGACCTCGGCGTTCTGAATCGGAGGAAGCGCGGCTTCTCGGAGGAGCACCGTTCGGGCTGCCCAGAGATCGTGGAACACCCGGTACTTGAGCGCGGTGCGATCGAGATAGTCCACGCCTGCGGAACCTCCGGTGCCGACGCGGCGGCCGATCATGCGCTCGACCATCCGGGCGTGCCGCTGTCGAAAGATCAGAAACGACTGCTCGAAGTGCACGAGGCCTTCGAGAATCTCGCGCGGCCAGGCGAGGAGTGGAAGCTCTCGATAGCTCTCGATGAACACCATCGAGGCACGAAGCCGGCGTCGGTCTTTCCGCTGGGCCTCGGGCACATCTTCGGCATAGAGAAAATTTCTTGCTCCGGCTTTCTCCGTTTCGAATTTCTCGTCGAGCCGGGTCCGGTCCTGCTCCGAGAGCGCGTGTTCGATGGCGGACCTTCGGGCGCGGTCGAGCTCTTCGGCATGCGATGCGAGATATGCATCGATGAAACCTTGGAGTGTTTCGTCGTCACCCGGATCTTGGTGAAACGAACCCTGGATTGGAGTCCGAAGTAGCCAGTGGTGAATCGCCTCCCGAAGGCTCGGTCGGTCTTCGAGACGGGCCCGCACTTTTTCAGAAGCGAAGGACGGGCTCCCATCCGGGTTCTTGAGGGCCTCGCGGTAGCTCTTCTCGTGCCCAAACGGAATTCGGTCTTCGTCGAGGAGACCCATCAGGATCTCCATTTCCCGCAGCTGGGCGGATTGAAAACCGCTCGCAGGGCTCAGTTTGTCCCGGAAATCTAAGTAATCCCGGGTAGTCATGGTCTCCATTAGCGCGAAGTGGTTGCC
>JBCCZL010000876.1:0-3078 GCA_039187775.1 Myxococcota bacterium
GCGTCCGATCCGAACCCGGTCGGGGAACCGTTTTTTGGTTCACCCTCGTCGGGGATTAGGGCCGAGTAGCCTATAGAAATTCCTGACGCAAGCGGCGCCGGGCCGGGTGATGACGGTGGACAGCGTTCTGCGGTACCCTCAGAACCACGGGGGCACCGGACGGTGCGAAACCACGCACCCAGCACGGCTCTGTCGTCATGTGCGCGTCGGGAACAACGATGAACAGCAACGTTTCCTGCATCCTGCTCGTGGACGACAACGAGGACGATCTCGCATTGACGAAGATCCGCCTGACAAAGACCGGGGGATTCGAGCAGATCGTCACCCGCGACGAAGGAACCGCGGCCCTCGAGTTCTATCGCAATCTCTCGGCCACCGATGTGGCGCCGAAGGTGATTCTGCTGGACATCAGCATGCCGCTCATGAGCGGCTTCGAGTTCCTCGATGAGCTCGTCGTCCTCGCGCCGGCGCCGCGACCCGCGGTGTTTATGCTGAGCGCGTCCGAGTCGCAGGTCGATCGCGAACGGGCGAGCAAGCATGCGTGGGTCGAGGATTACCTCATCAAGCCGTTGAACAAAGAGCAGGCGAAGGCTCTGGCGGAGCGCTACGGCTCTTCTGGCGAGCCGCCCACCAGCCGCGGCACCGAGAATTCCGAAACGAAATAGCCCGTCCGGCATAGGTAGAGTAGGTCTGCCGATGGCTCATAAACGCGCTTCGATCGCGCTCCTGGTGGGCGCGGAGATCTTGGGCATGTGCCTCTGGTTCTCTTCGTCCGCGGTCCTCGCGGATCTCACCCAGGAAGTCGAGATCTCCAGCGTTCGTCAGGCCATGCTTTCGAGCGGCGTGCAGTTCGGATTTGCCATTGGCGCGGTGCTCTACGCGGCTCTTGGACTCGCCGATCGCTACGATCCCCGTTACGTATTCGCGGGGAGTGCATTCGCCGCTGCGTTGGCCAATGCCGCGCTGCTCGTGGTCCCGGTGGGAGGGCTGCTTGCCGTGGCGTCCCGTGTGCTCACCGGAGCCCTGCTCGCCGGGGTCTATCCGGTGGGAATGAAGATCGCGGTGGGCTGGGGAACGCGGGACCGAGGGCTTCTCGTGGGTCTGCTCGTGGGCGCGCTCACCTTGGGGTCAGCAGCTCCGCATCTTCTTTCGTTTCTTGGCGGCACCGACTGGCGTCTTGCGGTCGGGGGAGCGAGCGCGTTGGCGGCGGTCGGAGGGGGCTTGGTATTCCTGGTCCGGCTTGGCCCGCATCACGCACGTGCCCCGGCGTTTCGATTCTCCTCGCTCGGCCTGGCCTGGCGCGATCGGCGAATCCGCTTGGCCTACGCGGGTTACCTCGGGCACATGTGGGAGCTCTACGCGCTCTGGGCGTGGATCGGCGTGGCCCTCGGGACCGCGTTTGGTCACCACCTCCAAGAGGACGAGGCGCTCTCGCTGTCGAAGCTCACCGCGTTCGCATCGGTGGGCATCGGAGCGCTCGCCTGCGTGGTGGCGGGGCGCCTGGCCGATCGGATCGGGAAAGCCGAGACGACCATCCTTGCGATGGTCGGATCCGGAGCGGCTGCCCTCGTCGCAGCGGCGACCTTTTCTGCTTCCCCGGCATTCCTGATCGCGGTGGTGATCGTGTGGGGCGCGTTCGTGATCGCTGACTCGGCGCAGTTTTCCGCGCTGGTGGCCGACTTTGCTCCTCCGGAGCTCGCCGGCACTCTCATGACCTTTCAGACCGCCCTTGGATTCGGCCTCACGGTGTTGACGGTTCAGGCGACGCCTTGGGTCGCGGCAGAGTTCGGCTGGCCCACTGTCTTCGTGGGATTGGCGCTCGGCCCCGTCGTGGGCACTGCGGCAATGCTCTCGCTTCGACGACTGACGAGTGACACGGGATAGCCGTGGGTCCACCGGGGCTGTGCCCAACGGTATGGGTCTACCAAGTGGCGCGGAGCGCGATGTCGTCTCCGGCCGACTCGCTCTCGATCTCGGTGACCGAGGCGTTCCGTCGAAATAGCGCGAGCCCATGCTCGAGGGCTCCGCAGAAGCTCACGCAGAAAAACCGCGACCGGACCATCGGAACGTTCCAAAGTTCGATTCGCGCTTCCCGATCGGCCACCCGGTACACCGCCACGGCCCCGCCACGGTTGGACCGGGGCCACACTTTGTGAAGGCTCTTCAGCGCAACCCAGGGTGAGATTCCGAATCCGCCGGCAAGGCGTGCGAGGGTTTCCACGAAGGCGCCGTTGTTTGCCGCCGAGACGAACGCCCCGAGCTCGCGCATCTCCTTCGAGCTGAGCTCCATGCGATCGCAGACCGCGTAGCTCAGCATGGCCTCGTCGATCGGGACCCACTCGAGGGCGGTGATCTCATCGAAGCGCCGATGGAGTTCCTGCGGCAAGAGCTCCATGTAGCGGTCCAGCAGGCCGCGCTGCCGGAGCCAGGGCCGTCCGGATACGAACACATATCCGCGGACTGCGTTGACCGGTTCGATCTCCTCCCGTGGCACGGGAGGAATCCAAATCACATCGGGCGCTTCTTCTACTGCCGCCACCGGGGCCCTCGGGCTCGACCGACGGTTGCTGCGTCCCTCCCGCGGCAACTGCGCATCGTGGGATCATACGTCTGAAATTCCAGTGGGCGAAGGAGGGATGATCTTGGGCGCGCTCGATTTCGATTCAGGGACGTGACGGAGCCGAGGCACCAAAGCAACAACCCCCTTTGTTTTTGTGCTCAAACATCGTTTGTCACGCGCTGCCGCGCGTTTTTCACCTGGCTGACCAGAAGGCCGGTTCTCCTGTCCCCGTCGGCGGCAGCGTCGAACTGCGGACAGAGCCAGGAGGAGCCGTGGGGTCGGAAGCGACCTCTCGACGTTCTTTCGTGGTTCAACTCTGCCGCGGCGAGTCGGTGCCGCGCACTCCAGAGGTTCTTCGCGGTTGGGAACTACCGCCTCGACCGGCGTGGACCTGGAAGCCGAGGTCGGTCTTGCGGAGGTCCCCGAATGTGGTGCACTGTTGGGCCCGAATCGGCCCCTGGTTGTTCCGGTTCGCATGCGAGGGGCGGGCGTGGGAAGCGACGGTACAGCGCACAGAC
>JBCCZL010000877.1:0-3070 GCA_039187775.1 Myxococcota bacterium
GGTTCTTATCACTGGTGCTGGTGATTATAGCCCTAAAGGCCGTCAGTATAATGCTCTGATGGCTTTAAACAATGCCGAGCGGTCGAAGCATCTCCGCATAGAGCGCCGACCACGTGGCCCAGCTCTCGTAGCCGGCCACCTCCCCCTCGATACCCATGTCCGCCGGCGACGGAACCCAGCCGAGCGACACCGCGACTGGAGCGATGATCCACCACGCAAGCATTCCGCCGAATACGAAGGGCAGGCCGCCCTTTCCCGAAAGCAGCCCTGCGCCGAGACTCGCAAAGGAGACGCCGATCGCGATCGGAATGTAGCTCGGAATGCCCACCCACTCGCCGATCGTGAGTTCCTCCGGCAGAAGTTCGAAGCCGGTGAGCACATGAAACGGCGCCGCCACGAGAAACCCAGCACCAAGTAGGATCGCCTGACGGATGCCCGCGCCTGGCGACTTCAAGAGACTCGCCACCGCGATCCCGCTCGGAAAGCGCAACCGCTCGAGCTCCACCATCTGCTTCCGGAGCGGAATGATCACTACGATGCCGAGGAACGCGCCGCCGATCGCTGAAAGAAGGATCGGAAAGACACTGAAGTCGGCCACCTCTTCGTACTGGGATCCCAGAATGAACAGCGCGGGGAGCGTGAACGCGACCCCCGACGCCGCGGAGTTCACCCCCGACGCCACCGTCTGGTTGATGTTGTTCTCGACGATGCTTCCCTTACGGAAGATGCCGCGCAGCACGGCGAAGCCGAGGATCGCGGCCACGGTGGAACCCGCCAGGGTAAAGCCGAGCTTCAGAGCGACGTAGACAAACGCCGCGGTCATCATCGCGCCGATAAGGACGCCGAACACCACCGCTGAGACGGTGAGCTCCCGATAGGGCTTCTCGCTGGAGACGCTTTCCGACATGGCGGCCGGGGTTACCTCGGAATACAGCCAAAAAGCAAGCCGGGCGGCCTACCGGGCGGCTCGCGCCCGCTCGAGTCGCTCCCGAGCGATCTCGGCATGGGGCCCATCCGGCGCCAGCCGAAGGTACTGGCGATAGTGGCCGATCGCTTCGTCAAACGCGCCCCGGCCGGCCCGCATGTTGCCGAGAAGATAGTGAGCGGTGGCATAGCTGGGGTCCAGTTCGAGGGCCCGCTCGAGGGTTGCCTCGGCCTCTTCCCGCGCGTTGGCCGCGCGAAGTGCGAGAGCCAGCTCAGCGAGAAGCGCGGGGGTGACCTCGTCCCCCACCGCCTCCACCGCCAGGCGCATCGCCCGCGCCGCCGCCTCGGGTTGGCCCGCCCGACGAAGACCGTTGCCGACGGCTTGAAGCGCGGCGGGGTCCCCCTGCGCCAGCGGAAGCCCGCGCCGAAGCTCGATCGCCGCCTGGGCTTCGTTGCCTTCCTCGAGGAGGAGCAATCCGAGATTGATTCGCGAGAGCGCGTCTCGGGGCGCAAAGCGGACCGCGAGTCGATACGCCTCCACCGCGGCGGTCCGGTCGCCTGCTTCCTCGAGGGTGAGGGCCAAGTTCACGTGCGCAGACGCGTAGTCCGAGCGGAGCCGGACCGCTTCTCGAAGCGCCGCCGCCGCCTCGTCGTAGCGCTCCAGGTTTCGAAGCAGGAGGCCGAGATTGTTGTGAGCCTCGGGAAACTCGGGCGACGCCTCGATCGCTGCGCGGTACGCCGCCTCGGCGCGCCGCGAGTCGTTCGTCATCTCGTACGCAAGGCCGAGATCGAGCTGGGCGCGAGGATCCGCCGGGTTCCCGGCCACCGCCTGCTCCAGAACCGAGAGCGCCTCCTCCGCTTCTCCTCGGGCAAGGAGCGACTCGGCTTGCCGAACCTCCGCCGACGCGGGCGGCGCACTCGACTCCGCATCCCGACGCTCGGCTTCGTCGGGAAACATGATTTCATCGCCCGAGGTCTCCGAGGGTTCGGGACCGGTGTTCGCCGGAGGACAGGCAGAGATGACGAACGAGAGAAGGAGGCTCGCGCGACTCCATCCGGGCCCTGCATGCATCAGCCGGCCGCCTCCTCCCGAGCCTCCGCTTCCTCGTGAAAGCGCGCAAGGGCCTTTCGGAGAAGCGTCGGGAGGGTGCGGAGGGTTTCTTCGTCGCCCACACGATCGACGTAGAACACGTCGGCCGCGCGGGCCCCTTCGGTGCTGATCTTTGAAAGCGCGATCGAAAGCCCGCTCTCGTGAAGCGTTCGGGATAGGAAATGGAGGAGCCCGATCCGGTCCTTCGTGAACACATCGATCACGGTGAATCGCGACGACACCGCGTTATCCACGATCACTTCGGTCTCCACCTCGGGCACGCGACGACGCGACCAGGCCGGGGTCACATCGAGCTGGTCCACCACCTGCTCGGTGCTCAGGGCCCCTTCCCCAAGTCGGGCGAGGTCTTCCTCGACGAGCTTGGCGACCGCCGGGTCCACCGACCCGCCGGCCTCGCGCTGCACAGAGAAGATATCGACGGCTTCGGCCATCTCCGGGTTGGACGGGAGACGCCGCGTATAGATCTGCGCCGTGACCACGCTGAGGCGTCGGGCTCCCAAAACCGCCGCGATATCAGCGAGAAGTCCGGAACGGTCGTCACTGACGACAAGAAGTTCGGCGACCTCCGGGGCCGGGCCCGAGAAGAGCGCCACCCGCACGGTTCCCGCCGGCCGGCCCTCCACCACTCGGGCGTGACCGATGATCGCCTCGGCCTGGTTCGAAAGGGTGTAGCGATGGGGCATCGAGCGAAGAAGCACATCGAGAAACGCGAGCGAGACGTCCGGGTCGGCCGCGGGAGCCGCCTCGAGGACCTGCGCCCGGAGCTCGGCCGCGAGGTCTGCTCGCGTCGGTTCTTCCTCACCGGCCCGCGTCTGCTCCATGTACGCCGCGACCGCGAGATAGAGGTCCTCGAGCATCTGGGCTTTCCAGCTCGATAGCGCCGTCGGATTCGTTGACGCCACGACCGCCACCGTAAACAGGAGGAGTGCTCGAAGTCGGTCTTCGGTACCGACTTCTTTCGCGATCGCGGCCATCACCTCCGGATCGGTGGTGTCTCGGCGCATCGCCCAGTGAAAGAGGTCGAGGTTTTGGCGA
>JBCCZL010000878.1:0-3037 GCA_039187775.1 Myxococcota bacterium
CCCGCCCCTTCGGGATTTTTGTCGGACAGTGTCCCCCTTTCGGTCTCCGAGGCGGAAGTGGCTGCATCGTGCTTCGAAACGTCGATGGTTCCGCCCCGATGATCACCGTGGCTCATCCCGCGGGCGCGCCGGCTCTGAAGAGTCTTCCCCTGATGCTGCCCTGACTCAGTTTGATTCCGCAGGGGGGCAGCTCTCGGAAAATGCGGTCCGAAGGACTGCTTCGGCGGGTTTGTCTCGCGGAGAAAAGCCCGCGGGTCCTTCTTCGTTCGCGTCCGGATCGGTAAACCACTTCCAGACGTAGATCCCGCGGAGCCAGTCTTTGCCCGCGCTGGCCTGAAGAAGCACGCGATAGGCGCGGGCCTGTGCCTGTGGGTCGACCACCGGTTCTTCACTGTCTCGCTCGGGCCACTCGTGAGGTCGAAGCTCACAGTCTCGCACCGAACGGTATCCCACCTCGGTGAGGATCACCGGTCTGCCGGTGCGCCGAGCGAGCGCCCCCAACCGATCGAACCACGCGTCCATGTTTTCTCGGAGCGCCGCCAGTGGCTGGCCGGACTCCCGGGCGAGGGGGGGATAGAACTGGACTCCGATCGCGTCGACCGCATCCCAGATCGGGACGTCTTCGACCTTGTCCCAGTTCGCCGCATAGACGATCTGCCCCTGGTAGCGCGTCCGGACCTCGCGAATGAGATCCCGCCACTCCGCCTCGTGGGACATCGTGATGTGGTCGGTCTCCACGCCCACCACCAGCGCCTCCGCGCCGCCGGTTTCCGCCATCGCAGCGTAGTGGAGCATGTAGTCGCGATAGCTCGAGAACCAGCGATCCCACTCGGCCTCCGTGTCGAACCGAATGGCTCCGCGCCAGCCGCCTCCCCGGACCCAGATGTGGGGTTTGAGCATCACCTTAAAGCCGAGTTCCTCGGCGGACGCGAGCTCTCGATGCATTCGCTCGTCCGACTCGCCGGCCGGGTAGTCGCCGATCATGCGGACTTCGGGCGAAGAGAGCCCGGCCATAAACGCGAATGGGGTGAGGCTGAGCCAGTCGACGCCAACCTCGCGAAGTTCGCGGAGGGATCGCCGGCTGGTTTCCGATCCGTAACCTCGAGAACCGTTGGCCTGATAGTTGTGTGCGTAACAAACCCCGCGATGGACCGAAGGGTCGAGGCGCGGCACGTCAACGACGCAGCCGTCATCGGTGAGCACCACCGGATCGGGGCCGGCGGTTGGCGTCGGGTGTGGCGGCGCGGCGGTTCGGGCGCCACAGTCACAGCCTTCCGCGACCGAAGCAATGAAAGGCGCGAGCAAGAGCATCGGTACCGGTCGGAGGAGCGAGGCCACGGATCTCCACCATACCGCGCATCGCTTGCTCGGGTCTCGCGTCTTCCCGGGCTTCGCGGTTTTGTCGGGCTGATTCTTGCGGCGAGGTTTCTGCCGCGGAGGATTTTGCCGGGCAGGTTTTGTCGTGCGTTTTTTTGACCAGCGTTGGGTGCCTTCGGTATCTGAGATACACGGCCCGGGCGAAGGGTCGGAGAAACTCCAACACGGGGGAGGCTTACGTGGTTTCGAAGCTTCTTATTGGAGGGGGTGCGGCGGCGGCCCTCGCCGCGATGGTTTTCCTAAGCCTTCCGACCGCGGAAGGACAGACCACCACTCGGGTCGCGGTGGGTACCGACGGTCACCATGCGAACGGGGTGGACCGCCCCGTGATCCGGCGTGCCCTCGCCGATGAGCTCCGCGCGCTTGGCGGCTTCGAGCTGACCTCGACCCGACGCGCCCGCTACGTGCTGCGGGCGTCGGTCACCGAGCTACGACGCGTCGACCTGGGCCACGGTCTTCAGGTGGACTGCCACGTCAATGTGCTCGTCACCGACGGAGACGGAGCGACGGTACGCGCGATGCTGAGCGGTCGAGCCGGGGTGCGAGGCACCGGTCGGCGCGATCGGGTCGAGCAGGCGGCCATTCAGGCAGCGATTCGCGGCGCGCTTCGGCCGCTTTCTCGGTCGTTGCCCCGGCTCTAATTTCTATTTTCGCGGCTACGCCGTACGCTCGGGAACGATCGGGCGCTGGCAAAACGGGGAGGGCGCGGTTCGGGCATCGATGCGCTGTTTCAAGGCTTCGCGCGCGACGTCCGGCACGCGTTCGTACCACTGGTCGACGATCGCAAAGAGGCGCTCGCGGGCGCTCCAGTAGGACTCGGCATCTGCGGTGGGCGCGAGCGCCGAGAGTTCCCGGACCGCCGTCCGCAGGCCCTTGTCCACCCGCTCGAGGAGGAGAAGATTCGGTACTGCGTCGGCGTCCCATCCCGGGGTGCGAACTGGTTCTCCCTCCGGGGTCAGATACGCCCCGAGCCGGCCGATCTTGCTGCCCACGAGAAGCGAGCCACTGATGATCGTTCCGACCTGCGCGTCGCTCACCCGAAGCTCTTCCTCGCTCAGGCCTTCAACGAGATCGCGGAGCGCGACGGTGTGGGCCTTCGACAGTAGTCGCAGCCGCTTTTCGAGAAGCGATACGGGCATGGATTCACGCGGGTCTTCCTCCGCGAGTTCCTCTTTGAACTCTTCCTGGAGGTAGGTCAGCGTCGCCTCGAGCTGTCGGTTCAGGTCGGCAATCACCACGTCCGGGTCGTCCGGATCGATTCCCCGCATGGTGTGCGCCCAGCGTCGCTGGCTTTCCATCTTGGCGTGGGCACAGGTCTTCTCGAGCGGACAACGCTCGCAGCGCGAGTCGCACCAGTTGTATTCGGAAGTGAACTCGTACTCGCTGGGGTCTGTCGGGTCCACGCCCTACGTTAACGAAGAAGGGTTCCCATGCGCCCTTCAAATTCCGCCCTTTTGACGAGCGAATAGACCTGGGCGAACTCTCGGCCCAGCAAAGCGTGAAGTTCTGTTGCACTGTCCAAGAGATCCAGAGCTGCGCCGAGGTCGCGCGGAACGGCTTCTTCTGCGTCATAGGCTTCGCCGCGATACGCACGGCTGGGCCGAAGCCCCTCGCGGATACCGATGAGACCGCAGGCCAAGGACGCGGCGATGCCCAGGTA
>JBCCZL010000879.1:0-3027 GCA_039187775.1 Myxococcota bacterium
ATCGCCGGCGAGTCGATCGACCCGTTCGCGATCGATGAAGCGCGCGCCTCAAAACTTCGTGGTCGGTCGCGCTATTACACCCCCGCAATCCATCGGGCGGCCCTCGCGCTTCCGCCGTACGTGGAGGAACTGCTTCCGTAGGCGACCCCGACGGGCTTGGGCGTAGGTCACGCGGGTGACGACGCGTCGGCGGCCCGAGTCACCGCGTCGGTGAGGAGCGCGGTCATCTGTTGGACCACGCGGGTGGGATCCTCGACCGGACTTCCCTCCGCGAGAAGGGCCTGATCGTAAAGGAGCGTGATCCAGTCCTTCACCTGTGCTGCCTCCGCGTCCCGTTCGTGCAGCGATTCGAGACTGCGAATCAAGGGATGCTCGGGGTTCAGCTCAAAGACCCGTTTCTGCATCGGTAGATCTTGCTGTTGAAGGCGCATCAGGCGCTCGAGATACGGAGGCAGCCCCCCCTCGGGAAGGACCAAGCATGCCGGTGATTCCGCAAGGCGACGCGACAGCCGAACCTCAGACACGCTGTCCTGAAGCACCTGGCGCACCGTTTTGACGAGGCCGTCGAGTTCGTCATCGTCCTCCGACCGCTTGTCATCCTCTTCGAGTTTGAGATCCGAAGCCATCGCACTGACGAGGGGCTTTCCGTCAAACTCGCGAAGACCTTCAACCGCCCACTGATCGATCGCGTCGGTCATCAGGAGAACTTCGTAGCCGCGGCTCTTCAGCACTTCGAGATGGGGCGCATTTTCCACCATCTTCCGGGAAGGACCGAACACATAGTAGATGGCTTTCTGATCGTCTTTCATTCGGCCGACATAGTCTTCGAGCGACACGAGTTCCTCGCCGGCGGTACTTTCCCAGCGACAGAGCTTGGCGACCCGCTCCTGCTGCTTCTTGTCCTTCTCGAAGTGGAGCCCTTCCTTGAGGACCATGCCGAAGTGCTGCACGAAGCTCGGATAGTCGTCCCCCGTCGACAGCTCCTCCAGCATGTCGAGGCTGTGCTTGACCACCTGCTTCTGAATGACCCGAACGACCGCCGAGTCTTGAAGGATCTCACGGGACACGTTGAGCGGAAGGTCTTCGGAATCCACCACCCCGCGAACGAACCGGAGCCAACGCGGGAGAAGCTCCTCGCAATCATCCATAATGAAGACGCGCTGCACGTGGAGCCTCACTCCGTGACGAGTCTCGGACGCGAAGAGGTCAAATGGCGGCCGACGCGGCACAAACAGGAGGCCGCTAAACATCTGGGTTCCTTCGACGCGGAAGTGACGCCGAGCAAGCGGAGCCTCCCAGTCGTGAGTCAGATGCTTGTAGAACTCTTGGTATTGCTCATCGGTGATGTCCGAGGGCGACCGCTGCCAAAGCGCGCTCGCCGCGTTGACCTGCTCGAAGCGCTTTACCTTTTCTTTCTCGTCGCCTTCACCCTCTTCGCGCTCGACCTCGAGTTCGATCGGGTGCTCGATGTAGTCGGAGTAGCGCTTGATGAGGTCGCGGATGTACCACTCTTTGAGGAGCTCTCCCTGATCCTCTTTCACGTGGAGGATAATGTCGGTGCCACGCTCGACGCGACGCGCTTCGGCGAGCGAAAAGGTCTCCCCGGCATCCGAAGTCCAGCGGTGGGCCTGTCGGTCTTTGGCGCTTCGACTCACCACCTCCACCCGGTCCGCCACGAGATAGGCGCTGTAGAATCCGACGCCGAACTGGCCGATCAAACTGACGTCTTTCTTCGCGTCCTCGAGCTGCTTGAGGAACTCCTTCGAACCGGAGTGGGCCACCGTCCCGAGGTTCTCGATGAGCTCCTCTTTGGTCATCCCGATCCCGTTGTCGCTGATCGTGAGCGTGCGGGCATCGGCATCGAAAGAGATCCGGATCGTGAGTTTCTCGTCGCCGAGAACCTCCGGGTCGGTCACCGCTTCGAAGCGCACCTTGTCCAACGCATCGGAAGCGTTGGATACGAGCTCGCGCAGAAAGATGTCTTTGTTCGAATAGAGCGAGTTGATGACCAGGCTGAGCACCTGGGTCACCTCTGCCTGAAACCGATGGGTCGTCTCCGCCACGTCAGTCATGCGGGGGACGATGTCCACCGGCGCGGCGCTGTCAAGATCCGCCTTGCGATCCGTGAGCCACACCGGCCAAATACTCGCGGATATCGGGCTAGAGAAGCGCACCTCAACACTCCTTGGGGCCGCTCCGCGGCTGGAGCAGGCCCTCGGCTGCCCTCCCCTCGGGCTCGAACATCCGCGGCATTTCCTCGCCTCCCGGACGCACCACCTCGCCCACCCCTTCCCACCGATCGACTTCAGGGAGGGTTGAGATGAGCTCCAATGTGCGCCGCACACGTGGCAAAACTGGGGGAATCCAGCCTCGGACCGCGGAAGACCTCTTCCTCGGCGAACCACACCGGCAAACCGCAGTGCCGATCGTGAAGCTCGCGGACGGGGAGGTGACGGCCGAAGTTCTGGGACTCAGCGAGCGTTCCTCAGGAGTGATGGTATCGCTCCAGCACGCCTACGGCGGCGTCTATTTCCAGCGCGATGAGGCTATCCTGTGGGCTGGGGGGGTCCGCTAGCGCGCCACCGCCCTCAGATTATCCAGCCTTAGTGGTTGGGCGAGGAGGGTCCGACTCGGTAAACTCGCCCTTCCTCGCAGGCGAAGCTTCTTGGAAGCACCGTTCCAAGATCGCAGCGGGCGCTTTCAAACCCCTGTGCCGAGGCAACATCTGCATCAAAGAGATCGGCCTGACTCAGGTCGGCCTCGGCGAGGTTGGCCGCGCCGAGCCGGGCACCCGAGAGGTCGGTGCCCCGAAGGCTTGCCTGCGAGAGGTCGGTTCCCCGAAGATCCGCATCGCTCAGGTCGAGGCCCTCCAACCCCGCCCCACGAAGATCAAGACTACGAAACGTCTTTTCCCCGTGGGCCGCGAGATCGATCACTGCCGCCCGCTGCGCCTCGGGGTCACCAGAGAGCCGGAGTCCCGCGCCGAGCGGGACCATGTACGCGGTCGGGTTCAGCGCCGCGGTAAAG